>JBILQT010000355.1:0-6720 GCA_044373065.1 Sandaracinaceae bacterium
GGAACGACGCTCGGTGACCCGCGCCTGCACCTGCTCGTGAACCTCATCGACCCAGACGACTCGGGCGGCTTCGGGCTCGGCGTGGCGGCCTGGGGAACAGCACCCGTCGCGCGCGCCATCACACCCGGACGCTACGCAGGCGACCCGAACTTCGCGGTCGGTGGTCACATGATCTTCGCAGTCGCTGCGGGCGGCTTCCGCGCGGCGATCAACGTCGGTGGCGCCTACCACGAGGAGGTGCAGGTCATCCTCAGTCGGCGCACGCCCGAGATGACCTGGGGCGCGGCCGCGCAATACGACTTCGATCAGATGTGGGGCCTGCTCGTCGAGGCCACAGGCGCCACGACCTTTGGCCTTGTCTACGACAACGAGGCGCCCACCGAGATCCGCGCATCGGCCGTCATGCGCATCGATGACTTCACCATCCGCCTCGGCGGCGGTGCAGGCCTCGCCTACGCGCTCGGGGTGCCGATTTTCCGTGTGCTCGGAGATTTCGCATACTCGCCAAGGCCGAGCACCGACAGCGATGGCGACGGGCTTCTCGATAATATCGATATATGTCCGGCAGACGTCGAGGACATGGACAATTACGCCGACGAAGACGGCTGCCCCGAGCCCGACAACGACGACGATCAGGTGCTCGACGCCGTCGACCAATGCCCAGAGCAGCCTGAGGATCTCGACCAGCACAACGACGAAGACGGCTGCCCCGATCCAGACGATGACGGCGATGGTGTGGCCGACGGCTACGACTCATGTCCGAACGATCCCGAGGACATGGACGGCGACCGCGACACCGATGGCTGCCCCGACCTCGACCGTGACCGCGATGGCGTGAACGACGATGTCGATCGTTGCCCTGCGGAGGCCGAAGACACCGATGGCCTCGCCGATGAAGACGGCTGCCCCGATGTCGACTTCGACGAGGACGGCGTGCCCGACGACGGCGATGAGTGCCCCGAGCAAGCCGAGGACATGGACGGCTTCGAGGATGGCAACGGCTGCCCCGAAGAGGGCAGTGCGACGCCGACCCCGCGCACACGATCACGCGGTCGCTGAGCTCGCGGAGGAGATGAGGAGAGGCTGCTTCGGCAGCCTTTTTTCGTTCTTACTCGGCGATGCGGATCACAGTGAGCCCCCGCGCGCGCCCCGCACCCACATGACGCAGCGCCTCGCCCACCTCGCGCAGCGGATAGGTGCGCTCCACGACGGGACGAATCTTCCCGGCCTCGATCAGCTCACGCATCACATCGAGATCGCGTGCGGCGAGCTTCTGAATGAACATCTTGAAGTAGAGCTTGGTGAACGCGAACGCGAGGAAGGCACGGAGGATCCACACGATCGGCCCCACCCAATCGCCTGCGCCCGCCGCACACGGGACGTACCTGCCTCCAGGCACGAGCACGGCCTTGCAGTCCTTGAGCGAGCGGTTGCCAACCATGTCCATCAGGACATCGAAGCGCGCGCCGCCCTTCACGAAGTCTTCGTTCGTGTAGTCGATCACGACGTCTGCACCGAGCTCGCGCACCATCGCAACGTTGCGTGTGCTGCAAACGGCTGTGACCTCCGCGCCCAACGCTTTGGCGATCTGAACAGCCCACGTGCCAACCGCACCTGAGGCGCCGTTGATGAGCACACGCTCGCCCGCACGAAGCACGCCCGCATCGCGCAAACCTTGAAGCGCTGTCGTTCCCCAGGGCACCGCCGCGGCCTCTTCGTAGCTGAGGTTCTTGGGCTTCTTCGCGAGGAGATCGGCCGGCATCACCAGGTACTCCGCGAAGGCGCCGTGGAGCGCCTGACCAAAGACATCATCGCCGACGCGGAACGCGGTGACCTTCGCGCCAACCGCCTCCACACGGCCTGACATGGCCGCACCCGGCACCGTGTTGCGTGGCCTTGGAAAGCCACCAAAGGGGCTGAGCCGCACGAGGTAGGGCTTGCCCGTCACGATGTGATGATCACCGATGCTCGCCCCCGCTGCATGCACGCGAATGAGTACCTCGCCCTCACCAGGAACGGGCCGCTTCACTTCCTCGCACACAAGCACCTCTGGCTCGCCATAGCTGCGGTGCGTGATGGCCTGCATCGCGCGCGCCTCGGTCACTTGGGTTGCGGCCATCGGGCTCATCTCTTGGATCGTTTGCATCGTCATCTCCTCGGCGTCGACGGCCAGAAAGGCACATCGCGACTTACACCGTATGTCTACACCGTAAGTTGTGGGTGACCGTGCTCGGAGTCAAGAACAACTTACGGTGTACGTACGGAGCCCGACGTGAGAGAAAGCGCCATGGAGACCAAGAAGCCCAAAGCCAAAGCGCGCTCGGCGCCAAAGAAAAAAGCGCGTGCGCCGCTCACGCCGGAGCGTGTGATGCAGGCAGCGCTTGAGATGGCGGATGCACAGGGCCTCGATGCGCTCTCGATGCGCAACCTTGCAGGCGTGCTCAAGGTGGAGGCGATGTCGCTCTACAACCACGTGCCGAGCAAGGAGAGGATCCTCGAGGGCTTGGTCGAGCTCGTGGTGAGCGAGATCGAGATGCCTGTGGTGGGCGAGGATTGGAAGGCCGCGATGCGCAAGCGCTCTCTCTCCGCGCATGCCGTCCTGATGCGCCATCCGTGGGCCACGCAGCTCTTTGCTTCACGCATCAATGTGGGGCCCAACATGCTGCGCTATGCCGACCGAACACTCGGCACGCTCCGCGAGGGCGGCTTCTCGTATCCCCTCGCTGATCACGCGTGGAATGCGCTCGATTCGTACATCTACGGCTTCACCTTCCACACGCTGAACTTCCCGCTCAACCCGGCCGACTATGCGTCTGCGGCCAAGCAGTTCGTCCATCTCATCCCGCCCGAGTCGCACCCCTATTTGAACGGGCTCTCAGAGGAGGTGATCTCCGGAAGGCACGACGGAGTGCATCCCTTCGCGCTCGGGCTCGACCTCTTGCTCGATGGGCTGGAGGCGCTTCGCAAGGCAGAGGCGACGCCGCGTGCGCGCAAGCGCTGAGCTGCCTTAGGGCTGGCTGTGGCAGTAGATGCTGATCCCGTCGGCGATCGGGTCGCAGTCTCCGTCCTCAGCATTCCAACCGCGCTGCGCGCAGATGCGGTTGCCAAAGCCCCAGTCGCCGAAGGTCGTGGGGGCTGGGACGTTGTCGCAGAGCCCTGGGTCTGGGCTCGGGACTGCGCGGAGGCAGGCGCGGAGAAATGCCTCCGCGGCATCGATGCAAGTAAACGCCATCGTGCCGCAAGCCACTGTGCGCTCATGCGCTTGAACGATGCACTGCTCCGACGTCGCCTGCGCCCCGAGCGTCATCCCCTCACCCATCGCCGTCTCGTTCGTCAGATCGTCGGTTGGGGCACCCGCCATCAACAGGCCCATGCCGCCGCAGACACATGCGCCGCCTGCGAGCATGAGGATCGCCAAGGCCCCCGCGATGAGCATCCATGCTCTTGATTCCATCGGACGCTTCTACGATCGCTGCGTCCCGAAACGCAACGGGAGACTCGGGGCAAAACGCAAAGCAAAACGGACCGACCTCGTAAGGCCAGCCCGTCTTCGTGTGCCGCTTGAGCGCGGCTCAGAACGGAATGTCGTCGTCGACGAAATCATCCGTCGGGAAGTCATCGCCGCCGCCGCTCGGTGCAGGTGCTGGGCGCCCGCCGCCGCCGCCCGAAGGACGACCGCCGCCACCGCCGCCGTAGCCGCCACCGCCGCCGGAGGGACGTCCACCGCCGCCACCGCCGCCGTAGTTGCCTCCGCCGCCGCCTCCGCCGCCGTAGCCGCCACCGCCACCGCCGCCGAAGTCGCCGCCGTCATCGCCACCGCCGCCGCGTGAGCCGAGGAGGATGATCTCCTGCGCGTTGATGTCGGTGGCGTAGCGCTTGGCGCCGCCGTTCTTGTCGTCGTACGCGCGCGTCTGAATGCGGCCTTCGACGTAGAGCTGCTTGCCCTTGGCGAGGATCTTGTGGAGCGCCTCGCCGCGCTTTCCCCACACCGTGATCGAGTGCCACTCGGTGCGCTCTTGCATCTCGCCCGCTTGGTTCTTGAACTTCTCAGTCGTCGCCAATCGAATGCGGAGGACGGCTTGTCCGCCCTGCGTGAACTTGAGCTCCGGGTCTTGCCCGATGTTCCCAATCAAGATCGCTTTGTTCAGGCCTGCCATCGTCGTCCTCGTTTCCTTCTGTCTGCTTCCGCTTACGCGGTTTTCGTCGTTGCCGTTTTGGCTTTCGCCGCTGCTGTTGTCGGCGCGGGTGGGGCTTCTGTTGCTAGGCCCAAGCGCTCTTCTTGATAAAGAATGCGCGAAAGCTCGCGGACCAACTGGTCCTTTTGTGACTGACGATACCCTTCGCCAATCTCGCCCTTGGCGAATTCCTCTTCGAGCGCCTTCACATCCGCGAGGATCTGCGCCTTGCGTTCCCCGAGCGCGCGCTTGCCGCCGTCATTCCAGCCGCGTCGCAGGAGCAGCAAGATCGCGCCGAACGCAAAGAGCCCGGCGATGCCTGCGCCGACCCAGCGAGCGGGGCCAGGCCCTGGGATGGAGTGCATGCGGATGCGGACCTCGGTGAAGGGCGCGTCGTCCGGCGTGCGCTGCATCTCGGTGCCGTAGAGCGGCTGGCCTTGATCCTCAAAGCGGATCGAGGGCGGCATGCCTTCGACTTCCATGTGCATCTCACGCTGGGCCGTGCTGAGGACGCGGTATTGGAAGGTGTGAAAGGGGTTCGCGATCGGGATCATCATCTCGCTGCCCGTGACGGGGAGATCGAACGCCCAGACGAGCGTGACCTGTCCGGTGGGGAGCGAGCCGCGGATGCGCAAACCAACACCTGCAACCTCTTCGACGCGCTGATCGGTCATCACCGCCTGCGTCTGAAAAGCCGTGTAGCCCTCGGGCAGTGCGATGCGCGTTCCGTCTTCGGGGAAGAGGTAGGTGGCCTCGCCGAGGTTCGAGAGGCGCGCCTGCTGGATGACGTGAAAGCGGTTGTCGCGAAGCTCGACCATCGTCTGCCCGAGCACGAGCAGAAGGCTGCGATCCTCACGCGTCACGGGGCGCGCCTCGATGCGCACGTCAAAGCCCGTGTCGGTCGGGAGTTGGAAGGGCGTGCAGCTGTAGGTGGCGCCCTGGTAGGGCACGTTCACGCGGTAGGCCTGGCCCTGGCCGGTGGGGAGATTCGTGTAGGTGTAGACGCCACTTCCGTCGGTCTCACCCGGCGTGCGCTCACGGTCGCCGCCCTGACGCATGATGCCGAGCGCGACGTCCTGATGCGGGACGGGCTGGCCATTGGGGAGCGTGACCGTGATGCGAATCGAGCCCACTGGGACAGTCGGTGTGGGCCCTGCGACGGCGACGACGGGGTCGCCAAACGCACGCGAGATCATCGCGTCCATCCCGCCCTCGCCGTGTCCGTGACCGTGCCCAGCATGCGGATCTTCAGCCGTCGGCTCGCCTGCTTCGGGTGCCGCAGGAGGCGCATCGCCCTCGGGCGCCGGTGCTTCCTCGAGGGCCTGATCGGGCGCGGTCTGGGTCACGTCGGGCGGTGGAACCTGCGCCTGCACGGGCGACGCGAGCAGCAGCGTAAGCAAGAGAAGAGAAGCGCGCCTCATGACTTCACCTCGGACTCGGACGCTGTCTCAGTCGCCGTCTCAGTCGCCGTCTCAGTCGCTGTCTCAGTCGCTGTCTCAGTCGCTGGCTCAGTCGCTGTCTCAGTCGCTGGCTCCGCCTGGGCAAGCTGCTTCTCCAACCGCTCGGCCTCCTCACGCAGCTCCTTCGCACGACGACGCAGCGCCTCGTCATCCGTCTTCGCTTCCGCTTTGGCTTCGGCTTTCGCCTCGGCCTTCGCGTCGACCTTCACGCCACTTGCAGCCTCGGCAATCAACGCCTCCGCCTTACTTCGGTAGGGCGCGAAGTCGCGATCGAGCAGGCTCAACACTTCCTTGGCGCGCACGCGGTAGGCCGCATCGAGACGCTGGAAGTCGTCGTCGCTGATCTTGCCGACGGTGTGCTCGTACTCGAGGTCTTTCATCGCGCGCAGCAGCGACTTCTTCTCGTCGCGCAGGGCCGCATGGCCCTCGGGCTCATCGCTTGAGGCGAGGACTTCACCGTTGGCAGCGCCGCCAAGCGCGGCACGCAGGCTGCTCCAGAGGGCGACCATGGCGGCGAGGGCGGCGAAGGAGGCCAAGACGATGAAGAGGGTGGGGAGAGGCACGCTGGCGCTGTATCACTGCGGCGCTATCGCGCCACGGGTCAGGGGCCGCTCTGTATTGCTGCAGCGCTGGCGCGCTGCGGGTCAGGGGCCGCTCCGCTTCCCCCGACACCCCCTTCGCTAGGCTCGTCGCTTCGCTCCTCGCCTACGCGGGTCTCTCGGGAAGCTGCGCTTCCCTGCCGACGGGCACCCCATGCTCTGGTGGGCTCTTCGCTTCGCGAAGTCGCTGGCTGTCCGTGACTGCGTCCGAGTCCGCGTCCAGATCCGCGCTACGCGCGCCAGGTTGTCTCATCTGGACGTGCCCGAAGCGCTCTACTCGCCCAAGCAAAGCACTTCCGGTCCGTCCGAAAGTGCTTTGGGCGCGCCAGGTTGTCTCACCTGGACGTGTCCAAGGCGCTCTGCTTGCCCAAACAAAGAGCCCCCGGGGTGTCCCGAGGGCCTTTGGGCGCGCCAGGTTGTCTCATCTGGACGTACCCGCGGCGCTTTGCTTGCGCGACTTGAGCCCTTCTGGACGGACTAACCGCC
>JBILQT010000070.1:0-28348 GCA_044373065.1 Sandaracinaceae bacterium
CCAACAACACCACCAAAGAGCAGCGCGCCGACGAGGAAGGAGAGCATGGAGGTGCGCGCAAGTTCGCGACGTCCCTCACCGGAAAGGCATGCGTGGACAGCCTTTTCCGGATCCCGAAGCAGGATCGCAAAGGTACTCATTCGACACCTCCCGTCTGCGCCAACACCTGCACGATCGGAAACCAAAGTCGTGCGCCAAAGATCCAAGCGAAGAGCGTGAAGGCCGAGGCAACTGCGACCGCACCGACGGAGAAGCTGCCGTCCTCTGCGCGGCCCACATGACTGAGCTTGCGTGAGATCACCGCAGTGCCGACGACACCCGCCGCAGCCCAGGCGAACGACGCGAAGAGGAGCCCTTCAAGGCGAGAGGCGCTGAGCACCGAGAGAAGCGTGACGGGCGCGAGGCCAAGCAACACAAGGCCCGTACGAAGGACGCCGCGCGAGGCCATATCGACCGCCTCCGAGGGCGACACAAGCGCGCTGTTTGTTGGCCCTCCCGCAAAGAACGAGACACCGATCGTGCTCGCAGAGACACCCACGAGCGCAACGAGCGCAAGGCTCACTGGCACCGAGAGCACCGCCTGAATCAGGTCACCCCAATGCGCACCGCCGCGCGCTGCGGCCCCCATCGCAAAGGGCAGACTTGCAGCAAGACCTGCAGAGGTGCGCATCATCGCGCCACGCGCGCCTGTCGTCTCGTGAAGTGCCGCAACAAGCGGTGAGACCTCGGCCTCCGCCGGCGATGAGGTCTGCGATGGAGGAGCAGGGGCCCAGCGCGCATCCTCGAGCGCGGGAGCGATGACTTGAGGCGGCGGTGATGACGTCTCGGGTGTGGACGCAAATGCGTCGGCGGACAGGGCGACTTCCATGAGTGAGTACCTCCAAGCCTCACGATGCCCGCGTGATGTGGTGGCGCCGCGGAGGCTCGATGGAGAAGGCGCGGAGATGATGTGGCGAGGTTGTGGCGCGCAGTGTTCTCATCGCGGAATGCCCCGCCTCGTGCCGACATTGGCGCTCGCACTCACAGCGTGCGGTGCCCATGCGCCTTTCGCGCATGAGATGCGCAGCGAGCCGATGTTGATGCCGGCATCACGTCCTCCGCGCGCGGCCACAGTCGATCTGGACGTGGAGATCGGGTCGCTTGAGGCCGACTTGGAGCGCACGGTTCAGCTCGCCGCCAGACAGATGCACGTGAGGCTCGCTGTCGACGCGTTTCATTGGAATGCCGAGCGAAGCGATGCGCTGATTCGTGACGTGGCGACGGGCGAGACCATGACGATAGCGCTTCAACCAGAACGGGTTGCACGTCAGGGCGTGCATGGTGAGGCATTGGGGAGTTGGGATTCGCCGCGGCTCTACGAGAGCGTGATCGAGGTCATCTCGCTCCGCAGATTGGGCGCGTGGCTCCCCCAACATCCTGAGATCTCATTCGTCATCGATGGGCTTGTCTGGCTCCGGTCCGGCGACGCATTTCAGGGCTGCTTTGTCGGAGATCAGCCGCTCTTGTCACGCGCACCCATGTGTTGGAGCGAGACGCATGACGTCCTACGCGGGACGTCGCTGCACGAACAACACATGCATGAGACCGGAGCACGACAGCGGTATTTCCTAGAGCTGGAAGAGACAGGCCCTGTCTCGATCGCGGTTCGCAGCTCTCTGGTTTTTGTTCACGATGCCATCGCCCGAAACGCTCTTGTGAACGCAGACCCTTGGCTGAGCCCGCGATACATCCCGCGGCCTTCCGTCCGCATTGCGGCCTCCCCGAGCACGCACGATCTCGGCCCGCTTCTGACGATTCACTACGCCCGAACCGTTGGCTCGAACGACGCGCGCGTGCTGCAAGCATTCGGAGGTGGTGTGTCGCGGGTCTGCATGCGGACGGTGCGCTGGCTCTGCACGGCGATCGCTTCACCCGACGCTGAGGAGCATCGCTTCCTCGATGCGTTTCGCTGGGACCGAACCTCGATTGCCGTTGTGCGTGCACTCGGTGACGCGCGGGACCACGGCTTCTTCCTCGAACGCTACGACCTCACAGGCGACGCCCCCGCGCGCCTCTGGTCTGTGTTGATTGGCAGAAGGACGACGGAACCTCTGGCCTCAGGCGGAACGTACGCGCTCCTTCGGACGCACCACGAGGCCCATCTCGACGGCCCGGGCATCGTGGTCATGTCTGCGCCGCAGACATGGCGTGGCGAGGTTGCCTACGATCACATTGAGCCGTCGCCGACAGAGACGGAGCTCCCAAGTGCACCGGATGTCATGCCCTTCGTTGTGCCCGGCGACCTCGCAGGGGTCGTCGACCTGCGCGGTCGTTGGGAAGTTATGGAGTCAGGCCTGCGTCGCAGGCGACGGTGATGCTTCGCGCCGCCTGGGTTCGCAGCACGGTGGGGGCCGCCGACGCGTCTTGATTGTTCGCGTGTGTTCCTAGGGCCGTTCCGGCATCGTAGGGAGATGCACACCGCCTGGCTGCCCTCAGCAACGATGTCCCGCTCGCTCCTCGTTCTCGCGCTGACCTTGCTCTTCATCTCCTGCGACGCCCCCGAGGCGCGCGTTGAGGTGGCTCTCATCACCGATGCAGTGCCGGGTGTGGAGTTTCATTTTGTGGAGCTGGATCTGCTCGCGAATGGCACGCAGACGCCACGCTTGGTGCGCTCTGCGCGCGTGCAGGTGGCCACGGGCGATGTCTATCGAGAGGCGCGAACCGTCACGCGCTTTCTGCCAATAACACCCGGGTCTTATCACCTCGATGCGAGGCTCGTTGCGCGTGACGGAGTGCGTCCTGTGCTGAGCCGAAATCTCGACGTCGACGTGCTTCAAGACATGCGCATCGTCATTCGCTTGGATCGCGCCTGCATCTCGGTGGAGTGCCCCGGCTCGGGCGATTCGGGCGACTCGGAGTGCGTCGGCGGCCGCTGCGAGGACCCGACCTGCGCGAGCTCGCCGCTCACATGTCCGACGCGTACGGGCTGCGCCTCCGCAGCGGATTGCCCGCGTGCCTCGACGTGTTCGACCGCCGAGTGCGTGGATGGCGTGTGCTTCACCTTCCCCAACGCAGGTGCATGCCCCGAGACGAGCTACTGCGATGCAGCGCGCGGCTGCGTGCCCTACGACGGTGCCGATACCTGCGGCATGCCGTGCACGATCGGCGAATGCGGCGTCGGTCGCTGGAGCTGCGCGATGGATGGCACGATGACCTGCGAGCCCTTCCTGACGCGTCCTCCCGGAGAGCCGTGCGGCGATGGCGTCTGCGACGAGGCAGGTGACTGCGCTGCATGCGTTCCTGGCGCAGCGTGCGATACCGGAAACGCCTGCGAGGTCGGCACCGTGGATTGCTCCACGGGTCGTCAGGTCTGCGTCGGCGCGGGCCCACGACCGAGTGGTACGGAGTGTCGCGCGGCCGCCGGTGTCTGCGACTCGGCCGAGGTCTGCGACGGTGCAAGCGTGGCGTGTCCCAGCGATGCACGCGTCTCGGCAGGCACAGAATGCCGCGCTGCAGAAGGCGATTGCGATGTGGCCGAGGTTTGCGATGGAACGACCGCCGCCTGCCCCAGCGATGCCCTTCGCCCGAGCACCGACGTCTGCCGCGCATCCACGGGCGCATGTGACACGGACGAGCGCTGCGATGGCATGACCCCCACCTGCCCCGCCGACGCACGCGCCTCTGCAGGCACCACGTGTCGCGCCGCTGCGGGTGATTGCGATAGTATTGAGATATGTGATGGAGCCTCTGCGGTCTGCCCGAGCGACGCGCTCCGCACCTCAGGCTCCGTCTGCCGCGCGGCGGCTTCGAGCTGCGATGTGCAGGAGGTCTGCTCAGGCACCTCGAACACATGCCCCATCGATGCCTTTGTCAGCATTGGCAGTGCCTGCACCGCTGGCTTCTGCAACGGCATGGGCATGTGCCTCGACAGCTGCACACCCGGCGCGGCATGCAGCACTGGCAACCCCTGCGAGGTCGGCCGAACCGATTGCTCGACCGGCGCACCGCGCTGCTTGCCCGTGGGCCCCGGCAACGCGGGCGCTGTCTGCCGTCCCGCCGCAGGGCCCTGCGATGTGGATGACACATGCAGCGGCACCAGCACCGTCTGCGCAGATGCGCGAGCGCCTGCCACGGTGGTCTGTCGCGCTGCGGCCGCGGGTGGATGTGACCGCGCGGAGATGTGTGACGGAAGAGGCGTGACATGCCCTCTGGACACCTTCCTTCCAGCCGCCACGACCTGCCGCGCCGCTGTCGCGGGCGGATGCGATGTTGCCGAGACGTGCTCGGGCACGACGGCCGCATGCCCCGCCGATAGGTTCGCTGCAGCGAGCGTCGTGTGCCGTGCGAGCGCGGGCTTCTGCGATGTCGCTGAGACGTGCTCAGGCACCGCAGCCGCATGTCCCGCAAACGCATTCCAACCCGCCACGCTCTCGTGCAGGGCTTCCGTTGGCGCATGCGATGCGGCCGAGTCGTGCACGGGGTCCGCAGCAGCCTGCCCTGCAGATGCGTTGCTCGGGCCAGCAACAACCTGTCGCGCTTCGACAGGCTTCTGCGACCCCGCAGAGGTCTGCAGCGGCACGCTCGCGGCATGCCCCGGCAATGCGTATCAGCCTGTCGGCACGACTTGCTCGGTGGGCCAATGCGATGCGATCGGTGTCTGCGCCATCACGCGCGATTGCACACATCGCTGGCGCAATGCGACAGACATCACCTCCAACATCACGCTCAACGCGTCGGCGCAGACCGCACTGGTGGCTGGGTTTGTCGGTGGCGCGGGTCCGCGCATCGACGCCTTCAACGAGACGACGGGTGCCATCGCCTGGACGCGTCCCTCCGCAGGCAGCTTCGGCGGTCGTGGCTCATCGCGCTACGTGATGTACCAAGACACAGGAGGCTCTTCGCAGACCTTCCGTGTCTACGACATGCTCGACGGAACCCCGAGCACGACCTTCTCCTACGGCCCCAACACGAACTTCGGCCAAGCCCGCTACAGTCTCGGCATCAACCACGCGGGCACGGCCTCACTGATGCCTGCATTCGCACCGGCGGCAGGCGCATGGAGCACCACGGCAGGCGGCATGGCGCTCTCGGGAACCGGGCCAACCTCGATGCTGATCGGACACTCCGCGGCGGGCGCTTACACCGGCCGCATCGTCTACTCAGCGACCACATCGACCTTCTACACGCCCATCCCGCTCTACGACGGACGTTGGGCCATCGCTGTGAATGCGCCGACGACACCCATGACGTTTGGCAGCCACACGGTTGCTGCCGGCAGCTTCGAAGTGGTCGTCCTCACGCCGACACTGACGTTTGATCGCGTGCACCTACCGACGTTCCCGCCTCAGCACGTTGCGGTCGAACCCGGAACGAACGTGCGCATCGTCAGCGATGGCACTGGCCGCCTCGCGGCGTTCAACGACGCAGGGCTGATCTGGTCGCGTGCAGACTGCGGAGGCTTCATCGGCGCTTCGGCTGGGCAGGTCATCGTCGCGAGCAGCGGCAGCACCACGTTCTGCGGTGTCCCGACGCCCTCGGGAGGTTCGGGCATGCGCATCGCCGTCCTCAACGCGGCCACAGGCGCCACGATCTCGACGAGGACGTTCCCAGCCTCGACGACGCCCTCCCTCACAAGCTTCAGCAACGACGGTGACGTGTACTTCTACTACGGCGCATCGACGACCATCTGCGGCATGTCGAACGCATCGGCGACGATCCTCGCCTTCTGAGCCGCACATCCAGTGACCCGCAGGTGGGACAGTCCTTCCAATTTCGGAAGACTGTCCCATTTGCGTTGGCCCCTTATCGTGCCCGTCGAAGGAGCTTTTTATGTCTGAACGCATCCGCGACATCACCTCGATCATCACCTCGCATCGTCAGCAGGAGGGCGCTGGGTTCATCGTGCGCAGGCCCTTTCCACGGCCAGGCTTGGAGGTCGTCGACCCCTTCCTTCTCCTCGATGAGATGGGACCCATCGACTACGCACCAGGCAAGGCGATCGGTGCCCCCGATCATCCGCATCGGGGCTTCGAGACGATCAGCTACATCCTCGAAGGCGAGACCGAGCATGAAGACTCTGCGGGGCACAGCGGCGCGCTCCAAGCGGGCGATGTGCAGTGGATGACGGCAGGTGCAGGCATCGTGCACTCAGAGATGCCGTCGCGGCGCATTCAGACCGAGGGTGGTCGTGTTCACGGCTTCCAGATCTGGGTGAACTTGCCCTCGCATCTGAAGATGACCAAGCCGCGTTACCAGGGCGTGCCCGCATCGAAGATCCCCCAGGCGACGAGCGAAGACGGGCTCGCAAAGGTGCGTGTCATCGCGGGCGAGGCGCTCGGCGCCAAAGCTGTGATCGAGACGCACACGCCAGTCGTCTATCAGGACTGGACGCTCCGAGCGGGCGCCGATGTGACCCTCCCCCTGGCCGCCGATCACCGCGTGATGATCTACGTCTTTCAAGGCAAGGCACGCCTCGGTGCAGAGGCGCGCGAGGTCTCGGATGGCCAGCTCGCGATCTTCGGAGAAGGCGATGCACTGCGCCTCCGCGCTGATGAAGACACGCGCTTTCTGATCCTCGGTGGTGTGCCGCTCAACGAGCCAGTCGCGCGCTATGGGCCCTTTGTGATGAACACAGCCGCCGAGATTCAGCAGGCCGTGCGTGATTATCAGCGTGGTCGAATGGGCGAGATCGCGCGTTAGACCGCGCTCAAGTTGATCTGAGACCGCTCAGATTTTGGTTTCAGCCCGCGGGTGCTCCCCATGCTCGCAACTTCGTTGCTGCGCGTGGTGTCCGCGCCACGGCGCCCGGAAGGAGTGACTGAGGCGTGGCAGCGCCACCGGTGATCGCAGAGCAGCACAGCAACGAAGTTGCGAGCAGCCGAGAACCCGGCAAGGAACGACTGAGGACGTAAGCCAGGATCAAACCAAAAGATGAGCGGTCTAGCCCTCGCCAGCCTTGCGAAAGTCCACGTCCTTCACGGGCGCTTGGCGTGTCGCGACTGCACTCGCATAGATCTTCGGCGTCGCAGCGCGCGGTGTGGGCGCCTCCAGTGTGCTCACCAAGGCGTCGAGCGAGGCCGCGCCCAAACCATCCGCAAGCGCATGCAGGGCCCTCGCAAACTCGCTCGCGGAGGGGCGCTTCTCTGGGTCCTTGTCGAGCGTCTGATGGATGAGCGCATAGAGCGCAGTAGGCAGCTCTGGACGCAGCCTCTCAAGCGGCTCCGGGTCGACCGTCACCTGGGCCACAAGCAAGAGCGAGGCACTCGTCGCGGCGAAAGGCGAGCGGCCTGCAAGCGCGTGATAGAGGACCAAACCCGCTGCGTAGACATCGGTGCGATCGCCCACATTCACAGGGTCTGTGATCTGCTCAGGCGACATGAACGCAGGCGTCCCGACGACAAGCCCTTCGCGTGTGAGCGTGCCGTGTTCGCGCCGCGTCTCGGCCATTTTGCTAATACCGAAATCGAGGAGCTTCAGGCCCACGCCCGTCTTGGTGAGGATGATGTTCGCGGGCTTCACATCGCGATGCACGATGCCCTGCGCATGCGCTGCCGCCAGTGCCTCCGAGAGCACGCCCCCGATGCGACATGCGAGCTCTATCGAGACAATCTGCTGCCCCGCAAGCCAGGCATCGAGTGGGATGCCCACCACCAGCTCTTGAATCTGAAAGAGCTCGCCATCCTCCGAGACATCGACATGCAGCGTTCGCACAATCGCCGGGTGCTGCACGCTCGCGGCACTTCGCGCCTCTTGAAGGAAGCGATGCAGGCTATCGAGCTCACTCACCGATGCGGCCTGGATGACCTTCACCGCGACCTGGCTCTCGGTGCGCACATCGTGCCCGAGATAGACGATGCCCATGCCGCCCTGGCCGATCACGGATTCGATCCGCACGCGGTCGCCGAGCACCGAGCCCGCCTTCAATGCGCCGCCTCCGCCTGAGTTGCGTGCGAGACGCGCGAGGGCACTGGAGAGCTCACGTGAGCGCTCTTGCACACGCTCCATCAACTGCGCGTTGAGCACGTCGACTTCACGCGCGCGCACGACGATCTCTTCGACTTGATCGGCAACACGCTTCTCCAAGCTGCTGTTGAGCGCCTCGAGCTCGGCCTGCTTGCTCGCCAGCGCTGCGTTCTTCGATTCGATCTCCGCGCGCTGCGATTCGAGCGCGATGCGACTGCCGTGTTCCGTCCGTGCAAACGAGGTGAGCAAATGCGTAAGGCCCATGCCGAGCAGCGAGATCACAGGTGCGATCACGCTGACCGAGAGGCGTGCCGCATCCGAGGGCTGCACAAAGGGAAGGCCGCCCAAGAGCGCGGTGATCGCGAGCAGGTGCATCACCACCACGGGCGCAGTGCGCAATCGAAAGACGAGGCCAGGCACGAGAGCCGCGACAAGGTAGGCGTTGATGTTGCTCGAGAACTGCCGCTGATCATTCAACGCCGAGGCCACGCCCATCGCGAGGTAGGCCGAATACGTCACCTCACCAATCCACGCGTCGACTGAACGCGGGCGCATCGCCTCCGGGAGCCACGTCGCAACCAAGAGCAAAGACGACACGGCCGCCATCGAGGCATGAGAGGCCCAGAGCGCCTCCCACCAGACCATCTCACTCGCTTCAAACGCACCGGAGGGGGCCTGACCAAAGAGGACCACGCCCATGTGTACAAGCCACATCAGCGCGATCATCACGCGGGCACGACGAAGGTTCGTGCTTGCGCACTCATCGGCAAAAAGCGCGGCGACGGTTGGCGTGGAGGGAGGCACAGCAACGCGATGGTACGACGCGCGCGGGGCAGACGGAGAAACCCGTCGAGAAGGGCCTACAGATCCTTCACAAAACGCGCGAGCAGCACCTTCTCGCCTGCCTCATCGAACGCGATCGTCAGCGTCCCGTCGGCGTGCTCCTGCGTCACCAGACCCGCGCCAAACTTCGTGTGCTGCACGCGTCGCTGCATCGCCTTCGCTGCGCTCGCCGAGGCACGCGGAAGCTCCACGAGGGTCGGTGTCAGCAGGCCCAGGAAGGGCGCGCTGTCGATGCGCTCATGCTCCTCCTCGGTCAGCTCAAGCTCGCCCAGCGCACGCTCGCGGAGGTGTGTCAGCCAGTCGGGGAGCGCATGAATCACCTCGCCCCCCTGCGGGCTCTCGTGCAGCAGCTTGCTGCTCTCAGGGAAGACATAGATCCGCGGCGCGTCACTGCGCAGGCGTGTGCGGGGGATCGCGATGAGCTCGTCGTGCGCTGGCAACTGGCCGATGTAGAGCAAGCGCTTGCCGCCGCGCTGCGAGCCCATCCAGCCATTCTTCATCGACTCTTCATCCAAGCGCGTGAGCGCGCTGAGCTCGAAGAATCCCACCGCAAAGAGCGCAAGAATCTCGTCGGGGATCGAGATGGAGAGGAACTCTTCGAGGTCGGTGACGGCCTCAAAGGAGAGCGTCGGATGGAGCTCAATCGTTGGCATCGTCTCGCGCCGACGTGCACACAAGACTTGCTCTTGCGCGCGCAACATCAGCCACGCATCGGAGACTTTGCGCGAGATGGTGAGGGGACCTGGTTCGCGTCGGGCCATGGACGTTGTCTCTAGGCGATCGCGCCGTACTCGGCTTCCTCGGCCTGCGCGTCAGACGACGTCTGCTTTCCAAGGACAGCCACCCAATCCTCGTCGGGGCGCTCGGGGCCAAGCTCAACAGGCGTCCCGTCGTAGCGCATGCGCTTGCCAGGGAAGATGTACTGCGAGAACAGGAAGGGCAGCAGCGCCGTGTGGTTGAGGCGCGGATCCATATTCGGAACCATCTCTTTTTCGTGTGCCGCGGGTGCAAGCGACCAGTGCAGCGTGGGCCTCAGATGATGGACGCCATGAAAGCCGTTGTTGAACGTGAACCAGTTCACAAGCTTGCCCGTGAAGTTGCGGCTGTGGTTGTAGCGGTGCTCTGGGTCACATCCATCGTGCTGCACGAAGTTGATCCCTGAGATGCCCCACACTGCGTATTGGTGCGGGATAAACACAAAGACGACCCAGCGGATCATGCCGCCGATGACGCCCCAGGAGGCGATCATCCCAGCGATCGTGCCCACCAAGAAGAACCCGTAGTAGGCGAGCTCCACCAAGAACTGGTTGTACCAGCGCGGACGCTTCTCCTTCATGAGCCGCACGTAGGCCGCGTTGTCTTTGAAGATGGCGGGGCCGACAGCGAAGTTGAAGAAGAGCTGATTCAGAAGGTTCCAACGGAAGCGCATCTTGTCGGTGCGCATGCGGTCCTTCGGGGTCTGCATGTATTTGTGATGCGAGAGGTTGTGCCCGGGCACGAACATCGAGACGGGGTGCCCATAGGTCGGCGTGAGCAGCACCTGGAAGATCTGGTTCATCACGCGCGACCGAAAGATCGGCACGTGCACCGTGTTATGCGTAATCACCGCGCAGAAAAACGAGAGAAAGCAGATCACCGCCATGAGCGGGAAGTACGACCAGGTGGGCAAGGCCACCGTCATCGTGACGGCGATGAGGGCGTAGTACGTGAACACGAAGGCAATCGTGCGGAGGTCGGCGCTGTAGCGGAGCATCGGAGTCCTTCGGTTCGGGCGGGCAGGGAGAGTCTGGGGTTGACGCGGTGAGTCGTCCAGATCCCGTGGGAGGGGGGTCACACCAAACCCTCAAGTTGTGGGACGTCCGCTCGCCTCAGATCGGCCTCACGACCACGTCACGCCCCTCGCGCACGCGCTCACCACGAACAACGCGATCGAGGCTCACAAAGCTCCCGCGATGCATGGCTGCGGGTGGCTCACCGTTGCGCTCCAGCCAATCGAGACGGGTCATCCCAGCTTCGTGGCAGAGGTGAAACTCCACCTTGCCCTTGGTCGCGATAGGTCCGCCCACGATCGTGGCCTCAAGCGGCCTTGCACTGCGCGCCTCGGGCCTGCCTCCGCCTTGCACCGTCAGCGTCGCGTACGAGAGACCCTCATGCCGAAGCCCAGCCTCTTTCGCGACAGGGATGAGCCCCTTGGGCAACGAGAGCGGAAGGTCGGCGTGGCACCAATCACGCTCACGAAGCAGCAGCGGACACGGCGCCTCGTGCACGCACGGATGAAGCACCTCGTGACGTGAGAGAAGCTTGTCGCGCACCGTCTGAAGCATGCGCGTGGGCTGCTTCAGCGCAGGCTCAAGGAGGGTGAAAAAGCCCGTCTCTGGAAGGCCGATCGCGATGCGATGGATCCAGCGCTCCAGCAATTCGAGACGCGTCTCAGCGGCCTGTTCGGGCGTTGCATCAGGCCTTGGCGCGAAGAGTTCATTCATCACAAACCCGGCGAGCGCGATGTCTGCATCCCGCACGAGCACCGTGGGCTCTGCGACACCGACATTGCCCTGCATCGCCTCGAGTGTGATCGGCACGATGAGGCCGTCTTGAGCCGCTTCTTTGGCGAGCGCTTCGAAGGCATCAAGCGCCGTGAGGTCGTCATCGTAGGCGCGCACGTGAAGTGACTTTGCAAAGCCCAGGCGCTTGGCGGCGCGTGCAAGACCGAGCGTCGTTGCGCCGTAGCCAGCACCGAGATCGACGACACGAAGCACCTCGCGCGTTGGCAGAAGGCCGCGTGCAAAGAGCGCTGTGATGGGCCCTTCGATCTTCGGCAGGTCGCGCGGAACAAAGAAGCGAAGGCGCGCCGCACGCACATTCGAGCTCATGCGGATCGCGGTGCGATCACGCGTATAGAGCTCGGAGAGCTGCTGAATCTCCGTCACGAGTGGAAGCCCCGTGCGGTCGAGAGGGCCAAGCACCTTCTTCGCGACTTTGTCGATCGTGGTCAGCCATTGATTCTCAAGCGCGGGGACACGTTGCATGGCCGAGGGGTAGCAGCTTGCGGAGGGCGCAACGAATCATTCGCCGCGTTCGGTACCTGCGCGCCCGGGAGACAAAACCCGCTAGGCTCGCCTCTGATGGATGAGCGTCGCGCCCTACCCGTGTTGCCGCCCGAGATCGTCGTCTCCGACACGGAGGAAGCGTGCCCCTACATCGAGGGAAACATCGCCCGCAGGCCGATGCGCTTGCCGACCCGTGCGCTCCATCCTGAAGAGCTCGACCAGCGTCTCGAGGCCGGCGATAGGCGCGCTGGGATGCTCTTCTACACACAGGCTTGTCCGAGCTGCCGTGCATGCGAGCCGCTGCGCCTCGACACGAGCGCGTTCGAGCCCTCGTCCTCACAGCGTCGCGCGTTTCGCAAGGCCCGCGAGGTTGTGCGAATTGAGATTGGCCCGCCGCTGATCGATGAGGCGCGTGTCTCACTTTTCGATCGCCATCAGAGTGTGCGTGGCCTGCGCCAACACGAGCGCGCATTCACGGCGGAGGACTACGCGTCCTTCCTCGTCGAGCGCCCCGTGGAGGCCTTTGAGCTGCGCTATTTTTTGGCGACCGAAGAGGGCGACCAACTCGTCGGTGTCGCGATCACCGACCGCGGAAAAGACGCCTGGTCCGCCGTCTACACCTACTACGAGCCTGAGCTCCCCGAGGCCCATCGCAGCCTCTCGCTCGGCACCTTCTCCGTGCTTGTGCAGCTTGAGCTCGCGCGCCGCGCAGGTGTGCGCTTTGTCTACCTCGGCCTCGCCATCCAAGAGAACGAGCACATGCGCTACAAGTTCGCGTTCTTGCCGCATGAGCGCCGCATCGACGGAGAATGGAAAGCCTTCGCGCGCTAGTGGTTCGAGTCGACGATCTACTTAGTGTCCAAAGTACACTAAGGCGATCGTCACAATCGCGACAAAGCAGGCCATCAGGAACCCGATCTGCACGGGGTCGACCGCGATGCGCTTCTCGAGCTCGCGTGCAGCATCGACCATCGCTGGATTCTTCGAGGCGAAGAGTGGCGCCACGGTCTGCCTCACGCCTGCGTAGTCACCGATCCGAAAGAGCTCACGCGCGCGCTGCACGGCAAGCACTTGCTCCTCGTCGCCTTGTGGCAGCGGCGGCTCATCACGCACCGCAGAGCGCGGCTTGGAGCTCGGTTCCGTCGCCTTGGGTTCCGTCGCTTTTTCTTCGTCGGACATGATCAATCCACGGGATAGGGGGGCGATTGCGGGACATCCGCGGGGATCTCCCAGGGGCTCGACCAGAGGCCTTGTCCACCATCGATGATGAAGGTCTGGCCCGTGACGTAGTCGGCGACTTTCGAGCAGAGATAGACGATGAGGTGGCTCACCTCTTCCTCACCACCGAGGCGCTTGAGCGGGATCGCCTTGCGCATCGATTCGATCATCTCCTCCGGATACTGCTTCGTGCCCGAGGTGCGAATCACACCCGGCGCCACGCAGTTCGCGCGGATGCCATGACAGGCCCACTCGACCGCGAGTGTCTGCGTCAGGCTCTGCACGCCCGAGCGCGCCGCACCCGTGTGAATCATGCCGGGAAAGCCACGCTCCACCTGCGCCGTGATGCTCACAATGCGGCCGCGCTTCTGCGGGATCATCGCCTTGTTCGCCACCGCATGCGTCATCGCCCACGTGCCGAGCAGGTTGTTGCGCACGACGGCTTCAAAGCCCTTGAGCGGGATGTGCTCTGCGGGCGCCGGGAACTGTCCGCCCGCGTTGTTGACGAGGATTGTGATCTTGCCAAAGCGCGCGAGCGTCGCGCTCACGAAGGCCTCGATCTCCTCCGTCTTTCGGATGTCGCAGGTCTGCGCATGCACCTCGATGCCCTCGGCCTCAAGGGAGGCCTTCGCAGCCTCAAGCGGCTCAAGCCTTCGACCGCAGATCGCGATCTTGCAGCCGAGTGTGCCGAGCTCACGCGCGACTTGAAGCCCGATGCCAGTGCCACCGCCGGTGACGATCGCGACTTCACCTTCGAACAAACCAGGCCGAAAGAGATGCTCCATGGATCGCGGCTATATCATGCTGATCCCGCGCATGAGCGACTCACCCTACAAGCCGCCGAGTTCCGCGAAGATGGATGAGCCCGAGGTGCTCTCTGTCTTTGATGTGAACACGCGCGCTCGGTCGCTGCTTGAAAGGCACGCGGCGGATGTCTGGGTGGAGGGCGAGATTCGCGACTTCACGCGTGCAGGCCAGGGGCACCTCTACTTCACGCTCGCCGACGATCGCGCGCAGCTGCGCTGCATCATGTATCGGAGTGACGCACTGCGCGTTCGCTTCGAGATGGCCGTCGGCGTGAAGGTGCGCATTCGAGGCGGCCTCACGCTCTACGAGGCACGCGGGGCCTTTCAGCTCGCGGCCCGCATCGTCCTTCTTGCGGGCGAAGGGGAGCGCGCAATCGAGGTCGCCAGGCTTCGCCAAACGCTTGCGCAAGAAGGCCTTTTCGACCCGACAAAGAAGCGCCCCTTGCCTTCGCATCCGCGCACGGTCGGTGTCGTCACGAGCCGTGATGGTGCCGCCTGGCACGACATCGTGAAGGTCGCCCTCGCACGCTTTCCGGTGCGCCTGGTGCTCGTGCACGCGACCGTGCAGGGCGAGGATGCGCCGCTCTCGATCGTGCGTGCGCTCGCCTGGGTGCAGAAGGTCCGCGCGGTCGACGTCGTGATCATCGCGCGCGGCGGAGGTGCATCGGAGGATTTGCGCGCCTTCGATGATGAGCGTGTCGCGCGTGCCATCGCGACGTGTCGTGTGCCGATCGTCTCGGGCGTGGGTCACGAGGTGGATGTGACACTCGCCGACCTCTGTGCCGATGTGCGCGCGGCGACTCCGTCGAATGCCGCCGAGCTTGTCGTGCCCTCGCGCGAATCCGTGACGCGCCTGCTGGAGCGCGATCAGCGAAGTCTTGAGCGCGCGATGGATCAGACGATCGATGCACATCGCTTGAGGCTTGAGCGCCTCGCCAAGCGCCTTCGTGACCCGCGCGAACGAACACGCGCGCCACGTGCACGCCTTGTGCAGTGCGACCGCATTCTTGAACGATCGATCAAGAACCGCGTGGCCGAGCAAAGATTGCAACTGCGCGTTGCAATCGAGGCGCTCTCGCGACTGGAGCCCAGAGCGCAGCTCGCGCGCGACCGGGCACGCATCGAAGCGCTCGAAGCGCGCCTTCTTCCCGCCCTTCAACGCAAGCTGGAGGGCGAGCGGCGCGCACTCGATCGAGCCACCGAATCCTTGCCTGTTCACATGCAGAGCCTCGTCCACGAGGGCCGCCAAGCCCTTCGCGCACAGGGCCTTGCGCTGCATGCACTCTCACCCTTGGCCGTGCTCGATCGGGGCTACGCGATTGCCCTCCGTGCGCACGGAGAGGCGCTGCGCGATGCGCGCGATGCGAAGGCTGGTGAGCGGCTGACGTTACGGCTTGCGAAGGGCAGCGTGGCCGTTGAAGTCGTGGATGAGACGTGAAGTCGTTCGCGGAAGTCGCGCTGCTCGATGAAGCGAGGCTGCGCGTCCTCTTGCGAGGCGACTCCAGCACGCATCGCGTCTGGGCTGCATGGGCGCTCGGCATGCGTGATGGGCGCGCGATGGAAGAGGAGGCACGCGCACGCATTCAGAAAGAGCCGAATCCCGGTGTGCGTCGATCGCTGGCCGTGATGCTCGCGCGCGATCCCGACGCGATGAGGGCGCTCGCACTGGACGACCCGAATGAGTTCGTGCGCGTCACGGCTTGGCGGCTGATCTCGCAGGTCGCATCGCTTGAAGAGCATGCCGTACTCGCGCAGCGCCTGATGTCTGCGGCGCAGACAGACGCCTCCGCGGATGTGTCCGTGGCATGTCTGGAGCTGCTCGTGCCGCTCGCGCTTTTCTTGAGGAGCGAAGACGTGCTGCGTTGCTTGCAGCACGACGACCTCGCCGTGCGTGTTGCGGCGACCGAGCTCCTGATGGCGATGCAAGCGCAGGAGGCCCTCGCCGTCTGGGCGCTTCATCGCGATGCGCACGAGCTAGAGCGGATCGGAACGCGCCTGATCGAGGCCGGGTTCGCTGCGCTCTGGATGAGGACCTTGGCTGCGCATCCCGAGCTGGATCCCGAGTCATCACGGCTCGCTCTCGAAATATTTCGATATGATATTCATGTGAGCTGGGAAGCCACCCTCTGGCTCGCATCGCGGCCGGATCTCTTTGGCCCTGAGTTCATCTTGGAGCGGTATCCTCAGCCGACGAAGAAGACGCTCGCGTTCTTTGTTTCCCTTGCGCAGCAAGGCGTTGAGGCGTTCCTCAGATCGGAAGAGATCTCGTACCCATCAGAGCGCGCCCTTGTCCACCTGACGTTCTTTGGTGAGTACAACCCGCAGGGCGGCATGCATGAGCGCGGCGCCATCGAAGCGCTTTTGCGCACGCTCGACGAGCCACGCTTCAACGACGCCGTGATTCGCGATGACCCTCATATCGATGAAGCGGCACACACATTTGCATCGCTTCGCAGCGCGCTTCGTTCGCTCATCGATCCAACGTAGGATTGCAGCAATGGGCCTCAAGCTCGGCATCCTCGTCTTCGCCAGCGCACCCCCTGGAACGCCTCTCGACTGGGCGGCGAGGCTCTTCCCTGAGCACGTCGTGGAGGACGGTGAAGCGGACCCTTGGGGCCTGCCGCCGACGTTCGCGATGCTGGGAACGCATGAGGGGCGCGCGATCGTCGTCGCGCAAGGGTTGCCGTGGAGCATCGTGTCGGATGTGCTGATGCCAGGCGTGCTGCCCCAGACGCCCGAGGAGGCTTGGGTCGCCGGGTGCTCGCGGAGCGGCGATGTGCTCGTCGCATCCATGCACTCGATCACGAGGTACTGCGGGCACGCTGTCTATCGAGGCGGGCACGTCGTGCTCACCGTCTGTCGGGCTGGCCTCAAGTCTGGCGCGCACGTTCGGGAAGCCGAGATTCCAGCTTGGTATCCGCGCGATCCGAGGATGGAGCTTCAGCCCTATCGCGCCTACATGGAGCCCGAAGAGCTTGAGCCCTTTCCGGAACTCTTCGCGTCGCGCGACCTCATGGACAGTGCATTTGTATATGATGAAAACTATGTGCCGAACCTCGCGGCGGCCCTGCTCGGTGCGCCGCTCCGTGAGGTCTTCGAGGGCGTGAAGGATTGGGTGCGCATTCGCACCTAGGGCACTTATCTTTTGGTTTGATCGCGGCTTACGTCCTCGGTCCAGCCCTGCGACGTAGCGCTGCTACGCCTCGGTCTGGCCCTGCGGGCGCGCTCGCGCTGAAACCAAAATCTTGCGTGCCGAAAGAGCGAATCAGTTGAGTTGCAAGTTGCCCTAAGACGCGACTTCGCGATTTGTGAAGAGCCGTAACGTTGACTTCGCGGGGATTGACGCGGGCCTCCTTTCTCCGCAGGTCATGTACATGCGAACCCTCTCCACCACGCTCGTTCTTGCTCTCTCCCTCACGGCCTGCGGAAGCACGCAATCCGAGACGCCGGCCTCTGGCGCTTCGACGGAAAGTGCAGCTGCAGCTGCGGGCGCTCCGACTGTCGGCGCCGCTGCACCCGCGATCATGCTGCAGAACCAGGCGGGCGTTGTGCGCACCTTGGCCGAGCACGCGGGGCATCCCGTCGTCGTTTACTTCTACCCGCGCGATGCCACGCCGGGCTGCACGACCGAGGCTTGCGCCTTCCGCGATGCTTGGGATCGCCTTCAGGCGAATGGCACCGTCGTCTACGGCATCTCGACCGATGACGTTGCCTCGCACCTTGCGTTTCACAACGAGCACAACCTCCCCTTCGACCTCTTGAGCGACCCCGAGGAGACAGCCGCGCGCGCGTATGGCGTGCCGGTTCGCATGGGCTTTGCGTCGCGCATGACCTTCCTCGTCGACCGCGCGGGCAACATCGCGCGCATCTTTCCCGACGTCGATCCGGGCGTGCACGCGGATGAGATCCTCGCGGCCGTGGCTGAGCTCCCCGCGAACTGAATCGTCCGGTTCAAAACCAAACTGGAGGCCCACACGGGCCTCTTTTTTTTCGTCCGCGTGAACAGTTCTCGAGGCGGTGGGCACGGAGGTTCGCGAGCTCAGGTTGAGCTCTCGGAGGGACTCCCATGCGTCTTCAATTCATGCGCTCCGCGCCGCTCGCGCTCGCGCTCACCATCTCGTTTTCCACTGGCTGCCACTACAACTACGGCGACTGCGAGGGGCCCTTTGAGCCCGACCCCTTCGAAGCCTTCGAGCGCGATGCGGGCCATGCGGATGCGAGTCGCCTTGATGGAGGCCGTGCGTGCCTGAGCCACGAGGATTGCCCCGCAGGTCGCGCCTGCATCGCGGGCTCGTGCAGCCCCGCTGACCCGTGCGCGGGCGATGTGGACTGCGCCGCAGGTGAGCGATGCGATGCGCGAGACACGTGCATTCCAAGGCCCGCCGATGGTTCGTGCACCGATGTGCGTGACTGCCTCGCAGGCCAGGTCTGCGTCGAGCACGCGTGTCGGGCACTCGATGCGGTCTGCCACGTCGACCTCGATTGCGGCGCTGGCCGCGGCTGCATCGACAACGCCTGCCGGCCCCTCTGCATCACAGATGCCGCGTGTGGCGCGGATGAGTGCATCGCCGGTCATTGCAACCCCACGTTGCAATGTGATGCGGGCCGCCCCTGCCCTGCAGGCGCCACCTGCGAGGCGGGAAGGTGCGCCGCCGGATGCTTGGATGTGAGCGAGTGCGCAGCGGGTGAGCTCTGCGAGCGCGGCCTGTGTCTCCCCGATGTCGCACCGCGCCCCTTCTGCGCGAGCGATGCCGACTGCGCGGCCGGACACCCTTGCTTGAACGGCGTGTGCCGCACGCTCTGCCCTGGAGGCACCGTGGAAGAGTGCCAACGCTCGGATGCGCAGTTTGTGAGCTGCATGAGCATGGGCACGACACGGCTCTGTCTGATGCGAAGCGAGGCCACACCCGAGTGCGTGACACCGAGTGACTGCGCAGCGGGTGAGCGCTGCATCGACGCGCTCTGTCGTTGATCGGCTTCCTTTGAACAGATTCGCCGTCTCCGGGCACCAAGCCCTCGCAGCTCTCCTCTCGCGACTCTCACTCTTGGAGCCCCATGCGTCATCGTCCACGTTTTCATGCCTTTTCGCGCACCTTGGTGATCAGCGCGCTGGGGCTCACGGCGTGCACGTTCAACATCGCCTCGCACTCGCACGAGCTCGCCGAGACGAGCGATGCGCCCTTCGGCGCGATCCACTTCGATGGCGCACACGATGCGTCGCTCACGCAAGCAGACGTCTTTGTCGTTGGCACCACGGCGAGCACTGCGACCGCACGCGCAAGGCTCACTGCACTGCGCAGCCCGGGGGAGTCGAGTGTGTCGCTGGCCGAGGGGTGGAGTCTTCTCTGGAGCCAACGCGAGGCGGATGCGCTTGAGATCCAAGTCTCCGCGCCCTCCCACACCGACGTCTGGCTCGATCAGCTCGACCTCGAGGTACCGAGCGCGAGGTCACTCAACCTTGCACTTGGCAGCAGCGCACTCGACGTGACGGCGATGGCTGGGCGCGTGGACGCAGTCGCCAGCTCCGGCGCGATGGAGGTCGAGACCACGGGCCCTGTGAATCTGAGGTCAGCCTCAGGTTCGATCCTGGCGCATGCCTCGGCGGGCACGCTGGAGGGCGACTCCGGGAGCATCGACTTTGTCCTCGACGGCTGGGTGCGTGCGACGACGACCTCAGGCTCGATCGTGGGTCAGATGGGCGATGGAGGCTTGGTGGAGAGCACCTCGGGCTCGATCGATCTGCTTCTGAATCATGCACTTTCGCGCGATCTCATCGTACAGAGCCGCTCCGGCTCGATCGACCTCACGCTGCCCAGCATGCCGTGCACGCTGGTCGTTACGAGTGACCACGGCGATGTGTCGATTCGTCTGGGCACGTTGGTGGAGAGCGGTCGCAATGTGCGTGTCGACATCGAGGGTGGTGGGCCGCTCGTGCAGGTCACGAATGTGAGCGGCTCGATCGCGATCTCCGGCCGCTGAGATTGCCCATGTTGCGCGCTGCCGTCATGCATCTCGGCGTGTTTGGTCGACGCCCTCGTGTGGAGAACGCTGAGGAGCCTCACGATCTCGGGCTCGCGCGCCGCGTCGCACGCGGGGAGGTCGCAGCGCTGGGCGAGCTCTATGACGCGCACCACGAGGCCGTCCGCGCATTCGCGCAGCGTCTCTTCGCCGATGCGGCCGAGGCCGAAGACCTCACGCAGGAGGTGTTCTTGTCGGCCCCGAGTGCGCTCAAGCGCTTCGAGGGAAGAGCTGCACTTCGCACCTTCCTCCTCTCCATTGCGGTGAACCATGCGCGTCATCAGAAGCGCGCGGTCGCAAGGCGATTGCATGCGATGGAGAAGCTTCATCAAGAGCCCAAGCAAGCAGGCGAGAGCCCCGAACAAGCCCAAGAGAGGCAGGCGCTCGCGGCGCGCATGCAGCGGCTGCTGGAGGCGCTGCCAATCGATCAGCGCGTGGCCGTCGTGCTCTCTGTGATCGAAGAGCGCACTTCGAAGGAGGCCGCCGAGATCGTCGGTGTGCCCGAGGCCACCATCCGAACCCGTGTCTTTCACGCGCTGCGCAAGATGCGCGAGATGCGCGATGAGAAGGAGGGCGCATGAAGCCCGAGCTTGATGATGAGCTGCGCTCGCTTGCGGGCGCGCTGCGCGAGACAAGAAGCGGCAAGGCCGCAAGCCCCGACAAGACACGTGCGGCTGTGCTGCGTGCGCAGACCGAGCGAGGCAAAGAGCGAGGCGTCTGGCTCACTGCCGCCGCCATCCTGCTCACGCTCATCTCGGTGCCCTCCGCCTGGGCTCTCTACACGGGCTACCTCGCACCTCGCGTGCCCACCGCCGCACCTCATGCGACGCAGCCTGCGACCGCAACGCCTCCTTCGCAGCGTGTGATCGAGCCTGTGCGCGAGGTGCCGCAAGCGCCCGAGGTGCACGTCGAGGTGCCGGTCGAGAACACCTCGCAAGCGCCGCAGAACGAGGCCCCTCCACAGGCGACGCAGACGCGTCGCGCACGTCCTTCATTGCAACACGCAGTTGCAATCGACCCGGCCGAGCGACGCGCCTACGAGCAAGCCCATGCGCTGCACTTTGATGCGCACGATGCGCAAGGCGCGCTCACGGCTTGGGATGCCTACCTTGCGCGCTATCCCAGAGGGCGCTTTGCACCGGAGGCCCAGTACAACCGTGCGCTCTCGCTGGTGCGTCTTGGTCATCGTGAGGAGGCGCGTGAGGCCCTTGTGCCCTTCGCGAACGGCGCGTTCGGCGCCTACCGCACGCGAGAAGCCGAGGCGCTTCTGAGTGCACTCACGGAGGCACCATGAGGGCCCGTGCTTTGGTGTTGGCAGTCTCGGTGGTCCTTGGCATTGCGGCTCCGGCACGTGCGCAAGAGGGCGCTGCGGAGAGCGCCTCCGAGGAGCTTGTGATCCGCTTCTCCGAGCATCCGGAATGGGTCGATGTGCAGGCCCTCGCGCGCCGGCTCTCGATGCTCGCAGGAGTGCAGGTGGTGGGCGTGGAGCGCGCGGAGACAGCCGCGATGCTGAGCATCGAGTGGCACACGCCCGCCTATGCACGCATCGCCATCACGCGCCCAGGAGGTGCGCCAACAGCACGTCTTGTGGAGCTCCCGGACGATGCCACCGAGCGTGTCGAGACGATCGCCATCCTCGCGACGAACCTGCTGCGCGATGAGTCGACTGAGCTGCTTGCGATGTTGCGTCGTGCGCCCGAGGAGAGCGCGCCTGCACCTCCGATTCTCGTGCTTGTGGAAGCGGACGCGCCGCCCGCAGCAGAGCCCGTGTCGCCGCCTCCAGCGGAGGAGCGAGTGACTGCAATCGCCGTGGAAGAAGAGCCCGCCCCGCAGCCTCCGAGCGCGCCCTTTCTGCGCCTTGGCCTTGCCGCACATCTGGGCTCGGTCCCGCGCGGCGCTGGGCATGAGGTGGACACCCTCTCTGGCCTCGAGGTGTCTTGGACATCCGAGTGGCTCGCGCTCGGCGTTCGTGAGCTCAACGTGGGCGCGCTCAACAATCAGCCGCTGCATGTCGACCTCGCGCCCTTTGCAGAAGCCCGCGCGACCTTCGACTTCCTCGCGCTTTACGGCCAGCTCGGTGTGCACCTTCAGGTCGATGAAGATGCGCGCTTGGGGGTTGCCCCGATGGGTGTGATCGGTGCGCGCTTTCGTCTCGTGCCGGAGTTCTCGATCGGGGTGGAGACGGCGCTCCACGTGATCGCGACAGACACCTTCGTCACGGGTGCACACACGCTGCCGCAGTGGTCTGTGCCGTGGACGGGTGGGCTCGCGCTGCTCTTTCACATCTCTTAGGGCACTTATCTTTTGATTTGATCGCGGCTTACGTCCTCGGTCTCTCCCTGCGACGTGGCGCTGCCACGCCTCAGTCGCTCCCTGCGGGCGCGCTCGCGCTGAAATCAAAATCTTGCGTGCCGAATGAGCGAATCAGTTTGTCCGCAAACTGCCCTAAGGCGCCGTACGCGAACCCATACGACGCGTACCTCTTGTGCGCACTCCATCGTGCAAGCCGATCTCGCGCACGACCTCGTGAAGGAGGCTGCGAAACCACGTGTAGCGCGGGTCGTCTTCAATCTGCGGGTGCCACGCAACGAGCATGGTGAGAGGCTCCAGTTGGAGTGGCGGCTTCCGCGTTGTGAGCTTGCCGCTGACGCTGCGCGCGAAGGCGAAGCTTGAGGGAAGCGTGGTGATGCGGTCGGATCGCTCGACGAGCGCAAGTGCTGGCGCAAACGAGGTGACGACCCGTGCGACGCGACGCGTGAGGCCATGCGCAGCGAGCGCGACGTCCACCACGCCGCGATCCGAGAGCCCACGCGGCGCGACGAGAACGTGCTCCGCTGCGGCAAAACGCTTCATCGAGAAAGCCCCTTTCAGAAGGGGATGCTGGGCGCGCAAAACACAGACGTACTCCTCGTGAAAGAGCGTCTCTGCGAGAAAAGCAGGCGGGCAGCTCGGCGTGATGAAGAGCCCTCGCTCATCCTGGCTTGTGGGCGCGGAGAAGGTGCGCAGATGCAGGTTGGCCGAGGGGGCGCGCTTCTGAAGCAGGCGATCGAGCGGCTCCACCAGCACCTCGGCAATGCGATCCGCAGCGAAGATCACAAAGGTGCCCTCCTCCGTCTTGGGATCGAATGGAACGGCAACATCCACAAGGCGCTCAGCCGCGGCAATGACAGCGCGCGCAGGCGCACGCAGCGCCTCGGCCAGGGCACTGCGGGTGAAGGTTCTTCCCACGCGCACCAGAAGCGGGTCATCGAAGTCACGCCGCAGGCGCGAGAGGGCATTGCTTGCTGCAGCGGGCGTGATCGCGAGACGCCGTGCGGCACGGGCGACGTGCGCTTCTTCGAGCAAGACGTGTAGGGCACGCACGTGGTTGAGGTCGAACTCCGAGAGCTTCACGACATGAAGCATAGAGCTTCCAACCATCAACTTCCGAAAGGATTGGGGCGGCGCATCTTCCTTGGGTACTGCCGCAAAGGCTTGAGGAGAACGCGATGAAAGAGATCGTCTATGAGCGCTACGGAAGCGTCGATGTGCTGCACCAGGTGGAGGCCCCAACGCCCGTGCCTGCCGCGCATCAACTGCGCATCGCGGTGAAGGCCGTGGCGCTCAATCCGCTCGATTGGAAGCTCTTTGAGGGCCAGATGAAGTTCGTCACGGGCTCGAAGTTTCCACGGAAGGTGGGCATCGAGTTCGCGGGCATCGTCGCTGCAACGGGGAGTGCGGTGACGCGGTTCAAGCAGGGCGATGAGGTCTTCGGATTGCTCGATGCGTTCCAGGGAGGCGCGCTCGCAGAGGAGATACTCGTGACCGAGGCCGACCTCGCGGCCAAGCCCGCCAAGCTCTCGTTTGCAGAGGCGGCCGCGCTTCCGATAGGCGGCCTCTCGGCGCTGCAGATGCTGACCGAGCTTGCGCCTGTGGAAGCGGGAATGGAGGTGCTCATCAACGGTGCCACGGGAGGCGTGGGCATGTTCGCAACGCAGCTGGCCAAGCGACGCGGTGCGCGCGTCACTGCAGCCGTGAGCACACGGGGTGTGGCGCTCGCGGAGAGGTGGCGCGCCGATGTCGTGCACGACTACCGCAAGGAGAGCGTTCTTGCGTTGAGCCAGCGCTTCGACATCGTGCTCGACCTCTCGGACAAGCTGCCCTTCGCTGCAGCACGGCCGCTCTTGAAGGCGAAGGCGACCTACGTGAACGCGATGCCGAACCCCAAAGACATCGCGCTCGGGTTCTTTCACAACCTTATCTCGCGTCAGCAAAGGAAGATCTTGATGATGAAGGCGCGCCCCGAGGCACTCGCAAGCCTGGCCAAGGATGCGAGCGAGTGGCTCGAAGTGGTCGTGGGCAACACCTACCCAATGGCCTCGTTCAAAGAGGCCTACCGAGAGACGCGCGCATCGGGGTCGCTCGGCAAGAGCGTCATCGTCATCGGGTAGTGCACGACCGCGTGCAGACTACGGAGGCGTGCCCATGCAGCGCGATGCGGCGGGGCGTGTGCACTGCGTCGTGAAGGGCATGTTCGCGCGGCGTGCGTCGAGGAATGCGAAGAGCTCTGGGATGGCCCAGGCGGTGGCGCGCGTGTGACTTGCGCCCTCGCACTCGAGGTACTGAAGCGGCGTGCCGGCGGCGCAGAGCGTGTCGTAGGAGGCGCGCTCGATCGGTGGATGGATGAGTCGATCCTCGCTGCCAACGACCCAGAGGATGCCGTAGCTCGGTGAGCTTGGCGTGATGCGCGGGATCGACGAGACGGTGAGCGAGGACTCGCGGAGCCAGCAGCCTGCGGGCATGGTCGCGCCGATGTCGGCTTGGGCGCTTGCAAGGAATGCGGGCGTGAAGAGATCGCTCAGCCCGGTCGTCGGATCGAGCGCATCGCCAGGGTCGCAGGCGGCAGCGAGTGCGGCGGGAACAGACGTGTCGAAAGGCGCGCGCAGCATGTCGCTCAACGCAGCCTCTTGGTTGTACCAAGCGGCCTGGGTCGTGAGGCTCGCGGCAAGATTCGCGGTGGCCTCGACGGGCGCAAGAACAGCGCGCTGCGATTGGCCCAAGAGGTCGGCCGTGGGCACGGTTGCGACGGAGCCGATGAGCTCGAACTCACGTGCGTAGTAGGGCGCAAGACGATCGACCCAGAGCGTGGCGTGGCCGCCCTGTGAGCCACCAAACACAGCGAGACGTGGTGAGGCGCATGCGGTGGGTGCGTTGGCTTCGACCGTGCGCATCGCGGCGCGCGCGGCATCGAGCGAGGCGATCGCTGTGGCCTCGCCGACGAGGTAGGGATGGAGCGAGCCGTAGGCCTCGCCTGCGCTCTCGAGACCGAGGTAATCCGGCGCGACCGCGATCCATCCGAAGCTTGCGAAGACGGCCGCGAGGAGGCCTGCGGAGAGGTCGGCCGTGGGGCCGCAGCCGGGGCGGAATCCGGAGGTGCCGTGAAGGACCAGAATGATGGGGACGTCGGCCCCTGCGGGCGTGTTCGTTGGATAGGCCACGAGCGCGGTCGACTGCACACGCGCGCCTCTGTCTTGCGTCGCGTAGACGACGGTCTCGGTGCGCACGTTGTTCACCGGCGCGCTGGGCAACATCACGCCTGCAGCATCGGCGAGGGCTTGCAAGCCAGGGGCGGTGTAGTTCGAGCCTGTGCGACGTGAGACGACGCTGCCCAGATCGGCATCGCGAAGCCATGCACCGGGCACGCTGCCACAGCGCGGAGGCGCGTTCGCAATCGCATCGGTTGCAGGCGTCCCGGCCACCATCGGCGCCGGAATCGTGCAGCGCCCCATGCGTGAGGCATCGTCACTGAGAGGCGCGTCTACGCTCCCTGGAGCGTCGCTTGCGAAGGCGTCGCCCGTCGCGCCCGCATCGGGCGTGGGCGTCGAGGGGTCGCAGGCAGCGAGGAGGGAGAAGAGGCCGGCGACGGCCGATGCGCGTGGAAGTACGGGAAGTGTTTTCACGCGCACAGGCTACTTCGCTTCGCGGTGATTTCGCGACCGATCAGGATAGATAACGCTCGCCCCTGTCGCAGAGGATCGTCACGACGCGCGCCGAGGCCGGGAGGCGACGTGCGATCTCGATCGCGGCATACGCATTGGCCCCTGCACTTGGCCCAACGAAGATGCCCTCCTCACGCGCGAGCCTGCGCTGAAGCCTGTCGGCTGCGACATCCGAGACGGTCATGATCTCGTCGAGGAGCGAGCGATCCAGCACCTCGGGGACAAAGCCCGCACCGAGCCCTTGGATGTTGTGAAGGCCAGGCTTTCCGCCCGAAAGAACAGCCGATCCACGCGGCTCAAGGCCGACGACGAGAAGGCCTGGCTTGCGGGCCTTGAGCACGCGCGCGACGCCCGTGATCGTGCCGCCTGTGCCGACCCCTGCGACGAACGCATCCAGCGCGCCGCCGGTCGCCTTCCAGATTTCTTCAGCGGTCGTGCGCGCATGCGCCTCGGGATTCGAGGGGTTTGCGAACTGCCTCGGCATGATCGCATTCGGTGTCTCGGCGAGCAGCTGCGTCGCGCGCTCGACCGCGCCGGCCATGCCCTCCTCGGCCGAGGTGAGCACCACATCGGCACCGTAGCTGTGGAGGATCTGCCTGCGCGCCATGCTCATGTCTTCGGGCATCACGAGCACGCATCGGTAGCCGCGCACCGCCGCGATCATCGCGAAAGCAATGCCCGTGTTGCCGCTCGTCGCCTCGATGATCGTGGCCCCCGCCGTGATCGTTCCCGCCGCCTCGGCCGCGAGAATCATCTGCAGCGCAGGCCTGTCCTTCACGCTGCCACCAGGGTTCGCCGACTCCAACTTCGCACAGACCTCCGCGCCATTGGCGGGCCGAAGCTTGCTGAGACGAACGAGGGGGGTGTGACCGATGAGATCGAGAACAGAGTCGTAGATGCGATCGTCCATGCGAAGGCGACTCTATTCGCTTTCAGCGCATGCGCATGAGCTCGATGAGCTCACTCAGGACGACGGGATGGAGCGCGCCGAGCGTCACGCGTTCGTCTTGCCTTGAGACGCTCGCGATGGCCTCAAGCTCGCCCTGCGCACGTGCACCGCTGCGCGGGTCGAAAGGGGGATGAAGCGCAACGTGCACCGCGAGTCCATCGGGCAAGGCGTGGACGAGCTCATCGCCGCCCCAATCGAAGCGAAAGCCACGCTCGATGAAGGTGTAGACACGCGTCGCGAAGAAGCTGGAGCGGAGCGTGTGCTCGGCTTCTTGCGCGGGCGTCAGCGAACGAACGGCGCGGTCGAGCTGCGCAAAGGGAGCAACGAGCGCGTAGCTCTCGAACAAGGCGCGCCAACGCGCGCGCTCTTCCGCACCCATCGATGCGGGATGCGCCACGTGGATCGGCCCCGAGGGCAAGGGCCTTGCCTCGTCATCGAGCGTCGCTGCGGTGCCATCCTCCGCGATGCGAAAGCGCGCATCGCCCTCCTGCCAGACAAGCGATTGCGCCAGCCGCACGAGCACAGGGTGCGCGAGGAGCTTCTCCATCCATGCCGCATCGATGGGCTGCGCATCGCACATCGCGCGCTCAAGGCGCTTCTTCGTGCGCGTGACCAAGGCGCGTACTTCGGCCTCCAGCTCGCGCACCGCGCTCTTCTGAATCGCCATCGCCTTGCCTCCCGGCAGCGACGCGAGAAGGCCCCCCGAAGGGTCGCGCACGACCACTGCGAGCGTGGCGGTGACAACGAGCGAGAAGCCCTCTGTGCCCTCGATCGGACGCTCTCCCCGTGCATCGAGATCGAGGCTCGGCATCATGTGCTCGATGAGGCGATCGACCGTCACGCGCGCCGCTTCGGCATGCGGCTGAAGAAGGCCCCGCGCCCTCGTCCGTGCCGGAGCGCTCTCGCCCTCTGCAATGCGACCGAGCTCAAAGAGCGCGAGCTCGGATGTGTCCAGCGCAAGCGCGTCGAGCACCGCAAACGCACCCGCATCCTGCTTCGCAAGGAGCGCCCGATGCGCGCGTGCAAGGGCACTTGGCATCCGCCCATCGCCAAGCTCGGCCGCAAGCGTGAGCCACCCTCCATGCGTGCGATGCGCCCTCCAAGCATCGAGCAACGCGAGCGCAAAATCACCGAGCGCACGCGGCTCCACCTCGCCTCGCAGCGCATCGATCAGCGCGTTCTCTCCCACACCTGTAGGCGCCACGAGAGACGCAACGAGCAGGGCCGTGTCATCGGCCGCAAAGGGAAGCTTCGCGGGCAGGTCAGCTGGACACGCTGCCGAAGAAGGCACGTAGGAAAGACCAGCAACGTAAGGACGCTCAAGCAGCGGACGAAGCTCCGGCGCGTTCAAGCGTGTGAGCGCGGCCTCCACGATCTCGGCACGCCCGTGATGGAAGAGATACGCGAGCAGGGAGGCTCCGCCCTCTCTGTCGACCTTGCCCAGGGCAGCGCGCACGGCATACGCAGCGGCGAGATCGGCATGCCGCAGGAGCCACGCATCGCCGGCCTCACGCGTGGAGCCCGTCCGCGTCGCCGCCATCATCGACG
>JBILQT010000071.1:0-28236 GCA_044373065.1 Sandaracinaceae bacterium
AGAGGCGTCGCGCGCGTGGGGCGTGGCAGCTACGATGACCGGATGGTCCGCGCGCTGATGCTCTCGCTCGTCCTCTCGTTGTCGCTCGGCTGCGAGAGCTACGAGCGCTTCCGCGCCGATGGAACGACCGTCTTCCGCGGCAGCGTCTACGGCGATGGCGAAGCCTCCTTTGTGCGACGCGGATTCCCCGCGGCTTGCGTCGCAGAGATCGTCTTCGACCCCGATGCCGCACAGCGTCTCACCGCGGGCTCGATCACCGTCACCACGCCCGACGATGTGCGCGTCCTCGACGCGGTGATGCTCGAGACCATCCAGCCCCTCGCCCACGACATGCTCTCCGAGTACTCGTTCCCCGGCGCAGGTCGCATCCAGAACTTTCTCTTCCTCGCACGGCCCACCGAGGGCCCGCTCATGGGGCGCGAGGTCATGGTCTTCCTCTCGCTGATGGAGAGCGGCGAGATGGAGCTGCGCGTCATCGCGGGGACGGGCGACGAGGCGCGCGGCGATGTCTTCGGCGTCTTCCGGCTGAGGCGCACGGCGACCTGAACGTTTGGCGCCCTCGGGGCCCGCAGGTACCTCCCAGACGTGTCTGGGCCCTACCTTGGCGCGCCGAGGTGCCTCCCAGACTTGTCCGGGCCCGACCTTGACCGTCCGATGTACGTCCCAGAGTTGTCTGGGCCCTACCTTGACCGTCCGATGTACGTCCCAGACGCGTCTGCGCCCTACCTTGACCGTCCGATGTACGTCCCAGACGCGTCGGAGCCCAACCTGGGCGTGCTGAGCCTCGTTCAGCGCGCGAGCGCGACGTCGAAGGGCACGATGTTCCACGTCAGCGCGGAGCGCGGCACGTCACGGCGGTGGATGACCTCGCGGTTCGCGTGGCCGTTCGTCCAGACGTAGCGGCGCACCTCGCCTTGGTCGTCGGCTGCGACGTAGAGCTCGTCGTGTCCGTCGCCATCGAGGTCGGCGAAGGCCGAGGTGTGCTCGAAGCCGCTCGACTCGCGGTCGAGGTTCTCGATCGTCCACGTCGCGCGCGGGTCATTGCCCGGGCGAAGGAGCCAGAGGCCGCTGGAGAAGCCTGCTGCGACCATCTCGCGGCGGCCGTCGCCATCGACATCGCCGACGGTGAGGAAGCGTGTGAGGCGGTCTTGAATCGTCGCAATGACGACGCCTGCATTTGCTGCGGTGTCCGCGTCGTAGCGGCGAATCTCGACGGGCTGCGCAATCTGGATGTTCGCGCCTTCACCTGAGGTGAGTGCCTCGACGGCGACGTAGAGCTCATCGCGGTGATCGCCGTCGACGTCGCCCACCCAAATCTCTTTCGCATGGCGATTGCCAAGGTCGGCCACGACGGTGCGCTGACCGCCGCCATTCGGGAGATAGCGAACGACCTCGCCGTGCTGCGCGCCGCCATCGAGGTTGTTGGGCTCGCTGGGCGTTGCGTAGACCTCGAGCTGTCCATCGCCGTTGACGTCACCGATCTCGATCTCGTGCACGAACGTGTTCGGATGCTCATCGAGACGCGTCACGGTGGGCGCGCCGTTCTGCCAGCGGATCGTCGCGACCACGCCCTGATCGTGCGTCGCAATCGCGAGCGCGTTGCCATCGCCATAGAGGTTCGCGACCTCGGCATCGCGCATGCGGTTGAAGCGTCCACCGAAGGACTCGGTCCAGAGCGTCTCGCTCGTCCAGCCGCTTGCGGAGTGGCGCCAGAGCTTCACCGAGGCATCCATGCCGCCGAGCGTGAGGATGCCGGGCTGACCACCGGGAGGCGTGAAGGGCATCGCCTTGTGGAAGACGTTCGAGCTCGTGTCCTCGAAGGACTCCACGCGCCACTCGCCGTTCTGGCGCATCAACATCTCGACGCGCGCACGGCCTGCCGCGGGATTGATCTGCCCGTTCTCGACAGGGAACGACGCGTACGCGAGCAAGAGGCCGCGCGAGAAGGATTCGCCTGCTGCGGGCGTGGGCGTCGGCGTGCTCGGCGGCGTCGGCGTGGCCTCGGGCGTTGGCGTGGACGGAGGCGTCACGGGCGGCGTGGTCTCACTGCCACCGCTGCATGCAGCGAGCGTGATCGCGAGGGCGGGGAGGGCGAGCGTGCGTGAGCGAATGGCCTTCATGCGGGGGCGATATCAAGGCCAGATCAGGCGCGCCACTTTCCCGCGAGGGAAACCAACGACGCTGTTGAGTCTCTGATAAGCCTCGGCCATGTCCACGGAACGCGAAGCAGACTCCTCTCCCATCGACGACGGTGGTCTTGAGAGCGGCCACGCGCCTCTCTCGCCTCTGCGCATCAAGAATCGCGTCTCGGTCGTGCGCATCCCAGGGCATTGGTTTGTGCTCGCGATGTCGGAGGAACTCACGAAGGACAAGCCGCTCGCACGCACGCTGATGAAGACGCCGCTCGTGCTCTTTCGCGATGCCCATGGCGTTGCGCAGACGCTCCTCGATCGCTGCCCGCATCGCAGTGTCCCGCTCTCCGAGGGCCGCGTGCACAAGGACGGAACGCTCGAGTGCGGCTACCACGGATGGCGCTTCGATGGCGGCGGCACATGCCGCGTGATTCCTGGCCTCAAGGGCTCTTGCGAGGGCAAGGCGCGCAACACGCCTTCGTACCCGACGGTCGAGCAACAGGGCTTCGTCTGGGCCTACTCGACACCCGGCGAGATGCCCGATTCAAAGCCCCATCGCTTCGCCTTCGCCGATGACCCTCGCTACGTCACCGTGCGTCAGCAGCTCGATCAAAACGGGACGCTCTACTCGTGCATCGAGAACGCGCTCGACGTGCCGCACACGGCCTTCCTGCATCGCGGATTGTTCCGCTCGGAGAGCCGCGGTCTCACACTGCGTGTGAAGGTGAAGCGGGACAAACACGGCGTGGAGGCCGAGTACCTTGGTGAGTCGCGTCCGCCTGGAATCATGGCGCGCTTGCTCTCCCCGACGGGCGGCGAAGTGCAGCATTGGGACCGCTTCCTTCTGCCCTCGATCGCCCAAGTCGAGTACCGCATGGGCGAGGAGAATCACGTCATGGCCGACACGGCGCTCACGCCGATCGATGACTTCACCACGCGCCTCTACGGCGTCGTCTCGATCCGCACGCGCATCCCCGTGCGCGGCATCAAGCCCATCGTCACAGCGCTTGCGACACGCGTGCTCAAGCAGGACTCGTACATCCTCGAGAAGCAGACCAAGACGATTCACGCCTTCGGTGGCGAGGGCTTTGTCTCGACGGAGATCGACGTGCTCGGCAAGCACATTTGGCGCTTGCTCCGTGCCGCTGAGCGTGGCGATGCGAACGTCGCCGAAGAGCAAACCGAACTCGAGCTCGTCGTTTGAGTCGCGTTCATGCAGCGCTGTGTGCAGTCGTAGGTTTGGCATCACTCAGCGGCTGCCCAAGCCGCACGTATCCGCGCCTCTGCGTCGAGATGGCCGAGCGCTGCGGTGGCACGCATCGACAGAACTGGCTTGATTGGTGTGGCAGCGAGTGCCTTCCCGCATCGGCCCTTCTGCCCTGCGATGCGAACGCAGAGTGCATGCTCTGCGCAGAAGACGATGGCTCTGCCCATCCGCGCCTCTTTGCGTTTCCGGCAGACGAGATCGAGTTCCTCTTCTCGACGCCGCTCGGCAATGAGCTGCCCGTGGAAACGCCCAAAGCGCCCGCGACGGGTACCTCGTTTGACGAGACGGCATCGCAGTTCGGAGTCGCGCCCATGGGCGATTGGTATCCCTACGCCTCCTCCGATGGGCCCCTCTCGGAGGCCGTCTTCTGTGAGCCCGGGCCCAACGCGTTTCGTGCCGATCGCGTCTCGGTGGAGAACGGCCAACTCGTGCTGAGCGCGGAGCGATGGCCCGCAGAGATTGCGACAAGGCGTTGCAATGACCCCTTCTGCCAGAGTGGGCCTTACGTCGCCTGCGAGGAGCGTCCCTCCGCCTGCCAATACGGGGATGTGCCCGAGCCGGGCGGTTACGGCGCAGGCTCCCAGGTCACGCGCGATGCGACCTATGGCTTTGGTGCGTACCGCGCGATCATGCGTGGCGGTGGCGTGCAAGCGGGCCGCGAGGTCGATGCGCAGAGTGGCTTTGTCTACGCGTTCTACTCGCAGTCGAGCGAGCCTTGTGTCGACGGCTCGCCCAATCCGGTCAGCAACACCTCGGAGATCGACGTCGAGCTCAGCTCGGCGAATGAAGGCAGCGCACAAGGCGGCCCCTACTGCGGCCCGAGCGAGATGTGCTTCATCGTCTCGACCTGGACGAGCTCCACGCAAGGGCTTCCCTTCGGCGTGGGCCAAGACAGACATCGCGTCTCGGGCTTTCGCTTTCGCGACCGCAGCAGCGCGGCCCGATTTCACACATATGGATATAATTGGCGAAGCCAGGACGTGCGCTTCACCTTCGACGTGAACCCCGACGACTGCGACGAGCGCGACCCAACCTGCACACGCGGCTCACGCGTCCTCTGCGAGCACCGCGACTTCATCCCGCAGCGCCCCTCGCCGCTGCACTTTCAACTCTGGAATGCATGGTGGGCCGGGCCTGCGGATGCGGGCGATGTGTCGGCGATGACGGTGCGTCGGGTTTGGCATCAGGCCGAGTGACGCACTAAACAGCGCGCATGACCTATCGCCCTCTTGTCTCCCTTCTCCTCGTTCCTCTCGCGCTCGGTCTCGCGGGCTGCCCAGCACAAGATTTGTGCGACCAAATGGCCTCGCGCTGCGGCGGATCCAACACCGCAGATTGGGCACGTTGGTGCCATAGCGAGTGCGTCCCTGCGTATGCGCGCGTCGTCCCGTGCGATGCAAACGCGAGCTGCGGTCTGTGCGATGAGCCTGCCGCAGACGGCAGCGTGGCGATCTTCGGATTGCCCCCTGAGCTTGAGTATTTGTGGACGCTGACCGACGAGCCGATGGACTCGATCCATCCGCCGACCGAGCCCGCGCCCACCGGTACGGCCTTCGTGGATGGGCCGGAGACCTGGGAGGGCAACAGCATGGGTGCGTGGCTTCCCTATGAGCCCTTCCCCGCATTGCATCCGCTCTCGCGTGCGGGCTTCTGCGAGCCTGGTCCAAACCGCTACATCGCCGACAACCTCGTCGGGACCGAGGGTGCGCTCGTGCTCCGTGCAGACCGCATGATCGACTCGCCGGAGGCGCCGTATTGCCCGGGCGGGCGCTGCCTCTCAGGCCCCTACAGTGAGTGCGGCGCACCCGCGCTCGGATGCCAGTACGGAGAGGCGCCCGAGGAGGTGGGGCTCGGCAGCGGCGCACAGGCCACGCGCGGCCCAGGTCGGCCGACGTACGGATACGGCGACTACCGCGCGGTGATGAAGCCCGCTGGCGATACGGTCGCACCGCAACCAGGCTTTGTTTACGCGTTCTTCACGCAGGACAACACGCCTTGTGTGGATGGGCAGCCCAACCTCGAAGCGAATACCTCCGAGGTCGACATCGAGATCAGCTCAGGGCCGGGCGACAACGACCGCTACCGCTTCTGCAACACGAGCGAGACGTGCCTGCAGACGACGACCTGGGCGAGCTCGAGCCAGGGCATCGCGAACTACCGGGGCGTCGATCGCCATCAGGTCTCGGGCTTTCGCTTTCGCGACGCACGCGCGGCGGCTGAGTTCCGTACGTATGGCTGGAACTGGCGCCAAGACGAAGTGAACTTTGTCTACGACACCAACCCACGCGACTGCGATGAGTCGACTGGAAGCTGTCCACCGACGAACGCCTCGCTCGCGATTTGTCAGCACGTGCGCTTCGTGCCGCGCAGGCCCTCGCCCCTTCACCTTCAGCTCTGGAATGCCTGGTGGGCGGGCGACGTGCCGCGAGGCACACGCGCGGAGATGAGCGTCGAGCGCATGTGGCATCAGCCGGCAGCGCGCTGAAGCAGGCTTAGCCCGCGCGCGAGAGCAGCCGCTTCACGACCTCGCCGCCAAGAAACGCGTCGAGGTCGGGCACGATCAGATCGAAGCGGTGACGCAGGTCGCGCACCTCGCTCTTCCAATCCACCGAGGGCACGCCACCGGTCACAAGGACGGCGAGGGTGGGCTTGCGGATGGCGATGAAGGCGAGGCCGGTCGCGATCACGAGGTCGGCCTCTGCAAGCGTGTCTTGCACTTCGACGAGCGCATTCGGGAGCGCGAGCAAGGAGCCGCGGATGAAGGGCAACGCGATGTCTGCACCCTCGGTCCTGCGCAGCACCACGTGAAGCTCTTGCGCCTCGACCGACTGTGCTTGGCAAGCTGCGCGCACGACATCGAGGGCGCGCATCAAGACATCACTGGAGGTTGCCGCGAGCGCGATGCTCACCTTGCCAAGTGGCGCACGCAGCGCATCGGAGACATGCGGGATCGGCTCTTGTGAGGCGCCTTCCAGGGGCAGTCGAATGTTGCGCGACATCGCTCAGTTGGCCGTCGGCGTGCCGCGCTCGATGCCCAGGTTGTCGGCCTCCCAGTGGAGGAATCCGCCTGCGAGAAAGCCCACCTGATGGCCTTGCTTGGAGAGCTTCTCGGCGAGCTCCTTCGCCTCGTTCGCGCGCGCGTAGAGGATGCGAATGCGGCCGTCCGTCGGAACGAGTTCGGCACCACGCGTGTCGAGCTCGGCTGCGGGAATGTTGATCGCCGTCGGGATGCGATAGCGCCCGTAGGCACCTGCATCGCGCACATCGACCGGCACCACGCGACGCTGCTTGATCAGCTCCGCGAGCTCGTTCGGCTTGAGCTCATTCGCGCTGCGCGGAAGCACCGGCTGAAGGAGCTTGAGAATCGTCTTCTTGTCCGCGACGCCTTTATCCCAAGCCGCCGCGACCTCACCGCCCTGCACCACAAAGAGCTGCGGGATGCTCTGCACCTGAAACGCCGCGGCCAGGCGCGGGCTCTGCTCGGTGTTGATCTTCACGCACTTCACTTGCCCAGCGAGCTCGCGCGCAACCTCCTCGACGATCGGTGTCTGCACTTTGCAGGGCTGGCACCAGTCCGCGTAGAAATCGATGAGCACGGGCAGCTCCGACTGGAGCACTTCTTGTTCGAACGTGGCTTCGGTGACGGTGAGCATGCCCGCTGTGTAGCCACGCAAGACCGTGTTGCCAACCTCCATCCTCAGCTCTGTGGCAGCACCTCGTGATAACAATCCCAGCGATGACGGCCGATGACCTTGCACGCCTGCTTCGCGAAGCGCTCTCGCTCGCGCTGCTCGTGTCCGGCCCCGCGCTTGTGGTTGCGCTCGTCGTCGGTGTGATCGCGAACGCGATGCAGACAGTCACGCAGGTGCAAGATGCCTCGCTGAGCTACGTGCCCAAGCTCGTGGCCGTCTCGTTTGTGCTGACGCTGGTGGGCGGTTGGATGACGGCAGAAATCGTCACGTACACGACGCACCTCTGGGAGCAGATCCCAACGCTCGTGCGGTGATGTCCGCGCTGCTGGAGTCGCCACTCTTTGCGCCGCTCTTGGATGCGCTTGCCGTGCGCGGTGCCTTGGGCAGCGAGGAGCTGAGTGCGGTAGCGCTGCTGCTTCTCCTGCGTCTCCTTCCACTCGTCCTCATGTCGACGCTCTTCACATCGCTGCGGGGGCCTGCGTTCTTCGGCTTCTCGGCGGTGCAGGCGGTGGCCCTTCTGGCGCTTGTGCTCGGGCTTTTGCCGAGTGCGCTTGCGACGCACGCCACGTTGCCCAGCGATGCGCCCTCGCTCTTCACGCTTGGCCTTCGCGAGCTTGTGATCGGGGCTTCGTTTGCCGTTGCGGCAAGCGTTCCGCTCTTGGCGCTTCAGCAACTCGGGCCCTCGGTGGAGTCGGTGCTCGCGATGCAGAGCGCTTCTTTGCGTGATGCCTTTGCACTCTTTGCGAGCGCGCTTTTTGTCACGACGGGGGGCCTTCGTGTTGTGGTGGCTGCATTCGCTCGCTCACTCGCGCATGCGCCGATCGGGCAATCGATCGCCTCCGAGAACCTGCTCGCGACGCTCGATGGCAGCGCGCACTTGCTGGCATCGGTGCTGGCCCTTGGCGTTGCGTTCGCCTCGCCCGTGCTGGTCTCCGTCGTCGTTGTGCAGGTCGGCCTCGCGCTCTCGGCCCGCGCGGCAGGTCTCGAACTCACCTTCGCGGAGCGCCCGTTTCGCATGGCGGTGGTGCTCGTTGCGCTGATGGCCTCGCTCGCTTGGATCAGCACCGCACTCAATGAAGCGCTGATCGCGGCACTCGCTGTTTGAGTGCATCGCAGCGTGTAGGCTGCCCCGATGTACGCACGCGCTTTGGCTTGGGTCGTTGTCCTTCTCGTCTCGCTCTCATCGGCTTCCGTGCAAGCGCGAGAGCTCACGGCCGACCCAACGACACTGCGCACCGTGCTTCCGACGCTCATCGCGGGCGACACGTTGACGCTTGCCCCGGGCAACTACGCAGGCCGTATTCAGCTCGACAACCTCAACGGCACGGTGAGTGCGCCGATCATCATCACCGGCCCTTCCAGCGGGGCACCTGCGATCGTGGTCGCAGACCCGGGTCCATGTTGCAATATGATTGAGATACGGGGTAGTTCATATCTCATCCTTCGTCACATCACGCTCGACGGTGGCAGCGTGGACGGTGCATTCGGGGTGAGTGCGGGCGCGCGGGGCACCGGAGGGAGCGGGACCAATGTCGTGCATCACATCACGATCGAGGACTCACGCTTCCTCGGCTTTGATGGCTCGAACAACCACGATGCCATCTCGACCAAGACACCCACGTGGGGCTGGGTGCTTCGGCGCAACACCTTTGAGGGCGCGGGGATCGCGGCTTACTTCGGAGACTCCACGGGCAACGCGCCCTTCATCGGCGGGCTCATTGAGCACAACGCATTCCTTGGCTGCCTCGGCTACTGCATGCAGATCAAGTTTCAGAATCCCAGGCCGACGGACTGGCCTGGGTTGCCTGTCGAAGCTCTGACCACGCGCATTCGACACAACGTCTTTGTGCATCTGGGACGCGCCGACCTGCCCGCACGTCCGAGCCTGCTCGTCGGTGGCTTTCCCGCGAGCGGCGTGGGCTCGGAGGATCGCTACGAGATCTACGGCAACGTTTTTCTGAACAACGCGACAGAGGCGCTGCTTCAAGCCTCGGGCCGTGTCTCGATTCATGACAACGTCTTTGTCAACGACACGAGCAGTGCCGCTGCGCTCGTGCTTCAGAACCACGATCTCCCACTGCGTCGCGCCGACGTTTACCAGAACACGTTCTACGTCCGAGGCACGGCCCTCGCACTCCGTGTGACGCCCGATCAAGGCGCACGTCTGGTGGGCAACGCCATCTTCGCGGGCACGCCGCGCTCAGGGTCTGGCACCTATGCGATCGATGCTTCGAACGTGGAGGGCTCGCTTGCCATGGCGCCCTCTGCATGGGTCGCCCCGGCGTTTGCGTTTGGAGCGCTGGATGTGCATCCAACCCCGTTGCTCATGGGCCCTGCGATCGACCTCTCCGCGTTCGCGATGGACAGTGAGGCCGATGTCGACTTCGAGTGTCGACCGCGTGGGGCGCGTGCATTTCGCGGCGCGTACATGGGCCCAGCGGACGCGCGCAGCTGGATGCTTCAGGCGAGCATCCCACCGGATCTGTGTGGTGCTGCGGTGCCGAGTGATGCAGGCGTTTCCGTCGATGCGGGCACCGTGATGCAGGATGCTGGCGTCCCCTCCGATGCTGCGCGTCTCGGGGTCGACGTGGGCGCAGCTCCGACGGACTCGGCAGGCTGTGGGTGCCGCGCTGGAAGGCCCATGCACGTCTCGTTGCGGATGCTCTTTGTGGCGCTCATCGCCGTGGGTGCGCTCCTGCGGCGCCGGGCCCCGCAGTCATCGTCGACGGCGCGCCGTTGAAGATGCGATAAGCGCGCGCATGGCCCGAAGCCTCGACATCCTTGTCGTTGATGACAGCCGCACGATTCTTCACATCATCGAGAAGACATTGCGTGCGGAAGGACATCGCGTTCGCGTCGCGGAGGATGCCGACCGCGGGCTTGCGATAGCCGAACAAGTGCGGCCCGCGCTCATCCTTATCGACACGCATCTGCGTGGCACCTCCTGCGAGGATTTTCTCTGGTCGCTCTCCTCGATCGACAACCTCGCCGAGGTGCCCGTCATCACCTTGGAGGCGCGGGAAGGAGAGCGCAGATCGCTTGCTGGCGTTGCGGATTCACTGCGCAAGCCGTTCTCGCCGGAGGCGTTGGTTGCCGTTGTTGGAGGCGCAACGCGTCGGCAGAAGAAGCCCGCGCTTGAGGTGGTCGCGCCCTCGGTGGAGACGAGCCAAGAGGGCTCGCTGGAGGAGTCGCTCGATGGCGTGCGCCTGAGCAGCGAGGACGCGCTTCTTGGAAGGCTTGAGCACATCTCCCTCGCGGACATTCTGCAGTTGCTCCACGCGCAGCAGCAGACGGGCACGCTCACGGTGCAATCGCGCGAGCTCACCGTGGCCATCACGATGTTGCGTGGCGCCATCGACCTTGCGCAGGTGCCCTCGGGGGCAGCCGATGCGAGCCGTCTCGCGCTTCGCTTGGGTCGCTACATCATCGAAGAGAGTCTCGTGGACCCTGACGATGTGGAGAAGGCTGCGGGGCAAGGCCGGGCCCGCGAAGGTCGTGGCGGAGAAAGCACGCGTGAGGGTGCCCGTCTTGGTGAGGTGCTGGTGCGACGCGGCCTCTTGCGCGAAGAAGAGCTCGCGCGTTGCCTTGCCCGACAGACTACCGATCTCGTCTTTGAGGCGATGCGCATGACGCGCGGCATGTTTCGCTTTCAGCGAGGCTGGATGAGCGAGGAGGCGCGCGAGGCAAGGCTTGGCCTGGGCGTCTCGGGTCTCTTGCTCGATGGTCTTCGGCGCGTCGACGAGTGGCGTGTGCTTGAGGCGCGCGTGCACTCCTTCGACATGGTGCTCGCGGTGGATGCGCTTGGCTTGCGCTCGCTCGGTCGCGAGAAGCTCACGCATGAGGAGCGCGATGTGGTGGACGCACTCGATGGCGTTCGATCGCTCCGCGAGGTCGCCGAGCAGCTGACGGGCAATCCGTTGAGTCTCGATGCGCCGCGCTTGGTTGCCTTCGATGTCGCGCGCATCGCGCATCAGCTGCTTGCTGCGAGGGTGATTCGCGCGGTCTCGCGCTTGGAGTCGTGAGGCTTGATCGCGTTCGCGATGGAGCAACGTGCCCTCCGTACGCGATACTCGCTTGATGCGAGAAGCCGCGAGTGCATCGAGAAAGCGCGTTCGTCTGGTCAGCCTGATGGGATGCGCGTTGGCGGCGTGCGCGACGCCCGAGGTGCCTGAGGACGCGGCACGGCTCGATGCCTCACGTGTGGATGCGCGCGGGGCCCAGTTGGAAGATGCGGCGGTCGATGCAGTCGCCGACGCGGTGAGCATTGTCGACGCGCCAGACGCGATCACCGCGCGCCCTGTGCTTGAACTCGCAACGAGCGAGTTTTCTGCGTTCGGAGACAGCATCACGTTTGGCTTCGAGATCGGAACTGGGCGGTATCCAGCCACAGTGCGCTGGCCCGAGCGTGCCGCGTCGACACTCGGTTTTGATGCGACCCGTGTGCAGAACTTCGGCATCAGTGCATCCACCGCGCAGACGATGTGGGTCGATGAGATGCTTCCGCGCTTTGCGACCGCCCCTCCTCCGGATGCGGTGCGCGCTGTCTTTGCCGGCACCAACGATGCGCGTTGCCACGGTGCAGATCCGCTCGCGCTCGAGGGCTACCGCGAGGCACTCCGCGCGATGATCGCGTACCAGCTCGCCGAGCGAAGCGTGCGGCCAGCGACCGATGCAGGCGTCGTGTACTCAGGCACGTGGGGGAGCTTTCCGGCCCTCTGGCATCGCTACACGAGTGAGCGCGATGCGCGTGCGGAGTTCGACGCGGACGGGCCAGAGGTTTGGATCGGTACGTACTCGCTCTGCGAGGGGCACTCGGGTGTAGGCAGTGCTTTGGAGGTGCTCGTGGATGGTGCGACGCACTACACGCGGCCCGTGATGCCGATGTGTCGCGCAGCCTGCGCATTGAGCGGCATCGCGTATCCGGGGCAAACCTTTGCGCCGTATGTCATTCGTCTCGAAGGGCTCGCCCCAGGGTCACATCGCATTGCGCTCGTGAATCGAGGTGGCGGATTTGCCTATCTGAGCTGGATCGCGAGCCCGAGCACAGCGCACGAATCCCATGTTTTCGTGGGCAATCTCACGCGCAACACCGCAGCCGGCTATGCCGCGCACCCACCCTACAACCGTCTCTCGGATGACGTCGTCGATCTCTACAACGGCACGATCGAAGAGGTGGTGCAGAGCTTCAGGGCGACCTCGCATCCCGTGCAGTTGGTCGACCTTCACGCCGCGTTCGTTGGCAACTTGAGCGGCACAGGCGCGGACGCGTTGATGCAGTCAGATCAAGCCCACCCGAATGAGCGCGGGCTCTCGGTGATGGCAGACGCCTTCTCGGACCGCATCCGCGCGACACTCGACCTACGCTGACCGACGACGCCGCAGGGCGCGACCGCCTGCGAGTACCCCAAGCGCGAGGCCTGCGGGGAGTGCGCCGAAGGGGGCGGTGGTGCCTCTGCCCGTTGCTGTGCACGCGCAGCCAGAGGTCACGCTGCTGCTGCGCCGACCGGCATCGCTTGCAGCGCGCGCGTCGGGCGTGTTGACGGCTGCGTCCGTCAGCGGCCCGGCATCGGGGCTTGGCCCCGCGTCAGGCGTTGGGGGCTCGTCGCAGCTCGGTACGTAGTCGGCAAATTCGTCGAAGCCGCCCGGCTGCCCGAGGCCCGACACAGCGATGCTCTCGATGCTGGAGAGGCGGGGATTTCGCTCCCTGCGCGAAGGACGCGCTCGAAGGTGGGCGCAGTGTCACCAACGTGGCGGAAAACGAAGACGGCGCTGCTCGTGAAGCTGCCGACGAGGATGTGGCAGTCGTGCGTGATCGCGATGCCCGTCGGCTGTGCCATTGCGACGCCGGCGCTCGCTGGAGCCGTGAATCGATAGAGCTCGCGGCGCATCGGTGCGGGGCCAAAGACGACGATCTCGTTGCCCTCAAAATGCGAGACGAAGATGCGGTCGCCGCCGTCGATCTGCATGTCCTCGGCGCGTCCCAAGTCTGTGCCGAACGTTCGCAGCAGGGCACCGGTGGTGCCGCTGATCTCGCGCACGCCGCGACGCATTGCGCTGAAGTCGGAGAGAACGGCGTCCCCGGCCTCGGTGAGATTGACGTTCCCAAGGTCGGTGAAGCCAGGGTCGTTGATCACATTTGGCAACATCCCGCCGCGCTGGTCAAAGCGCGCGACGACGCCATTGCCAGGGAATGAAGTTGCGTAGAGCACGCCTGCGCCATCGAAGTAGATGCTCTCCACGGCGGTGCCCATGCTCGCGGTCGAGAAGGCGCGCAGGAAGGCGCCGCGTGTGTCGAGGGCAACGACGCGGTTGTTGCCGTAGTCCGCGAGGAAGAGCGAGTCGTCGGGCGTGAAGGCCATGCCCGAGGGCCCACTGAGCGTCGCGCCCTCGAAGGTCACCCCATCGAACCAGGTGCGCACGTAGGTGAAGTTTTCGTCGAGCTCCACGACGTTCTGACCGCCACGGTTGGTGATGAAGACGTGGCGTGGGTCGTAGGCGAGCGCGACGGAGGGCAGAGCAAGGGCCGAGGCGGCAAGCGTGAGGGAGAGGAGCGTGCGCATGCCATCAGGCTACGCGCGGCCGCAGCAGGGGATCGATCTTGCGTATCGCAATATGAATAACATATAGAATGTGTCATATAGAAATATGACGATCGGGTTCCCTCGGAACGCCTCGCTGTGCGCGAATACTCACGCCTCGCTGTGCGCGAATACTCACGTCCCGCGCATAGCCCGCCGCCGGGCGCGGGCGGAACGTTTCGCCTGGAAGGAAGTGCGAATGACGAGACAGACACCGAAGTCGCGCCGTGTCAGCGCGGGCGACATCTCACCAACTTTGACTCCCGATGGCATCGCCAAGCATCGAATCCGCGAGGTCACGCGTGCGCGGCAATCGACGCTGGAGGCTGCGATTCGCGATGTCGTCACCCACGGCAAAGATGACATCCCGACGTTGGCGACGGCGCTGGAGGCGATCATGGCTGGGGCCTCGCCCGATGATGCGGAGAGGCTGCGTCGCGCGCTCCTGCGCTCCGAGAGCAAGACGACCGACGCGATGGGTGTGAACCCAGACGAAGAGCTCGCCGATGATTGGCGCGATGGTGGCTACCCCTACAAGCACCTGATGCTGCGCAAGAACTACGAGGCGACGAAGTATCGACTGCAGGTGGAGTTGCTCAAGCTGCAGGCCTGGGTGAAGGAGACGGGGCAGCGCGTTGTCATCCTGTTTGAGGGGCGCGATGCGGCGGGCAAGGGCGGCGCGATCAAGCGCTTCATGGAGCATCTGAATCCACGCGGTGCGCGTGTCATCGCGCTCGAGAAGCCGACCGATACGGAGCGCGGCCAGTGGTACTTCCAGCGCTATGTCGAGCACCTGCCGACGCGTGGCGAGATCACGCTCTTCGATAGGTCTTGGTACAACCGCGCGGGCGTCGAGCGCGTGATGGGATTCTGCAGCGAGGCCGAGTACGCCGAGTTCATGCGCCAGGCGCCCGAGTTCGAGCGGCACCTTGTGCGCAGCGGGACGCACGTCATCAAGTTCTGGTTCTCGGTGAGCCAGAGCGAGCAGCGGCGTCGCTTCAAGGAGCGTCAGGCGCATCCGCTCAAGCAGTGGAAGCTGAGCCCGATCGACGAGGCCTCGCTCGACAAATGGGAGGACTACACGCGCGCCAAGGAGGCGATGTTCTTCGCGACCGACACGGCTGACTCACCTTGGACGGTGATCAAGAGCGACTGTAAGAAGCGCGCCCGTGTGAATGCGATGCGCTACGTCCTGCACAAGCTGCCCTACAGCAACAAGGACTTGGACAACATCGGCGTCATCGACCCGCTCTTGGTTGGGCGAGCGCATGTCGTCTACGAGCGTGGCGAGCAGCGCATGAGCCCCGTGCTCTGAAGCGCTATCTTATTGAGTTCATATCTCAATAGGAATGATCTCGGCTCCGCTTGCGGCGGACGAGGGCAGCGAGGATCAGCGCCGCTGCGAGGAGAGACCTCGGGGCGCGCTGCGCGGCGGTGGTGCGGCATGCGCATGAACTCGTGAGTGCCGCAGGTGTGCGTGACGGCGCGTCCATGCGAAGGGCTGCGTCGCGCGCAAGGCCTGCATCCGCACCTGCATCCATCGCGCTCATCACGAAGGCATCGGGGGCTGAGCTCGCATCGAGCGCGCGCGCATCGGTGCCCGCATCGGGCCTGCCTGCGTCGGGCCTGCCTGCGTCGGCAGGAGGTGGTGGAGGCGGTGGTGGTGGTGGCGGAGGCGGCGGCGGAGGCGGCGGTGGAGGCGCAGTGCAGCCGTCGTTCGAGAAGCCTGCGATCGGCGCCATGCGAAGTCGCGAGCGCGTTGCGGGCCCGTAGGCGTTGTCCTCGGCGATGCGGTCGCTGGGATGGTTGAGGTTCCAGAGACGCTGGAATGTCACGACGGTGCGTGCCGTGGCGCCGCGTGGGAGGCAGTCGAAGTGCACGACGTCGCCCGCACCGAGCCAGCGACATCCCGAGGCTTCAAGTGCGCTGCGCACGCGGGTCGTGCGGCCATCGGGAGAGACGTCGACAGCCGTGCCGGACTCGTGGTTGCTGCTGCCTGGGGTTGCGACAGCCATGCACGCTGGGGCGTCTGCCGTGGAGAGGTAGTACTGCTCAAGCAGCGTGCGAAAGGCCGAGTTCGCAAGATGCCTGCGCCGTAGGTGAGCCCTCGGCGCGTTGTCATCGGCACAAGCGCGCTTGGGTACATGCATGCCTGGGCGCGCGCGAGCTGCGCATCGAGTGCCCAGCTTCGTGCCGTCGCGGTGCTGCAGCCATGGGCGCGGTCGACCATCGTGCCGACGTTCTGCGCCCTTGCGCGGGCTGCGATGAGCGTCAGCGCAAGGACGAGGCAGACACGTGCGAGGTGCAAGGGCATCGACGGATGATGCACCAAGCCCTCTGGCGTCGGGCAATTCGCGCTGCCTCGAATGAACTTCGCTCAAGGCATCACGCCCCCCGGATCACGACTTCCTTCCATGCCTGCATCGCGCCGTCTGTCATGCGCGCGTACTCGACGATGCTGTTGGGGCCGACGCTGCGGTAGATCGCGTCGCGGGCATTGGTCGTGTCGGGTACGCCATGGTCGACGTAGTCGGGATGGCTCGCGAAGACCTCATCGATGAGAGGCTGCGGAAAGAAGATCTGCGAGACGATGCTCGCCATGGTCGCTCCCGTTGGAAAGACCTGGAAGTGGATGTGCAGTGCGCGGCCGTCGTAGGCGCCGGGGAAGCAGGTGTGAAACGCGACGAGACCGTCCTCGTCGGTTGTCTGCGAACCACGACCGTAGCCGTGGGCAATCGCATCCGGATCGCCGCCAGTGCAGAAGGGGATGGGCCCGCCGGAGTACAAACCTGTGTGGCCAGTGTGCCAAATGTCGACGCGGGCACCTGCGATCGGGCGGCACATCGCATCGACGACGCGCAAGACCAGGCGCATCGGCAAGCCTGGGTAGCCCTCGCTGACATCGACTCGGTTGGGTGAGTCATAGAAGCAGGGGCCGAGCGTGGTCGGGAGGGTCAGTGCGCAGGGAGAGGGCGAGTTGGCCGTGAAGGGGGCGGGGTAGGTTGCGACTGCGGTCATCGCGACGGTGCCACCGGAGGCCCAACGCGAGGTCACCATGGCATCACCGCCGGCGTCGTCCCTTGGGGTCGCTGCGTCTGGCGTCGCTGCGTCGCGATCGATCGGCGCATCGGAGCCGGCATCTGCGTTGGCAAGTGGTCCTCCGCAGGCAGGCAGCAAGGACATGGCGGCGAGTGAGCCAAGCGCCTGGATCACGCCTCGGCGTGTCGTGAGCGCGGTCTCGTCGCAGGAGGAACTCGTTGGCGTCTTCATACGCAGAAGGTTGCGCATGGAAGGCGGTGCGTCCCCTTCAGACTCGCGATGGGAGCTATTGGTTTTGCTGATGGGGATGCCAGCCGGCGGGGCGAAGCCCCAAGAGGCCCGCGTAGCGAGGAGCGAAGGGCACCGTAGCGACGAGGTAGCGAAGGGGGTTTGGGGGAATGGGGGAAGCGAAGCGGCCCCCATCCGCGACGCGAAGCGGCGCAGCTACTCAGGCCAGAAGGCCGTTGGCAGCCCGCGTGTTGCGAGCAGGGCGGCCATGTCCATCGAGACAGCGACACTCACGTGAATGAGAAAGCCGCTCCAGATGGAGCGCGTCTTCATCGAGAGTGTGCCGAGCACCACACCCGCGACGATGGCCGCCATCGTCTCGAGGAAGGGCTTACCGAAGTGGATCATGCAGTAGGGCACGACCATCGCGAAGATGGCGTAGCTGCCCATGCTCGACTTCATCGATTTGAGCCAGAAGCCACGAAAGAAGAACTCGAGCGAGAAGAACTGCGCGGCGTAGAGAAGCTCCCAGGAGAGGAAGTCGAGCCAGCTGCGGTTCGCGAGGCTGTAGAAGGGGTAGTAGGTCTGAAAGTGCGCGTCGTGGCGGGAGACGAGGACGACGCAGAGCAGAACGACGATGTAGCTGAGCGCGTAAATCCACGCGTGCTGGAAGAAGCCTTCGGTCTCAAGGCCGTGATCCTGGATGCGCTCTTTGAAGACGAACTTGATCACGACCATCGGGATGATCAGGTAGCCGAGCACGCGGAAGAACGACCACCAGGCGTAGCCGCCGAGCTGAAACCACGGCGAGTAGCGGAACTCGGGGGCGAGCTCGTCGACCCATTCCGCGAAGTGAATCGTGTGTCCGAAATACTCCATCACGGCGAGCGCGACGGCCCCGACACAGAGCGCAATCACGGGGTGATAGTCGTAGCGGCCAGACGCGCGAAGGGCCTCACGCGGCGCTATCGCTTCGTCATCGAGGCTGCGCCAGGTCGCGAGGAAGAAGTGCTTCGGGTGAAGGTACGCAACCTTCGCGTGCATGCCGGGGACGAACTCAATCGCGAGCCGAAAGAAAAAGGCGAAGCCTGCGATGGCTCCGCCGATCTCCAACATGGCGCGTGTGTCGCGCGCGGCGCCGACGATGATGAGGAAGAGGCCCACGGCCATGGTGACGAGGCTTGCGACACGAAAATCGCGAACCTCTTTCGCGTGGAGCGCTTCCATCTTCGTCATGCTCAGGCCGCGGTGCCGGTGTTCGCTGCGGCCATCTTTGCGCCCGTCTCCAAGCGCGCGAGCGAGAGCTCACGACCGAGCACCTCGAGCACCTCGTAGAGGCCTGGGCTCTGGCTCTTGCCCGAGAGAGACACGCGTGCGGCCTGCGCGACGTCTTTGATCTTGAGGCCCTTCTGCTCGAGCCATGCGGTCGTTGCGGCTTCGAGTGTCACGCGATCGAATGCGGGCTGAGCAGCCAGGTGCGCGTGGAACTCACGGAGGATCGGCTCTGCGGCGGGGACGAGGAATTTCTGCGCGGCCTTCTCGTCGAAGATCACATCGCGGAAGTAGAAGTCGCTCATGTCGGCGGCCTCGACGAGCGTGGTTGCGCGCGTCTTCACGGTGCCGATCGCGGCGACAAACTGCGCCTCGTTCTCGATCTTGAGGTCGGCCTTCATCTTCGGCTTTGTGAGGGCCGCGAGCTCTTCATCGGTCTTGCTGCGCAGGTGCGAGCTCTGCACGAACTGGAACTTCTTGAGGTCGTATTGCGCAGGCGTGCGACCGCAGTGCTCCCAGTTGAATGCCTTGATCATCTCGTCGCGCGAGAAGATCTCTTGGTCGCCGTGCGACCAGCCAAGACGCGCGAGGTAGTTGAGGACGGCGTCGGGCAAGAAGCCCATCTGCTCGTACTCCGAGACGCTGACGGCGGCGTTGCGCTTGCTGAGCTTCTTGCCATCCGGGCCGTTGATCATCGGCAGATGCGCGAACTTCGGAATCGTCCTTCCGAGCGCCTCGTAGATGAGGATCTGCACGGGCGTGTTGACGACGTGATCATCGCCACGCGCAACGAGCGTGATGCCCATCGTGATGTCGTCGATCGCCGCGCCGAAGTTGTAGAGCGGGATGCCGTTGTTGCGCACGAGCACGACGTCTTGCTGCTGCTCATTGGGCACATCGATGCGGCCCTTCACCAGGTCGACCCAGCCTGTGGTGCCGCGCGAGGGCGTCTTCAAGCGGACGACGTAGGGCTTGCCCTCAAGCCAATCCTTCGAGGTCTTCTCGCGCCACCAACCCGGGTACTTGAAGTAGGGGTTGCCGCTCTTGGCCTGCGCCTCGCGGGCTGCGTCGAGCTCCTCCTTCGTCGCGTAGCAACGGTACGCCGTGCCGCGCTCGATCATCTTGTCGGCGAACTCTTTGTAGAGCTCAAGACGCTCGGTCTGGAAGTAGGGGCCGTTGGGGCCGCCGACCTTCGGGCCCTCATCCCAATCGAGGCCGAGCCACTTCATCGCCTCGAAGATGACGTCGACGCTCTCTTGCGTGCTGCGCTCCACATCCGTGTCTTCGATGCGGAGCACAAAGGTGCCGCCCGTCTGCTTGGCCCAGAGCCAATTGTAGAGCGCGGTGCGGACGCCGCCGATGTGGAGATAACCCGTGGGGGAAGGTGCAAAACGAACGCGATCACCAGTCATGCGCGCGCTCTTACTTCAGAACGCGATGCGTGGCGAGAGTGGGTGGAAAGCTTCTCGCTCGCGCCTCGTATCATCGCCTCGATGTCCCCCCTTCGCTTCCTCGCGCTCACGATCGTCCTCGCATCGCTGCCTGCCAGCGCCATGTCGCAGCCAACTCCACAGGCAACTCCAGCCACCGTGCAGCCAAGCGCATCGTTGCCCGGCTTGGCGACGGATGCCGCATCGTGTTCGATCTCCGTGGCAGGCCTTCTCCCTGGTGCCCTGCGCGCGCACTCTGCGACCTTGAGTGCCGACGGGACGCGCGCCGTGATCTGCTCCGATCGGCGCGTCATCTTGGTCTCGACGAGCGACTGCACGCTGCTGGCGCAAGCGGACCACCCGATCTCCATTGTCGAGAGCGTGCTCCTGACCCGCGCGGGCCGCGTGGTGGTCGTTGGAGCAGGCGGAGCGTGGAGCTGGGACCCAGCTGCAGACACGTCGCGCACCATCCTCACGGGCTATGTCAGCATGGCGTTGCACGTCGGTGGTGAGGCCGTGGTGGTTGCGTCGGAGGATGCGGAGGGCGTCTTGCTCCGGCGCTTCGATGCGAGGACGGGGCGCACGACGCACCGTCGATTGATCCCCGGTGGGCGGCAAATCTACGGCCTTGGTTTTGGTGCACGAGGCACGCTGCTCGTGCTCACGCCAAGCGGCGTCTTCGGCACGAACGCCACGCTGGGTCGAGTCACTCAGCCGCCTCTGTCCTTCAGCAACTCGTACGGTGAGCGAAGGGAGATCGCGCTGACTGTCGAGGGACAGCTTCCCTACGAGGAACTCCTTCAGCGAAGGATCTTCATTGCCGCGCTCTCCCCGGGCCGTGCTGAGTTCGCAGGAAACGTATGCACCCAACGCAGCGCCCGCGCGCTGGATGAGCTGGAGGTCTGGCACCGCGCTTCCCCCTTCTGTGAACGGGCCTTCTGTGTCGTCCGGCCAGCAGATGTTTGCCGTCGCGCCCACGGGACGCGCACTGTTTTGCGCGCACAGTCGGACCAGCGAGGAAGCCGAGCGTTGCTGGGTGCTCGACCTCTAGGGCGAGGTCAGTTCAGCGAGGGCGAAGCTCCCAGCCGCAGCCCGTGTTGATCGGAGCGAGCTGTGCCTCTGTGGGTGGCGTTGCAAAGGCGAGTGGCCCCGTGCGTGTGAAGGTCTCGCCTGTGTTGCCGTTGACTGCGCAGGTGCACGAGACGCCCCTTCCGCCACGCCGAACGCACGCCACAGATCGGTCCTGCTCATCCCAGCACTGACCGAAGTTGATGTTCGTGTTGGGGCCGGAGGTGGTCACCGCGACCGCGGCGCAGATTCCATTCGAGCACGCCGTCAACGCGAGAAGGGAGCCGACGACGAGGAGGAGGGTGTTGCGAGACATCGGCGTGATGGTCCGACGAGGACGGCGCGTGCACAAGCGCGTTGCGCACTACGAGGACTGCTCGGGCAACACCTTGTTCGCGATCAGACGCCAGACGCTGAGGGCCGCAATCCCGTAGCCGAAGAGCGCCATCAACAAGCAGATCACGCCCCAGCCTGCCATGAGGGTCACCACACCGATCAAGGCCGCGACGGTGCCCGCGAACACGAGGAAGAAGATGCTGCCGATGCTCTCGATGTCGAAGCTCTTGCTGCAGCTCATGCAGACATACGTGTAGGTCGTGCCCGTCGGGATGCCGTTGGTCGACTTGCGCACGACGGACGTGCAGCGCGCGCTGCCTTGGCATTTCGTACAGAGACGCAGGGGCTCGGTGGCGCGAAAGCGCATCACAGGCGGTGAGGCGTCGGGCACGATCGGGTTTCGCAGCCACGGCCATGCGAGGTAGGCGGTGTAGACGCCTGTGACGAGACCGAAGCAGGCGATCAGAAAGATCACGCTCATCACGCCGTAGACGATGATTCGTCGCTTGCTCTCGAGCGTGAAGCGATAGCCGCATTGCTGGCAGCAGAAGTCGCGTGTGCTCGTGCCAGAGGGGATGCCGTAGGTGGTGATCGCCCAATCGCGAATGCACACGGCCGCGGGTGCTTGGCATCGACTGCACTGCCGAACCTCAACGCTCATGCGCGCGACGATACATGACCGGCGCGCGCACGTGCGTTTGGGTCAGCCTTCGTCGGCGGGTGAGGTAGGCGCGTGGGGCTTGGCGGGCGCGAAGATGCGGAGAAGGCCTGGCAGCACAAAGAGCCCGAGGAGCGTGCTGGAGAAGACACCGCCGATGACTGCGGTGGCCAGTGGTCGTTGGACTTCCGAGCCTGCGGAGGAGGAGATGGCCATGGGGAAGAAGCCGATTGCAGCGACGCTGGCCGTGAGCAGCATCGCGCGCAGCACAGTGACTGCGCCCTCGCGCACTGCGTGCTCGACCGTCTCTCCCTCAAGTACGCGCCGTTGCACCTCAGACGCCATGACCACGCCGTTGAGCACAGCGATGCCGCAGAGCGCGATGAAGCCGACAGCGGCGGGGATGCTGAAGGGCATGCCGCGCATGGCGAGCGCAACGATGCCGCCGATGAGCGCGAAGGGAACGCCCGTGAACACCGCGATGGCGTAGCGAGGGCCGCCGAAGGTGAAGAAGAGCATGCCGAAGATGAGAAGAAGAGAGACGGGAAGCACGACGGCGAGGCGTGCTGTTGCGCGCTGGAAGTTCTCGAACTGACCGCCCCACTCCAGGCGATATCCCTCGGGCAGCGGAACCTCGCGCTCCACGCGTGCGCGTGCGTCATCCACAAAGCTCACGAGGTCGCGGCCGCGGATGTTCACCTCGATGCGGATGCGGCGCGACATGCCCTGTCGGCTCACCTGCGAGGGCCCGTCGACTTCACTCACATCGGCCACCACGCCGAGGGGAACGAGTTGCTCTCCAAAGGCGCCGACCGGAACGCTCGCGAAGCCCTCGGGTGTGGTCTCCTCGGGAGGGAGAAGCACGCGAAGTGGGAAGCGCCGCTGGCCCTCATAGACCTGGCCCACTTGCCTGCCCTGACGCGAGGCCTCGACAACCGAGAGCACATCGTCTGCATCGAGCCCGTAGCGAGAGAGTCGCCCGCGATCGACCTGAACCTCCAGCATCGGAAGGCCAAGCGCGCGCTCCACACGCACATCGCCTGCGCCGGGAGTCGCGCGAAGCGTTCGAGCCATGCGGCGCGCCAAGTCGGTCATCCGCACCAAGTCTTCTCCGAAGAGCAGAATGGCAACGTCGGCGCGTGAGCCAGAGATGAGCTCGTTGGTCCGATCCTCGATGGGCTGGGAGATGGAGACGAAGGTGGAAGGGACCTCCGCCTCGATGGCGCTCTTGAGTGCCTCGCCGAGCGAGTCGAGGTCGTGGGCGGTTGTCCATTCCTCGCGCGGACGCAGGTGAACAAGGATGTCGGTGTTGTCCAAGCCGACGGGGTCGGTGGCGACCTCTGCGCGGCCCGTCATGCCGACGGTGGTCTCGACCTCCGGGAAGCGATGAAGCACGCGCTCCATCTCCAAGTCGAGGCGCCTGGCCTCACTGAAGCCGATGCTGGGGATGCGTCGGGCCGCGACGACGATGTCGCCCTCATCGATGCGGGGCACGAAGTCTGCGCCGAGTGAGCCAGCCACCGGGGCCGTTGCGAGGAGGGCGCAGGACGAGGCCGCGATGAGCGCGAGGCGATGCGGAACTGCCCACACGAGCGCGCGTCGATACCAGCCCTCAAGCTTTCCCTCGTGGTGGGTATGGGCGGCGCTCGGCTTGAGCATGAGCGCTGCGCCGGCTGGGAAGGCGAAGAGGGCGAAGATCACCGAGCCGAAGAGCGCCAGCCCCATGGTCGACGCCATCGGCCGAAACATCTTGCCCTCCACGCCCTCGAGCGAGAGCAGCGGCACGTAGACGAGAAGGATGATGAGCACCGAGAACACGACGGGACGTGCGACGCGCTGAAGGGACTCGCGGACCACGCCCACCGGGTCTTTTTGGGCGCGCACACTGTCGAGCGCGAAGCGCGCGAGTACCGCTTCCACCATCACGATGGGGCCATCGACGAGCAGACCAAAGTCGATCGCGCCAAGCGACATCAGGCTGCCGTCGATGCCGAAGGCGAGCATCCCCATGACCGCGAGGATCATCGCGAAGGGAATGCCGAGCGTGACGAGCAATGCCGCGCGCCAGCTGCGGAGGAAGATGAGGATCACGAGGCCGACCAACGCCGCGCCCTCGATGAGGTTGATGCCGACGGTGCGGAGCGTTCGCCCGATGAAGCTTGCGCGGTCGTAGACGACATCGATCGCGACCCCCTCGGGGAGCGTGGCGCGAATCTCTTCGACGCGTTCATGCACGGCGTAGACGACATCGCGCGAGTTGGCGCCGAGGCGCATCATCACGATGCCGGTCACGGCCTCACCTTCTCCGTCACGCGTGACGATGCCGTAGGGCAGCGCTTGCCCAACGACGACGGTGCCCAGCTGACGAATGAGCACGGGCGTGCCCGATTCGTCCGTGCTGACCACGACGGAACCGATGTCGTCGAGGTCGCGCAGCAAGCTCTCACCGCGCACGACCTGTTGCTCGGCCCCGCGCTCAATCCAGCCACCGCCGACGGCGACATTGTTGCGCTCCAGCGCATCGACAATCTCGCCGAGCGAGAGCCCGTAGGCCGCGAGCCGACTTGGCTCCACGATGACGTGAAACTCCTTCGCCGCACCGCCCATCGGGTTCACCTCGATGACGCCGGGCACCTGCCTGAGGCGCGGCGCGAGGTCCCATTGCAGCATCGTGCGCAGCTCCATGGGCGTGTGGCGGTCGCTGCGGAGGACGAACTGGTAGATCTCGCCGAGGCCTGTCGAGACAGGGCCCAGCTGCGGTGCGCGCGCCGAGGCTGGGAGGACGCCCTCGATCTCGCGAACGCGCTCAAGGATGATCTGGCGCGCAAACCAGATGTCGGTTCCATCCTCGAAGACAACCGTCACCGCGGAGAGGCCGCCGCGCGTCACGGAGCGAAGCTCTTCGAGGTGGGGCAGGCCATTGAGACCGAGCTCGATCGGGATGGTGACGAGGCGCTCCACCTGCTCTGCCGAGAGCCCAGGGGCCTCGGTCAGCACGCTGACCTGCGTGTTGGTGACATCGGGAACCGCGTCGACGGGCAAGCGTGGGACGACGACGATACCCGCGCAGAGAAGCAGCACGGTGACGACGCTCACCATGATGCGGTTGGCGATCGCGAGATCGATAATCCTGGACAGCATCAGCGCTCCAACTCGCTCTTGAGTGCGAAGCCGCCTTCGACGACCACGTCATCGCCGATCGAGAGGCCGTGAACGACCTCGACGCGCGTTCCAAAGGGCTCACCGAGCTGCAGCGCACGCGGCTCGTAGGCGAGGGGCTCAAGCTCGACAAAGACACTTGGCTGGCCCTCGAGCTGAAAGACGGCGTCGCGCGGGATGAGCACGATTTCGCGCTCCGCATCCTGCGTCATGTGAAGCGTTGCCCGCACAAACTGCCCGGGCCGAAGCAGGCGCTCGGTGTTCTGCACGAGCACGCGAACATCCGTCGTGCGTGTGATCTCATCCACTGTCGCGCCCACATGCTCCACGGCACCTTGGAAGGTGCGCCCCGGATAGGCATCGCTCTGCACATCCACCGGGCTTCCCTCGCGCACCCGCGCGATGTCTCGCTCGAACGCGTTGAGGACGATCCAGACCTCGCTGAGATCGGCGATGCGCATCAAGGGCTGCGTTGGGTCCACGACGGCGCCGAGATGGACATGGCGCTCGACGACCTCGCCAGCGATCGGTGCACGTAGGGTCACGGTGCGTGGCAGTGCCGAGCCTGGGCGACCCACCGCGGCGGGGTCGAGGCCGAGGTTACGCAGTCGCTGCTCTGCACCGCTGACGCGCGCGGCGACCGAGGCCTGCTCTGCGGTCGCCGACTCGAGGGCGGTGGCGGTTGTGAGCTGCCCGCTGCGCAACGTGGTTTGTCGGCTTGCGAGTGACGATGCGGCCGCGAGTTCGGCGCGTGCCTCAAGCAGATCGGCAACGGCTTCACCGAGGTCTGCGCCCTCGATCGACACAAGCGGGTCGCCTGGCTCGACGTGGTCGCCGTGCTCGACGTAGACGCGTACGACGCGCCCCTCGAGTCGACCTCCGATGTCGGCGATGCGCGAGGGATTGAACGCCACGTTGCCGATCAGGTCGACCGTCGGCACGACGCGCTCGCTCGCCACGGCCACCGAGCGAATGCCCGACCGCTGCACCCGCTCGCTGGTGAAGCGAAGCGTGGTGTCCGTCGCAACCGGAGGTGCACTTGTTGGGTCCTCTGGCTCTGGCTGCATTGCGCGGCTGGCCATCCATCCCAGGGCAAGGCCGACCCCGAGTGCGCCGACCGGAAGCAGCCAGGCTTTGCGTGAGGTTGGGGCAGGCGCAGGTGTTCGCGGTTCACTCGCTGGCATGTCTGCGGGAGACTCAACGTTGCTTTGATTCATGGGGCTCCAAGGGTTCCGATGGCGTGCTGAACGTCGGCGAGCGCCTGGAAGGCGACGCGCATGGCATTCACGCGCTGAGCGCGTGTTTCGAAGAGCTGGCGCTGGACGCTGACCAGCCGGAAGAACTCAACGTCTCCTTGCGTGAGGAGCTCCGACATCGCGCTCTGCGCGCGCTCCATCGCGGGCAGGGCCTGCGACTCCAGCGCTGCAAGCTCGGCGCGTGCTCGGTCGAGCTGGCGGCTTGCGCGGAAGACCTCGCGCTCCACCCCGCGCTGCGCGATGCCCTCACTCACGCTCATCAAGGCGCTCTCCTCCAGCGCCACCGCGCGCTCACCCTGGGCGGTGTTCAAGAGAGGCAGCGTGGTTCCAAGCGAGACGCCGAGCGTCTGCGCCGTGTCGTTGTTGCCTTGCGCCTCCCACTCCAGGCCGACGAGGAGCGGGTCCACGGACTCGGCAAAGAGGCGCGACTCCGAGAGCCGAAAGCGTCGTGCAGAGGCCGCAAAGCTGCGGGGCTCCGCGCGACTTCGGAGCGCCTCTTCGGTCCATGCGGCGACATCGCCGGACGCTTGGTCGAGGCTTGGCATCGTGACCTCCATCGCGTCACTCGTCGGGAGGTCGAGCAGCGCGCGCAGTGCGTCTTTCGCGTCGAACTCATTGCGCTCTGCGTTGGCCAACGCGGCCGCGGCCTCACCCAACTCGACCTCCACCAACGCGACATCCAGGCGCGTAGCCGCACCTGCCTGCGCCATGGAGGTCGTTCGCTCCGAGAGTTGCTGCGCTACCGCGAGGCGCTGCTCTGCAATCGCACGAAGGTCTCCCGCGACTGCGGTGTCGATGAAGGCCCGCGTGACCTGCAGGCGAACGTCGTTGCGCGTGGCTTGCAACTCGGCCTCGCTCGTCTCGATGAGTGCATCGGCCTCCTGAGCACGCAGCCCTTGGCGACCGGACCAGTCGAACGGAAGGCCGAGAAAGACGGCATAGGTCGCGGCCCTTTCGTCCGGCACACCGACCATTGCACGCACGCCAAGCACGGGGTTTCCGACGACCGGAACGCTCGCGAAGGTTCGATGGGCCTCTGCAATCGCGACCCGTTGCTGCGCCGTTCGCACGTTCGGCGACGCCTCATCTGCGCGCTCGAGTGCGGCATCGAGTGTCCAGTTCGCGCGGGCGCGTAACGGAGTGAGGAGGGTGAGGAGAAGAGCGACGTAGCCGAGGTTGAGAAGACAGCCGATTCGCATCGGGCTGTGTGTGTTCTCCTTGGCGGCACCTGCCACGCAACTTCGGGATAACCGATGACCTTCGATGTTATGTGCGAATGGAGCAGGCCGATGTGGCGATACTGAGGGCCATGTTCCAAGGCTTCGCGCGCGTCTGGACTCCAGTCGCCCTCTCACACGAACTCAAGCGCGCGCCCTTTGCGGTGAAGGTTGCGGACACGCCCGTCGTGCTCTTTCGCGGTGTCGATGAGAAGCCTGCCGCGTTGCTCGATCGCTGCCCGCATCGCGGCGTCGCGCTCTCACTTGGACAGATGAAAGACGGCTGCATCGAGTGCCCCTTTCATGGCTGGCAGCTCAAGCCCTCGGGCGAGGTTTGCCATGTGCCGTGGAACCCCGATGCGAAGCTTGGAAACCTGCGCGGACATAGCCTTCCCGTGCGTGAACTCGGAGGGCTTGTCTGGCTCTACACGGACTTCACCGAGGCACCTCCGAGCGAGCCCGAGATGAGTGAACACGCGCTCGCCAAGGGCGTGCATCTCTCCGGCTCCCGCGTGACATGGAAGACGCATTGGACGCGCGCGATGGAGAACATGCTCGACTGGCCGCACCTCCCGTTCGTGCATGCGGGCTCGATCGGCAAGAGCATGATCGCGCGCAAGAAGACGGGGCGCATGGATGTGACCTGGGAGGACAGGCCCTGGGGCGCGCACACCAAGATTCGCATTGATGGTGAGGAGCAACGCGGCTCGCTCGACCTGCGCTGGCCCAACCAGATGAACCTTCACATCCCCATCCCGAACAAGCTCATGATGATGATGGTTGCCTGCATCCCCGAGACGCCATCCACCACGACGATGCTCCTCCTCATGGCCCGCGACTTCATGACGAGCTCACTCTTCGACCCGATCTTTCATCGCTCGAACGCGAAGATTGCGGAGGAGGA
>JBILQT010000072.1:0-28222 GCA_044373065.1 Sandaracinaceae bacterium
CGGTGGGCTCACCCACGGGCCCGCTATCGACCTCCGCCATGCGCACCGGCGAGAGCCAGACGCGCAGATCAAAGCGATCCAAGAGCGGCCCCGAGACGCGTGATCTGTAGGCCTCCACGCGTTGCGGGGAGCATCGACACACACGCTGCGGGTCGCCCGCATAGCCACACGGGCATGGGTTCATCGCGCCCACAATCAGCGCACGCGCTGGCATCACGACGCGCTCCTTCGCGCGTGCAATCGCCACCTCACCGCACTCCATGATCGTCCGAAGGGACTCGACGGCGGTGCGATTGAGCTCGGGCAGCTCATCGAGAAAGAGCACGCCGCCATGCGCGAGCGTGACCTCGCCCGGACGCACTGGGTCTCCACCACCCACGAGCGCAGGCGCACTCGCTGTGTGATGCGGCGCTCGAAAGGGACGCCCACTCGGGACGCTCAAGCCTGCGGCACTTGCGATGGTGGCGATGGCCAAGCGCTCATTGCGCGAGGGGCTTGGAAGAAGGCCAGGAAGTCGTCGCGCGAGCATCGTCTTGCCTGCGCCGGGAGGGCCGACGAAGAGGAAGTCATGCTGACCGGATGCTGCAATCTCAAGCGCGCGCTTGCCGCTGAGCTGACCACGCACATCCGTCAGGTCGGGCTCAAGCGAGAAGCCGTGATGCGATTCCGACATGATTGCGATAGGAGCGATTTCAAGCGTCTTGCTCAGGTGGCCCACGCACTCATCGAGGGTGCTCACCCCGCGCAGCTCAATCCCCTCCACCAGGCTCGCCTCACGCGCTTGGACGAGCGGCACCATCGCCTTGGTGAGCCCGCTCTCACGCGCACGCTTCAGCATGGGAAGGAGGCCCTGCACGGCGCGGACTTCACCGTTCAAAGAGAGCTCGCCTAGGACCAAGGTCGACTCAAGTTCATCGGGCGCACAGGCGCCGCATGCCGAGAGCACGCCTATCGCAATCGCGAGATCAAAGTGCGTCCCGCGCTTGCGGAGATCACCCGGGGCGAGGTTGAGCACGACGTGCTTGGGCGGCATCTCAAAGCCCGAGGTGGAGAGCGCAGCACGCACCCGCACACGGCTCTCGCGCACAGCGCCTTCGGCCAGACCCACGAGGTCAAAACCTGGCAGGCCGTTGCCTACGTGAACTTCCACATCGACTGATTGGGCCTCCACACCGAGGAGGCAGCTCGAACGTACTCGCGTCGTCATGGAAGCCCCTTCTTCATCTTCCGCACCGCGCAAAAAGCTTCTTTTTCAAGGCATTTGCACGTCTTGGCGGCGGAGATGGCCGCCTGCATGTGGCGGACGCCATTCGAAACTCCAACAGCAGCCCACGAGTCGAGGCACGCTCTTGGGATGACTTTGAGACACACGACGCGCGCGCTCATGTTCACGCTCGCCATCGCCTCTCTCGGCGCATCCGCCTGTGGGCGCTCGGAATACGATGAGCCCGACGCGACGTGCAGGCGCTGCTGCGACGCAGCCTGTGTCGATGCCGAGGGTCCCGCTCCGAGCGACGCGTTCACTGCCAGCGACGCGCTTCCCTCGGATGCGTCACTCACCCCGAACGGCATGCTCGTCCCTGCGTGTGGCATCGCGGGCGGCACCGCACTCGTGCTCACCATCTCGGATCACATCCCGCCCTCGACATGCGTTGCCGACCCGATGTTTGCGACGAACACGATCCGCATCGAGGGCGGCGTCTCGGGGCCTGGCAGCTTCGTCTCCACCGATGCATCGGTGGTCGGACCGGCTCGACTGTGCGGCGGAGCGGACTGCGTGATGAGCAACAACTGGCAGCTCGACTTCGCGACCTTCAACGACGAGGGCGCGACAGGCAGCTACCGCGTTGAGCTCCCCGGCATGGCGATCAACGGGACCTTCTTCGTCAATCGCTGCACCCTACCCGCACCAAGTTGTCTCTGAGCCAGGCGCTCAGAAGCGAACCCACTCGGCGAGGGTGTCGCCGCCGCTGAGAATGGCCTCGCTCCCATCGTAGGAGAGAGACGCGCATCCGGTGGCGCGTGCGGGCCAGCGCACGAGGCATGTCCCGCGCTGGTCAAGTGCGTAGAGCGCGAGCTCGCTTCGATCGTCGAGTGCGTGCGCGAGAAGGATGCGTCGGCTGTCGCCTGAGATGGCCAGGATGCTCGACGACCTCGCGGGCGCAATCGGGGTCTCTCGACGCGTGTGAAGGTCGAAGACGACGAGCATGCCGCCCACTGTCGTCAGCACGCTCTGGCCGTCCGGGAGCAAGCGTGGTGCGGGTGCGTCGAAGTCCCAGGTGAGCGGGATGGTGATCGGCGTCCAGGCGCCAGCGCGCGGCGCGTTTCGGTCATATGTATATATGCTCGTTCCAACGAGGCCCATCAGATTCCCGCGTGCATCGATCGCTTGAGAGCTCGCAAGCGAGGGCATCGCCAGACCATTCAGGAGGCATGTGCCCTCCATCGACCAGAGCGAAACGCCATCGGCCGTCTCGAACTTCGCGTTGCCGCCGTAGCTCTTTCCGCGCTGACCGCCCTTGAGCCCATGCCCCACGGCGACAAGGCCGTGTGCCTCCGAGAGGGCCAGCGTGTGCGCGTACGTTCGCCCCGTATTCCAGAGCGTCACGTGCGGTTCTGCAGAGAGCGAGAGATGCGCGAGCTCCCCGTTCGCGAGTGCAAAGAGCGCGGCCTCCGCGCGCGAGCGCGTGCCCACCTTTTGCGCGGCGACAAAGCTTCCAAAGCTCGATGCTGCGCCGCTCGATGCAGTGTCACGAGACTGCGCCGTGAGTGCGAGCGCCTCCTGCACGCGCGCTGGGAGGTGAAGGGTCTTGAAGAGTTCACCTTGGCGGTTCACCAAGTCAACGCGCGCGCGTTCGTTGTCGTCGCGCACAACGAGTGCTGTGTCTTTGAGCATGAGCACATGCCGCACGGGCGTAAGCGATTGCTCCTCGCGCCATGCGTCGCCTGCGCGCGACATCGTCGTGAGGCGTTCGGGCGTGAGCGTGACGGCGCGTGAGAGGTCATGGCTGACTGCCGAGCGGCCAAGCGGCTCGGAGCGCGTGGCGTTCAGGAGCGTGCCGTTGGAGAGGCGATGAAGTGCCACGCGCTCGCCGCAGATTGCGAAGACATCCTCGTCGACGCTCAGCGCGAGCAGGCCCTCGCCCGAGGCATGCTCAAGCACGCGCGTGGTGCCCTCGCGAACATCCCAGCGATGCACCTTGCCGTGCATCGAGAAGAGCACGACTTCTCCACAATCATCGACGCAAGCCGCACCCGCCATCGTGGCCGCATCGCGCGACTCTGCGAGGGGCTTTCCATCCGCAACGCGACGCACGAGGAGGCGTGATGTCGCACGCGAACGCTCGACCGAGTACGCGCCATTTGCGCTGATGTTGAAGCAGGTCCCGGCGACGCTATCGATGAGCTGAAAGGGCGCGTGGCGCAGCCATGCATGCCTCTCTGCGGCCCCGCGTGTCTCCTCGGTTGTGAGGTGCTCCATCAAGCGGATGCCCGTGCTCTTCGCGTAGGAGAATCGCATCGCACCAAGGGAGCTCATCAGCACGGCCTCATTGGCATCCGAGGCTGCGAGCGCGGGCGCGGCGCACCTCGCGATGGAGAGTGAGGCCTCAAAGCGAAGCGCCGCACGTGGTGCATCAACGACGCTCCACACCGAGAGCTCGGAAGGCATCTCGCCATGCCGCAGCCCCTTGGCAGGCACGGTGGTCAACCCCGTCAGCACCCAGAGCCGAGAGCCTCCCCGCGAGAGCGCGAATGCACGCACCGAGGCGACGCGAATGCACTCCGCACCCACCGCAATCACGCTTGGCACCGTCACTGCACCGCCCGAGGCACGCGGAAGACGATGCCCTTCTCCAGGGCCAGCGCTTGTGCACTCCAAAGAGCGATTCGACCTGAGGCGGCGAGCATCACGACGAGGATGCCACGGCCCTCGCCTACTCCTTGGGCCCGTAGTTCTTGAGCTTGGTGTAGAGCGTCTTGCGGTCGACCTTGAGCACCTCGGCCGCACGCGATCGATTGCCTCCGACGGCCTCGACGACACGCAGGATGTAGCGTCGCTCCACCTCCTCGAGGCTCACCAATTCGGAGGCATCGCCCGACGCAACGAGCACATGCTTGGACTCAAACGCCTGCACCTTCTCGGGCAGGTCCGAGACAGTGACCTCCTCGTACTCCGCGAGCGCCACGGCCCGCTCCATCGCGTTCACGAGCTCGCGCACGTTGCCTGGCCAGGTGTAGTCCATTAGCTTCTTCGCCGCGGCAGGCGCAATCCCGGTCACCTTGCGATTCGTGCGTTTTGCGATGCGCAGCAGGGCGTCGTGCGCGAGCGCGAGGATGTCCACGCCACGCTCACGCAGAGGCGGCAGGGCAATCTGCACAACGTTCAGTCGGTAGAAGAGATCCTCGCGGAACTGTCCCTCGGCGACGCGCGCTTCAAGGTCGCGATGCGTCGCCGAGATCACGCGCACGTCGAGATCGATCTCTTTGTCGCTGCCGATCGGACGCACCTTCCGGTCTTGCAATACCCGCAGCAATTTCGCCTGCAACGCGGGCGGCATCTCGCCGACTTCATCGAGAAAGATCGTGCCTCCACCCGCCTCGACAAAGAGGCCGGCGCGCGCCGTCTTCGCATCGGTGAACGCGCCCTTCACGTGACCGAAGAGCTCGCTCTCCAGGAGGTTCTCCGGAAGCGCCGCGCAGTTGATGGCGATGAAGGCGCCCTTCGACCGCGGCGAGCGCATGTGGACCGCGCGCGCGACCAACTCTTTGCCCGTGCCTGTCTCACCCGAGACAAGAAGGGGCGCATCCGTCGCAGCCATGCGCTCCACCAAGCCAAAGACGCGGCGCATCGCGGGGCTCTCGCCCACCATGTCGTCGAAGTGCACCGAGGCGGCCACACCCGCGCGCAGGCGCCTCACCTCGTCGCGAAGAAAGTGCAGCTCGGTCGCTCTCTGCACGCGCAGCGCAAGCTCGGCCATCTCGAATGGCTTCGGTAGAAAGTCGTGCGCTCCCGCTCGAATCGCGGCGATCGCGGTGTCGAGATCGCCAAACGCCGTGACGAGGATGACGGGCACATCGGGACGCTTGGCAATGAGCCGAGGGCAGAGCTCAAGGCCACTCATTCCGCCCATGCGCACATCCGACACAATGGTGTCGAAGTCGTGCTCATCGACTGCAGCGAGCGCCTCCTCAGCGCTTGAAACGTGCATCGCGCGAAAGCCGCGGCGCTCAAGCTCGCGCTTGGCCAGCGAACCCATCGCGGGTTCGTCTTCGACGATCAGGACATGAGGCTTGGATTGCATGGGTCACCCGACTGGATTGGTGATGCGGCGGCTCTTCTTTACGCGTCGTGCCGTCGTTGCTTTGGAGTTGCGCGCACACAGGCGCAAAGTCCGGCCATGCGGATCGCTATCCGACTCTGGCTCTCGTTGCTTGCGACCTTCGTTCTGGTTCTCGGCGTAGGCGTCGCTGTACGCGTGGGTGAAGAGCAAGAACTGCTCCTCGAGACCACCCTGCGGGATCGGCGCTTCTTCGCTCATGCCATTCAAGCTGCCCTCTCGCGTGATCACGGCACCACGGACCCACTTCGGGAGGCCGAGGCGATGTTGGGGAGCGAGGAGGTAGCGGGCGCACATATCGTTGCGCGTCTCGTGGCGCCGCGCGTGGAGGGGATGTCTCGTCCGCGGCTTCCGAATGTCGAGACGCAGCTGGTCGCAGGCGATGTTGTGGTCGGCGTGCATGAGGATGAGATCGTCACGTACATCCCGATCGAGCGCGGACATCAGGTGATCGCGATTGAGCTCTCGGAGCCACAGGCCGTGACCGCGCTGCTGCGTCGCATCGGCTGGTGGGCACTCGCCCTGCAGACGCTTGCCCTGGCGATGCTCGCGGGCATCGTCACCTACGTGCTGACCCGTTGGTTTGTGGGGAAGCCCATCGAGCGCTTGCGCAACCTCGCGCGACGCATCGCCGGAGGAGATCTCACAGCCCGAGAGACGATCGCAGGAGACGGAGAGGTCGCGGAGTTGGCCGATGAGATGAACGACATGGCCCGACAGCTTGAGGAGGCCCGCAAGGCACTCGATGAGCTCGATGTGGAGCGCTCGCAGGCCCTTGAGCAACTGCGCCACGCCGACCGATTGCGCACCGTGGGCCAGCTCGCATCGCAGCTCGCGCATGAGCTCGGCACGCCACTCAACGTCATCACGGGACACGCACGCATCGTGGAGGAAGACCCTGCGGCATCGAGCGATGTGCAGAGCAGCGCGCGCACGGTGCTGGAGCAAGCGCATCGCATGGCAAAGATTGTTCGCGGCCTGCTCGACTTCACACGAAGGCGCGCAGAACGACGCGTGGTGGACGTGGCCGAGCTGGCGGAATCCGCGCGGCTCACGCTCGCACCGCTCGCACGCAAAGCGCGCGTTCAAGTCGTGGTCGAGCGCCAGGGCACGATGGGACGCGTGGACGCAAACCCGCAAGAGCTGCTGCAGGTCTTCACCAACCTCTTGGTCAATGCGTTTCAGGCGATGGAGCAAGGCGGCCTCGTCCGCGTGATCATTCAAGAGCGCGATGCCACACCGCCCGCGGGCACCGACACGCAACCCGGACGCTTCGTGGTCGTCTCGGTGCACGATCAAGGACACGGCATCGCCGAAGAAGACATGCCCAAGCTCTTTGAGGCCTTCTTCACGCGCAAGAAGGAGGGCGAGGGGACGGGGCTTGGGCTCGCTGTCGTGGACGGAATTGTGCGCGACCACAAAGGCTGGATCACCGTCGAGCGCGCAGAGGGGCGCGGCAGCATCTTCCACGTCTTTCTGCCTCGGCATTGATCTCGCGTCGTACACAGCGGCATATTTTGCGATAATATGAATCATATACATATAATCTAGATATGATTGCCATCGTATCCATTCAATGCGCAGGCGCCGCGTCGGTCGGCGTGATGCCGAGGAACTCCAGCTTCGCGCCGCCACGCTCGACATTCGCCCGGTTCTCGTAGAGCGACTCGCGCACGTCGAGCTCGACAAAGTCGGCCGCACCCAGATCGACAACCACCTTGGTCGTGCCCTTGGGAAACGACTCGGTCGCCGCAAGCAGGCCCGCCTTGTGGAAGAAGAAGATGTCCTTGGCGAAGCGGATGGTGCGGATGCCCTGGCCATCCTCGACCTCGAATGCGTTCTTCATCGCCGAGCGAATGTTGAAGAGCTGGCCGATGAGGATGCCGATCACGACGCCGCGGAGAAGGTCGGTGAACACGATGGCCAGAATGGTGAGGAGAAAGGGCACGAATTGATCGAGGCCTCGCTTCCACATCTGTCGAATGAGCGCTGGGCGCGCGAGCTTCAAACCCGTCCAGAGGAGGATGCCGGCGAGGGCTGCGAGTGGAATGCGGTTGAGCAGCGAGGCGAGAAAGAGCGTGGCGACAAGGAGGAGCGCGCCGTGTGCGATGGCCGCGAGGCGCGTGCGTCCACCCGAGTCGACGTTGGCGCTGGAGCGCACGATGACGCTCGTCACGGGGAGGCCACCCAGAAAGCCGGAAACGATGTTGCCCAAGCCCTGCGCGACGAGCTCGCGATTGGAATCGGAGCGGCGCTTGTAGGGGTCGAGCTTGTCGATGGCGTCGAGTGAGAGGAGCGACTCGAGGCTCGCTACGACGGCCAAGGTCACACCGAAGACAAGCACCTCCGGGCGAAGGAGCGCCGTGAGATCCATGGCACCCGCGTTCGCGGTGATGGCCGCGAATCCGCCTTCAGGAACCGAGACGAGAAAGCGCGGCGCGAGTGAGAGCTCTGGCACCGCCGCGCCGAACACGAAGGTCAGCGCCACACCGACGACGACGACGACAAGCGCAGCCGGCAAATAGGGCAGCGTCTTCTTCAGGTTGAAGTGCTCGAAGGCCCACATGATCACGAGCGCCGAGATACTGATGATCACGGCACCGAGTTGGACGGACGAACCGAGCTGCGCGAACGAGAAGCCACCCTCGGGCGCGACATATCCAAACGCATTCGGAACCTGCTTGAGGATGAGCAAGATGCCGATCGCCGCGAGCATGCCGCGAATGACCGAGCCCTGAACGAACGAGACAACGAAGCCTGCGCGCAGCTGTCCGAGCGCAATCTGCAGTGCGCCCGCAAGCATCGTTGCGGCACAGACGGCGGGGAACCCGAAGTGATGGATGCCTGCGAGGACAACCGCAGCAAGCCCGGCGGCTGGGCCCGAGACCGAGAGCTGTGCGCGGCTGACAAGCGGGATCACCAGACCACCCACCACGCCAGCGATGAGCCCCGACAAGAGTGGAGCGCCCGAGGCGAGCGCGATGCCGAGACAAAGAGGAAGCGCAACGAGGAAAACGACGAGCCCAGCAGGGAAGTCGTGAGCGAGACTCGGCTTGGGCGCGGGGCTGCGAAGCGGCATGGTTTTGCCTCCCAACGCAGAAAGCGTGCCCTCTCCGCAGCCGCGGTTTCTGCGACGTTCTTGAGCGTGCCGTGCGAACGAGGTCGGGTGCTTCACCTCGCGCGGGGAAATGCTCCCCGGACGCGAAGAGCGAGCGAAGGTCTTTTCTCCGCACATCGGGTTTTCCCCTCTTTGGCACCGGCTGTGCTGAAGCGTGCTCGTGCCTTCTGATCCAATGACCGCCGAAACGAGCGAGGCTCGTCCCACGCCGCGCGAGAGTCTCATTGCCGCCGTGGATGAGGCGCGACGTGTGCTCCCTCAGCAGGGCCCGCTCGGCGTGTTTGTCGCACTCAATCCGCTGATCGCTTTTCAGTCGATGCCCTTCGAAGAAGCCGTCATGGCAGCACGCGAAGTGCGAGGTGGTCGCGCGTACTTTGCCGAGGCGCGCTACCGAGAAGAGCTCAAGCGTGGACGCATCACAGAGGTCGACCTCTCCTATGCGCTGACCGAGCGTGATCGCATTCGCCCCAACGCACCGATTGGGACTTTCGATACGCAGGATGTCGAGCGCCTGCTCATGCTGCACGGCACCGAGACAGACCCAGCGGCGATTCGCTTTCGCATCGCGGAAGAGGGAGAGCTCGCAACGCCCGGGATGCGCGCGCTCTTCGAGACCTCGATGAAGCTCGTTCAAGAGAGCAGGCGCCCGAGCGTGCTGCCCTCCTTCCGCGGGCCTCAGACACCGATCGTGCGCGACTTGCTCCTCGACCTCGACGCGGACGACCCAGCCGCGGAGGCGAATGCATTCCTCGTTCGCTTCCTCAGCGCCTACCTCGATGAGGGCATCGCACGTTGGACGTTCCCCGATCGATCGCGCGGCATCTTGGCTTCCGCGATGGCGATGCTTGAGACCGGAGGAAGCGCGAATGCGCCCGTGTGGAAGGAGGCGCTGAGCATCCTGAATGCACAACGTGCGCGCGGCCTCGACCCTGTCGACATGGCCCTCGCATCGCTCGACGATGCAGGCTTCGAAGCCGACGCATTCTTGTGGGTCGTCCCGCGCATCCTGATGCAGCTTGAGGGCTTCGCTGGGTTGGTGAGCCGCCTCGAAGCGAACCCCGAGTGCGCCAACGGGCCACCGACCTCACTCGTCGAGTTGCTCACACTGCGTCTCGCGCTCGATCATGCAAGCGCACGTGCGTCTGCAAAGTCGCTGGGGGTTGCTGCGCACACATCGATTCGCGAACTCATGAACAACATGTCGGGGCGTGTTGTCTCGCGCATGCGCTCACGTGCGTCCGACCGCCTCTTTGTGCGTGGCTATCGTCTCTTCGACATCGCGCGCCGCATGGGCTTTCGTCACTACGATCTTGAAGCCCTCGACCACGTTGAAGACGACGCATCGACCTCCATCTCCATCTCGCTTGTTCGCATCCTCGATGACTTCGATACACAGACGCGCGAGCGCACATTTCACGTCGCCTATGAGCATCACTACTTCCGCGAGGTGATGGCGGCGGTCAGCGCCAATCGCAATCGTCCCGCCACGGACGCGAGCCCAAACCCGCGCTTTCAAGTCGCCTTCTGCATCGACGATCGCGAAGAGGGCATCCGTCGTCACTTCGAGAGTTTGGGCGGTGACCACATCACCTTTGGCGTGGCTGGATTCTTCGGCGTCGCGGTGAACTTCACCTCGCTCGACGACCCGATGATGCAGGCGCTCTGCCCCGTCGTGATCACGCCCCAGCATCGTGTGGTTGAGGCCGTCCGCGACACACACGAGGGCCTCGGCAAGCGACGTCAAACACGCAGGATGCTGTGGGCGCGTGCACGCCTTGAGGTGCTCGATGGCTCACGCTCCCTCACACGCGGCACGCTGCTCACCGCGTTGCTCGGCACCTTCGCGATTCTTCCGCTCACGCTTCGCGTCGTCTTTCCACGCTGGGCCGATCAGATCACCCGCACCGTGCGGCGCTTCCTCCTGCCTGAGCCCGAGACGCGGCTTCAGTTCGCACGACCGGAGGATGCTCCCGGTGAGGTGCATGGCTTCACGCTCATCGAGCGCGCCGATCGCGTGCAGAGCACGCTCGAAATTCTCGGCCTCACCACCAGCTTCGCCACGCTCGTTGTCTTGCTCGGACACGGCGCAACCACAGTGAACAACCCGCACCACTCGGCCTACGACTGCGGTGCATGCGGTGGGCGCGGCGGCGGCCCGAACGCGCGACTCTTCGCCGCCTTCGCCAATGACAGCGAGGTACGCAGCGTGCTGAAAGGACGTGGCATCACCATCCCTGAGACCACGTGGTTCTTGGGCGGCCTACACGACACAACCACCGACGCCGTATCCCTCTTCGACATCCGCGATGCGCCAAGCATGTTCCAGGAGGACATTCGTGCGCTGAAGGCGTCGCTTGAAGAGGCGCGTCGAAGGAGTGCACACGAGCGCTGTCGCCGCTTCGAACATGCGCCCCTCGCGCCATCACAAGCGCGCGCGCTCAGGCACGTCGAGGAACGCGCGGTCGATCTCAGCCAACCAAGGCCCGAGCTCGGCCACGCGGGCAATGCAGCCGCTTTCTTTGGACGACGCGCACTCACACGCGGACTCTTCCTCGATCGTCGTGCCTTTCTCGTCAGCTACGACCCCGCAATCGACGACGACGGACGCATCCTCGCGCGCATCCTCGGCGCAGCCCTTCCCGTCAGCGCGGGCATCAACCTCGCGTACACATTCTCCTGCATCGACCCCGACGTCTGGGGCTCGGGCACCAAGCTCTCGCAGAACCTCTCGGCCCTGATGGGCGTCACCGAGGGTTCAAGCGGGGACCTGCGCACGGGCCTTCCGAAGCAGATGACCGAAGTCCACGAGCCGATGCGCCTGCTCGCCGTCGTGGAGGCCTCCGTCGAGACGGTGGAAGGCATCATGGAGAAGAACGCCGAGGTCGATGAGCTGATCCGCAATGAGTGGGTTCGCCTCGTCAGCGTTGACCCCGACACCGGCGTCTTTTGTCGCTTCGAGCGTGGTCGCGGCTTTGTCGCATTCAAGCCCGAGAAGCGTGCCCTGCCTCGCGTCTCAAGCTGGCAGGAGTGGTACGGCGGCCACCTTGAGTTGATGGGGCCCGCTGTGCTCGGCGCCCATGCATCCAGTGGCGAGCTTGCTCGCGCGCTCTCACCGTCCCAGCCGTCTGCGAAGGCCTCATGAACCCCTCCGAGCTTCAACCCTGGGTACCTAGCCTTGCCCTCGCGATCCCCGGTCTTCCACTGCTCGCCACGCTCATCCTTGGCCTCGCGCTCTTTCGCAAAGAGCCGCCCTCGGAGAAGACAACGAGCCGCATCGCAGGCGTCGCCGTCACGCTCTCGTTCATCGCATCCGCTGTGCTCTCGGTGATCTTTCTTCTGATCACGAACGCACCAGGCCAGGCGCAGGCGCTCGATGTGCACCTCGGCAACATCGTGCACATCGATGAGTACACGCTCTCAGTCGCGTTCCACATCGACCGGCTCTCGATCCCCATGGTGCTCACCACGGGAATCATCACCGCCATCGTGACGCGCTTCTCGATCCGCTACCTGCATCGCGACCCAGGCTTTCTGCGCTTCTTTTTGCTGCTCTCGATCTTCGACGCGGGCATGCAGACCCTCGTCCTCGCAGGCAGCTACGATCTGCTCTTCATCGGCTGGGAGATGGTCGGCGTCTCCTCGTTCATGCTGATCGCATTCTTCCAGCTTCGCGATGGCCCGATGCGGGGCGGGCTACGTGCGCTCGTCAGCTACCGCGCCACCGACGTGGGCTTGCTCATCGCCGGAATTCTCCTTCATCAGGCCACAGGTTCGACGGCCTTCTCCGACGCATTCGGCACCTCAAGCGGCGGCGTGTGGCCTCATGCCACGACGCATCTCGATGCCGCACAAACCACGCCCCTCGCGCTCCTGCTGCTCTTTGCGACGATGGGAAAGAGCGGGCTCTTTCCGCTGAGTGGCTGGCTACCGCGCGCGATGGAGGGCCCTACCCCTTCGAGTGCACTCTTCTACGGCGCGCTCTCCGTGCATGCAGGCGTGTATCTCCTTCTTCGCAGCGCTCCGCTTCTCGAGAGCTCCACGTTCGGCGAAGAGGCCGTGATCGCCATAGGCCTGCTCACCGTCCTCACCTCCACACTTGCCGGACGGGTTCAGAGCGATGTGAAGAGCGCGCTGGCCTACGCCACTTCCACGCAGGTCGGCGTCATGGTCACGGTCGTCGGCATCGCCACCTGGATGCACTCGGGTGCGCTCGCGATGGCCGTTGTCTTCATGATGATCGCCCACACCGCGCTGCGGACTCTCCAGCTCCTGCGCGCGCCTTCCGCACTCCGCGACATGCAAGAGATCCGCGCTGCGCTGCCTGAGCACCAGCATCATTCACGCATCGAGATGCTCTTGCCCGCCTCCGTGCGCAGCAAGGTCCATGCGCTCGCACTTCGACGCTTCCTCCTCGATGAGCTGCTTGAGCGTTGCTTTGTGATGCCAACCCTCTGGCTCGCACATCACGCAGACGGCCTGGAGCGTCGCTGGGTCGATCTCCTCTCCGGCGGATCGAGCCCAGAGGCAGAGCCCGTCACACCCGCACTTCCGGTGAAGGCCTCGCCAGAGAGCCGCCCATGAGCTCGCTGCCACTGCTCTCGATGCTTGTGCTGGCACCTATGCTGGCGGCACTCGTGACGATGCGAGTGCGCGACGAGGCAGCGCGTCGACAGGTCGCAATCGTCACCTCGGCAAGCGTGCTCGCAGGGAGCGTCGCGCTCGCGTACGCAACGTGGTCGAGCACTTCACCGATTGCCTTCGAAGACGTCACGCGCTCGCTGCTCGGTGCGCGCTGGCACCTCGGCCTCGATGCGCTCTCCGCGCCCTTTCTTCCACTCGCGGCACTCGTCTCCCTCCTTGTCTTTGTCGCGGCACCCAAGAACTCTCTCGAAGGTCGCATGCTCCCCGCACTCTTGCTGACAGAGGCGACGACGCTCGGCGTCGTGACATCGATCGATGCGGCTTGCCTCGCGCTCTTCTGGGTCACGAGCCTCTTGCCCGCCGCCTTGGTGATGAACGCCAGCAAGGATCATCCCGCGCGGCGGGCTTACCTCATCTTCCTCGCCACGGGCTCCATTCCGCTCGTGCTCGCCATCCTCCTCGTCGTGCAGGATCGCTTGCTCGCAGGCCTCGCACACCCCTTCGATCTCAGCCTGGCGTCAACCCCCGTCTCGCTATCGCGCCAACCACTTATCTTCGTCCTCGTCGCCGCCGCACTTGGCGTGCGCAAGGCCGTCTTCCCGCTTCATTCGTGGCTCCCTGCACTCGCGAGCGATGGCCCAGGTCCAATCACGATCCTGCTGACGGGCACCCATCTCGGAGCCTTCCTCGCGGGCCGCATGCTCTTGCCGCTCGTGCCCGAAACCGCCGCGCAGCTCCTTCCGATCTTTGCCGATGTTGCACTCTTCAGCGCCCTCTACGGCGCCGTGCTTGCGACAGGGCAGCGCAACCTTCGTCGCATGCTCGGCTTTGTTGTGATGAGCCAGATGAGCCTCATCTTGGTCGGCGTAGGCGAGGCCAATCGCGCGAGCCTTCACGGCGCCTTCCTTCAAATGATCGCGCTCGGCCTCACGAGCACGGGCCTCTTCCTCACGCTCTTTCAGCTCGAAGCACGCACAGGCACCACCGACATGCAGGTGCTCGGCGGCGGGCTCGCGCAGTCGATGCCGCGCCTTGCTGGAGGCTTCTTCGTCCTCTGCCTCGCAGCCGTCGGTTTTCCCGGCACGCTGATGTTCATCTCCGAGGATTTGCTCCTGCACGGCCTGCTCGACGCACACCCAGTGGAAGGCTCCATCCTGCTCGTGGTCACGGTGCTCAACGGCATCACGCTGCTCACGGCCCACTTTCGCACCTTCTTCGGCAAGCCACGTCGCATCAGCACCGCGCCCGACCTGCAACCACGCGAGTCGCTCGCACTGGCGACGGTCCTTCTCGCCATTCTCGTCTTGGGGCTCTTCCCCACACCACTCTTGACCCTTCGCGCATCGCTCGTTGCATCGCTCGCAAGTGCGCAGCCCGTCGAGCACCAACACTGAGGTGCTCAGGAAGCGCGCAGCCCGATGGTCATGAGGAACTCGCCACGAAGCGCAGCATCACTCACGGCCTCTCCCGCGAACGCCGTCGTCATCGCACGCGCGCCATGCGGCGCATCACCACGGTCCACCAAGCAACTCGGTGAGAAGTCGACGACGACCCCTGCCGCCCGTGCTCCGAGGTGCATCACAAGCGCTTCCGCGATGGTTCGACCGATGTCTTCTTGAAGCGCAAGGCGCCGCGTGAAGCACGTCACGATGCGCGCAAGGGAGCCAAAACCGACGACGCGCTCGCCCGGCCAGTAGCCAAGATGAACGCGGCCCGAGGCGGGCAAGAGATGATGCGGACACATCGTCGTCGCGGGCACATCCACGAGCGTCACAAGCCCGGTCGATGTGGACGCCGTGTTGTCGGAGAGAATCTGCGCGGCATCCATCGCATAGCCGACGAGGAGGTCATCCACGTAGGCATTCGCGACACGCATCCCTGTCCCGCGCAGCTCTGGGTCGCTCTCAACAGGCGCACCCACCGCCCGCAAGAATGCCTCGATGTGTTCCGCGGCCCGTGCTCGATCGATCGTCACGCGGCTCTCGTACCACGCTACTCGGAGTTGCCCCAGAGCAGCAGCATCGCGCGCGGCAGGTCGGGACGCGCCATCACATCGCAGCCCGCGCACTCGGAGGGAAAGCTCGCACTCCGGCACTCGCCGCAATCGGCAAGCATCGCAACCATCGTCGCGAGCTCTTCGCGCAGGCGACGCAGCACCGTGATCTTGGCTTGCATCTCATCCACACGGCTCTGCAGCAGGCTCACCATCCGCTCGCTCGCCTCGACCGAGCTGTGCGAGAGCTTCTTCAGACAGAAGAGATCTTTGATGTCTTGCAGCGCGAGCCCGCTCTCGCGCAGGTCGAGCACCAGCTGTAGGCGGAGGACCTGAATGGCCTCGTACAGACGATGCCCACCCTCGGAGCGCTGTGAGGGCTCAACAAGCCCGGCCTCCTCGTAGAACCGGACGGTGCGCACCGTCGTCTTGCAGGCCCGCGCCAAATCTCCAGACGTCAGCGTGGCCTCGCTCAATGCGTGGCCCGTAGCACGCCCTTGCCCGACGACTGGCAGATGAACGTCACCACGCGGGGCCGCACGAGGGCTCTCGCTCTCTCGCTCACGCTCTTCGATTTCGGAGGACTGGGACACGTCTAGGGTCGTCTATGTGAATCACCCTCCCGAGCGTCAAGTTCAAACACTGGTCGAAACGGAACCGATGCTTCACGGAAGATTGCCCAAACGTGGTTCCTCGAGGTTGTGCGACAGCTTCCGCTTCTCACGTTTGCAAGCCCGCGAGGTGCGATCGCCAGCGGAGCTGCAAAGCACGGAAGATGGAGATGACATCGCAGGGCACGCTGCATGTCCGGACCTCGCTGAAGACATGGATGGCTACGAAGACCAAGACGGTTGCCCTGAGCGCGACAACGATTTGGACGCGATCGTCGACGAGCGACCGCTGTCGAACTAGGCCGAAGACGCCGATCGTCACCTCGATGAGGATCAGTTCTTCCGCGCCCGATGCAGCAAGCCGCGTCGATCTGGTTCTTCTGCTGACAGGCAGTCAGGTGCTTCGCCGCCTACCGGATGGGACAAGCCACCTCGGACTCTGCAGCACACAAATGTCGATCGAATGACGCAACACCTTCAGCACCGCTCCGATAAGGGATGGAAGGAGCACGCTATGAAGGAACTCGTTGCAGCAGAAGATAGACTCTCGGTAGGATTGGAGGGCTCATGAGCGATCCTGTCCGAAAGGTTGGCGGTACGTCCGCACCCACGCCCGAAAGCACGGGCACGGTCGGTTCCTCGTTTGGCGCAGCGCTCGACGCAGCCAAAGGAGCAAGCCCGAGTGCATCGGCGAACGACATCGCGTCGTCCCTTCGCACCGGCTCGATGAATGCACAGCAGGCGATCGACGCGCTTGTGGCGCGCGCCTTGAACGCGCCATCTGCGCAAACCCTGACGGATGCTGGGAGGGCCGACCTTGCGCGGCACCTCCGAAACGCGCTTGCGGAGGACCCGACATTGCGGGCGATGCAGGCGGATTTGACCCCTGGTTCACTTCGCGGTGAAGGCCGCGAATGAGGAGATTCGGTGCGTAACACTCCAACACGTTCTGGCGGGTGCACACGCACGACGCTCGCAGGTTTTCTCTCTGTCCTCGTCGCCTTTGCCGGGTTCGTCACCGCATTTGCGCCGCATGCATCAGCTCAGCCCCGACGTGTCTCCGCGTCGGAAGACGAGCCTGCGACGGATCAGGCGGAGAGCACACCGACAGCGGATGCCGAGGCCCCTGCAGAGGAGGAAGCGCCGGCGTCACGCACTGCGCCCGTCAGCGTCTACGTCATCGCCGTCCCGCTGGAGGATGGCCTTGAGGCGGTCGCGCAGCGCGCAGGCGCGGCAGCACGCGCTTCGCTCCGCACGATTCCGAACGTCGATTGGCAGCACGCCGATCGGCTCTTTCTTGGCTACGACGAGTCCGCGCTGACCACGCTCTCGCGCGCCCGTGAGCAACTTGAGGCAGGCCGCGCGGCCTACCTGAACCTGGAGCTCCCAGAGGCCATCACCCAGCTCGAAGGCGCGGTCGCTGACTTCGACACAGCCGCGGCAGCGCTCGAAGATCCACACGATCTCGGCCAGGCACTTCTTCTGCTCGGCGCGTCGCTCTCCTTCGAAGGCCGCGCGCGCGACGCAACGCGCATCTTTGGTCGCCTGCATGTGCAGATGCCGCATGTCATCCCCGACCCGAACGTCTTCCCGCCAGACGTCATTGCTCGCTACGAGGGCGCACGTCCACGCGATCCATCGAGTGCCTCGATCGTGGTCGAAAGCGACCCACCGGGCGCGATCGCGTACGTCGACTTCCTCGCGCGCGGCGTGACGCCGATCACGGTCGAGGGCCTTCACGCTGGCGATCACATCGTGCGCGTCACACGCGCTGGAGCGGTTCCTTCGGTGCAACCAGTAAACGTGCGCGCGCGCCGCAGCACGAGCACATCCTCGATGCTCGTCGATGAGGCGGATGCCGCAGGCCTCTACGATGCACTTGGCCGCGTGCGCGATGCGAGCATCGACAGTCTCGACGACGCGAACGCTATCCGCGAGGTTGCGATGCTCTTGGGCGTCGAGCGCATCGGCGTCCTCCGTGCGACTTCGGGCGAGAATGCGGAGCAGGTCGGCCTTGAGCTCGTCGTCTTCGACGTGAACTCGGGACGTCGTCTCGTGCGTGGCGCCGGCAGCGCACCCGTCGCCGTCGGCGAGCTTGAACCTGCCGTCAACCGCCTGGTCTCGGGCGCACTCGAAGCCGCTGTGCGCGCACGCTCCGACGAGCCACGACGACGTGTCGTGGAGGAGGAAGTCGCCCCGATTCTCCAGCAACCGGTTGAAGATCACTCGCCGAGCATCGCGGAAGATCCTGTGTTCTGGGCCGTCCTGGGAGGCGCGCTCGTTCTCGTCGGTGCAGGCGTCGCGGTCGGCGTGGTGGTTGCGGACCAAGGCCCAGGGCTTGGAAACTCGCCCCGTGGCCAGGTCGTCTTCGAGTTTTGAGCCGAGGGCCCTGTGAAGCATCCCCTTCAGTTTTCGGCGCGTGTCGCCATCGCGCTCAGTCTTGCCTTGGGCAGCGCGTCGTTGTCCGCACAGGACGCGCCCGAGGCAGCCGCGCCCGCAGTGCGTGAGGTCACGACGACCGCTCTGGTCATCGCACGCGATGATGCCACCGAAGGCGACGCCTCGATCGTCTCCATCGGCTTGCGACGCGGCATGACCGAGGTGGAAGGCATTCGCTTTGTCCATCCCGTGGATGTCCTCTCGCCCGTCTCCACCACCGAGGAACTCGACTTCGGGCTCGAGGAGCTCGCGGGTCGCATCAATCAGCTGGCCGAGGGTGACGCACGTGACGTCGCCACCAGCACCGATGCCCTGATCGAGCTCTTCGAGGCCAACCTCCCAGCCGTACGGCGCGAGCAACTCCTCGATGTCTACATGGTCAACGCCCTCGCGCGCTGTCGCATGGGGCGTGAGCGCGAGTGTGAGCAGCGCTTGGCCCGCATCTTCGTCTTCCGTGAGGAGTACGAGTACGACGCAACGCGCTTTCCAGAGGAGTACGCGACGGTCTTCGAGCGCACGCGCACCCGCATTACCGCAGGGCCCCGAGCGAGCCTCACAGTGTCCACTTCGCCCGCAGGCGCTGAGGTCTATGTCGATGGGCGCTCGTACGGTCCCTCACCGGCCGTCGCACCCGATCTGCTCATCGGTGACCACTACATCACCATCAAGATGCTCGACCGCACCAAGGTCGTGACGCGCGCCACCTTGGGACGCGCGGGTTCTCGCGTCTCGTACGACCTTGAGCCAAACGCGCGCGCCCGCCTTGTGGCCTCACCCGAGAACCTGCGTGCCGTGCTTGAGGAGCTTGGTGAGCCGCGTGCGGGTACCAACATTCGCTCGGTTGGGACGACTCTTGGTGCAGCTCAGGTCGTCATCGCGCGACTCTCCCGCGCACGCCCTGGTGCCCTCACCGTGGATGCATTCCTCTACGACGTACGCACCCGGTTTCTCCTCTCGCAGCGAAGTGTGGAGATCGCTTCCGCAGAGGAGGGGCTCATCCAAGTTCAGCAGCTTGCCGTCGACCTCTACCAAGGTGTCGATCTGAGCGGCGCGGTCGTCGTTGAAGATCTTCCCGCAGCACCTCACCAGGCCGAGCCCTGGGAGGAGTGGTGGTTCTGGACATCGATCGGTGTCGGCGCACTGGTTGTCGGCGCGGGCGTGGGTGTCGGCGTCTTTGTGTCGGACAACCAAACACCCGGCGTGCCCGATGGCTGGATAGGGGTCGAAGGCAGATTGCCGTGAAGCAGCGCTGGCTCGGGGTCGCGCTGCTCATGGCCAGTGAAACACTCGGCTGTGAGACGGGCCCGGAGCGCTCTCCCTCGCTGCCCATGCGGACGCCTGCCCAGGTGGAAGAATGGCAGCCAGAAGCAGAGCCTCCACCCGCCGAGCCCCTTGGTGTAGCCGCACCCGTGCTGGCCGCAGCGGGCGGCCGTGATCCATCTCCGACCGCAGGAACCATCGAGCCCGCTGCAGGGCGCGACTCGCTCTATGACTCCGACGAACCTGTCGTCGCGCGTCGCTATGTCTATCGCGTGCGTCTCGCGATTCCGAGCGTACTTGGCGAAGCCGCAGACCTCCCGACCCCGGCCGCCGAACTCTACCTTGACGTCTCCAGCGAGCGCGTGCGCGCACGCTTTGTCGGCAACGGTTGGCCGATCGAGCCAGGCGCCGAAGTGCGTCTCCGCGGCGATAGCCCGGGCGCCTACCTCTTCTCCGCGGAAGGCGGACGCCCCCTCTTGCCAGGTGAGCTCGCAACCTGGTTTGAAGGTGGCGAACGTCGCCCAGGCCCAGCGCTCTCGATTCGACGCGACCTCACTGCGCAGAGCGGAGACACCTCCGGCGCGCTTGTCTGCGCCTTCATTGCGGAGTGGGCGGGCGAGCATCGCGAGGGTGTCGATCGACGCTGCGACGGCCACGCGCCCACCGGATTTCGTGTGGGGCTCTGGCGCGGGGAACGCACAGCCGATGTCGAAGTGGAGCTACCCCGTCGTGCCCTTCGTGCAGACGAGGTCGAGCCACCCGCTTCCATCCCGCGCGCAACGAGCCACGCCTTCTTTGAACCCTCTTCGCTCGCCCATGTCACGCGCTCCAACGTCCGCGGAGAAGAGCACGAAGCACGTGCCGCGGATGGCCCAGCCGAGGGTTTCGAGTTCATCAACGAGACCGCCACACGTGTGATCGTCACGATGGAAGGCATCCCGATTGGCTGGGTTGCGCCGACCTCGCGCGGCCACTTCATCGGCATGGCGCCCGCCGTGTACGGCATCGGCGCATTGCGTCCCATGGGCTCAATCGCCCTTCGCCCTCGCCTCATTGAAGTGCCCACACGCACCACCCTCCGCGCACCGCGACACCGCGAGACGGAAGACCCGTGAGCGCTGAGACAACACGTGATGCGCTCTATGCGATGCAGTGCGTGCTGCTCACGCTCGCGGGGTCCAATGATGAAGTGCTCTTGGTTGGCCAGGTCGACGCGCGCTTTGCGCTTGCAGCCAAGCTGACCCGCACGCGTGCCCGTGAGGTCGCGATGGATGAAGTCTTCGATGCCATCGGTGCGCACACCCGCGCGCTTGTCGTCGTTGATCCTGATGAGGATGCGCTTGAGCTCTCAGCCTTCGAGTTGCCGCTCATCATTGTCTTGTCTGATGCAGAGAATCAGGTTTCCCTCGCTGGGAAGAACGCCGATGCTCGCGGTGTTCGCGTCGAGATTCGTCTGTCCGAGACAGGCGCTGATGTGCACCACGAAGGGCTCTCCACAACGATGTCGGCGGAGCTTGGGCGATGGATGGATGCCGCACCGAAAGGCCCCTTGCGATGAGTGAGAACCGAGACGATCCCTTCGCCCCACCCCAAGCGGCGGAAGACCCATTTGCGACAGCACGCACCCCGAGCCAAGCCGCTGCCGACCCATTCGCGACACCGCCCGCAGACCTCGGCGCGAAAGATCCCTTCGACATCGATTCGATCGACAGCTCGGGCGTGCCCGAATTCGATGTGCCTGCACCTGAGAAGCCCGTCCGCAACGTCGCTCCCACGCCCGCCACGCCGACCTCAAGCAAGCCTCGTTGCGCGACGCACCCAGATCGATTTGCGCGTTCCACCGCCTGCGAGCGCTGCGGCAACTACGCGTGTGAGTCCTGCTTCTCAATCGACAATGAGCGCTACTGCACCACCTGCGCCGAGCGCGTCGGGATGGTGGTCCCCTGGGAAAACAGCAACGAAGACGGCGTGTTTCGTCGCTTGGTGAATACGTGCACGCACCTCGCGCAGGCACCCTTCGAGCGCTTTGGACAGATCAGCGACGGCGATTTGGGCCGCGCGCTCAGCTTCACGGCCTCCATTTGCTTGGCCTCCTACGGCGCTACGGTCGCCCTCTGCGGCCCCTTTCTCCTGCTCGGTTTCGGCCTGCTCGCATTCAATGAGCCGAGCGGCGACGCACCGGGCGCCGCGATCATGATCCCCGTCTTCATTGTCCTGGGCGTGATCTTCCCGTTCCTTGTGGCGGCGATGCACATGCTCTCCAACCTGATGTGGGGCTCGATCTACCACCTGGGCGCCAAGCTCGCGGGCGGGCAGGCCTCCTACACCTCGAGCCTCCGCGCGGCGCAGTACCAATCGATCCTGATCCCCGCCGATGTGCTCGTCTCGTTCGTCTCCAACATGCCGCTCATCGGCCCCCTGATCTCCCTGGGCTGGCTCGCTGCGAAGAATGTCCTCTGCATTTTCGCCTATGCCGGCCACGCGCGAACGCAGCATCGACTGGAGGGTGGAACCGCCTGGCTCGTCGGCGCGGTGCCAACTCTGCTGGCGTTGATGCTCTTTGTCGGCGTCCTCGTCCTCGCCTTCGCAGTCGTCTTCGCCACGATCGGCGGCAGCCCTCTCCTCAGTTCCCCAGACTGATCGACCGAGTTGCAAATCGCGCCTGTTGCATTTGCAACACCTCGCAGCCACCCTTGCCTCATGGCTGCTTCCAAACCCTCAGATTTGAAGTCGCGTCTCCGCGCCGTGGGTTTGCGCGCGACGGCCGCACGCTCGGCGGTGCTTGAGTGCATGCTCCAGGCGAACGGCCCGCTCACGCACGCAGACGTGTGTGCCCGGCTCGAAGACGCTGGCTTCGATCGCGCGACCGTCTACCGCAACCTCGCCGATCTAACCGACGTCGCGCTCTTGCGTCGCACGGATCTCGGAGACCATCTCTGGCGCTTCGAGCTCAAGCCCGTCGAGACCCACAAAGAGCATCACGACGAGGTCCATCCGCACTTCGTATGCACAGACTGCGGCGCGGTGGAGTGCCTTCCCGAGGGCACTGTCACGCTGCAATCGGTGAAGGGCGCGCCCCGATCGCTGCGGGCTGGCAACGTCGAAGTGCAGGTGCGCGGGACCTGCAACGAGTGCGTCTGAACGCGTTCGTTCCCCTTCCCTGACGAGCACTGAACGACCCAACAGCACACGCGTGCGAACGCTATTGCGCACCGGGGCAGCTCCATGCGACGTTTGGCGGCCTTTCGGGACACAGGATGGGTCGCCATCTGGCGAGTTCTCCGTCGATCGAGGGTATTGAACGAGGTGTTGACTATGGCGAAGGCGCAGAAGGCTCCCGAAAAAAGCTCGAAGTCGACGAAAGTCCCCGTAAAAGAGCCGCCCAAGAAGGCAGCGAAAGAGTTGCCCGCCCCGGCGGCAAAGAACGCGAAGACGACTTCGCCAAAAACGGAACCTGTGAAGACTCCACCCAAGGTAGAAGCACCCAAGGCCGCGGCGAAACCCGTCGCAGCCGCACCCGTCAAAGCCGCGCCCGCCAAAGAGGCGCCCAAGCCTGCGTCGGCAGCCAAAGAGCCTGAGAAGAAGGCTGCAAAGGCGACTGAGGTCATCCAAGTGCGCGCCCACGAGGACGCCAAGTTGACCAAGGCCGAGATGCAGGGTCTCTACGCGATGCTCATCGAAGAGAAGACGCGCGTGCTTCAGAACTTCGAAACGCACGTGGGCGATGCGCTCTCGGACGAAGACATCCTCGCGGACGAGATGGACATCGCGCAGCGCTCGACCGACCAGGCGTCGTTCTTCCGCATGGCCGACAAGGACCGCAAGCTCCTCATCGAGATCGATGTCGCCATCGAGAAGATGAAGAACGGCGAGTACGGCCTCTGCGAGGGCACTGATGAGCCGATCGGCTTCAAGCGCCTCGAGATTCGCCCATGGACGCGCTACTCGGTGGCCTACAAAGAGCTGCTTGAGCGCGAAAAGGCGCAGCAAGCACGCTGAACGCAGTCGTAACGTTGAAGAGGCCGTGTCGGAGTACCGCGCGGCCTCTTTCGCGTCCGTCGATCTGCGATGGCGTGAAGAGACGTTGCGCGAGTTGGATCACAGCGCGGTCCATGACACCATCGGGGCACTTATGTCTTCACACGCACCGCAATCGAGCAGCATTCCTTGGTGGGCCATCGCGGTGCCGCTCGTCCTCTGTGTGGGCGTGTTCGGTCTCGCAACGGGCGGCGCGTCGGCCCCCGAGCCCATCGCGAACGAGCCTGCAGAGGCGGTGATGCCCGCGAATGCCACGCTCGCATCGGCCAGCGAACACGTGTCGATCGAGATGTACAGCGCCGCTTGGTGCCAGGCGTGCTCGGCCGCGAAGGCTTGGATGCGTCAGCAAGGCGTGCAGTACCACGAGGTCGATGTGGACCACGGCCAGGGCGCGCTCGCGCAGCTTCAGGTGCTGAACCCGAATCGCACCCTCCCGACGTTTGATGTGGAAGGCCAAGTGCTCGTGGGCTTTCGTCCCGACGAGCTTGAGTCCGCGATCCGTCGCGGCGCCGCACACTGATCTGCCGCGCGGATCTGCCGCACACATTCACGCCTGCCGCGCTGCCCCGTCCGTGCGAATCTCCGTGCGCCATCGTGCGAAGCGGCCGCGTAGACAGCGCCCGCGAGGAGACAAGACGTGACCGAAAGAGCCCAACGCCCTTCTTCTTCGGGCTTCGAGCGTGCCCCCGATGTGCGTGTTCCGATGCTGGATCTGACGCCGCACAACGGGCCGCTTCTCCCCGCGATCCGCGACGCACTCGATCGCCTCTTTGTGAAAAACGCGTTCGTGCTCGGCGAGGAAGTGACGAGCTTCGAGCGTGAGATCGCTGCTTTGCTCGGCGTCAAACATGCGATCGGCGTCTCGAGCGGCACCGATGCGCAGCTGCTCCTGATGATGGGCATGGGCATCCAGCCCGGCGATGAAATCATCACGACGCCCTTCACCTTCTTTGCAACTGCGGGTTGCATTGCGCGCCTCGGCGCCCGGCCCGTCTTCGTCGACATCGACCCGCGCACCTACAACCTCGATGTCTCGGCTGTTGCCACCGCGCTCACACAGCGCACCCGCGCGATCGCCCCAGTGCACCTCTACGGACAGCCCTGCGACATGGCCTCGCTCGTCGAGGTCGCGCGTGCGTTCGATGTCCCGCTCATCGAGGACGCCGCGCAGTCCGTCTTCGCCGACACGGAACTCGGCATGACGGGCAGCATTGGCCTTGGCGGCTGGCTCTCGTTCTACCCAACGAAGAACCTCAGCGCGTTTGGCGATGCAGGCCTTGTCACCACGAACGACGATGCCCTCGCCGAGCGCATGCTCATGCTGCGCAACCACGGCAGCAAGGTCCGGTACCACCACGAATTCGTCGGCGGCAATTTCCGCATCGATGCGATCCAAGCGGCCGTCCTCCGCGTGAAGCTTCCGCATTTGTCTGCGTGGACAGAACAGCGCCGCAAGAACGCCGCCCTCTACGACTTGCTCTTCGCCCAACTCGGCTTGAGCCCCGAGCTTTTCTCGACGCCCGCGCGCGTCGAAGGCGGCCACGTCTATCACCAGTACGTCGTGCGCACGCCGCGCCGCGATGCCCTTCGCGCCTTCCTCACCGAGAACCAAATCGGAAGCGAGATCTACTACCCGGTGCCGCTCCACTTGCAGCCCTGCTTCGCCGATCTGGGCTACCGCGACGGCAGCTTTCCGGTCACCGAGCGCGCCGCAAAAGAAGTGCTCGCCTTGCCGATCTACCCCGAGCTCACGCAGGCCCAGATCGAGCGCGTCGTCTCGACCGTCGCAAGGTTCTTCCGTCAATGATGCGCCCGGCGCTCACACTCCTCACGTTGCTGCTCGCAACCACTCCGAGTGTGCATGTGCGCGCCGACTGCACCGGAAACAGTTGCTCGGATTCGCACCATCAAGAGCGCGTCGCGCAGCCTGCCCAGGCGATGTCGCGCGCCGCGCGTGAGGCGTCTGAATACCTCGACGTTTGGGTCACGCGCCGCGTGCTGCGTCTTCGACTCGGTGCCCAACACCCCGACGTCATCGCCACGGATGCACGCCTCCTTGCGATGCATCAGGCACTCTCGACACGCACCGCTTCGGACGATGCGGAGCTCCTCGCCTCGCTTCGTGCATCACTCGCCGAGACGGAGGCGCGCCTCGCTGAACTGGGCTCGCGCTGCGGCCCGCAACACCTCGATATGCGCGGTGCGGAGCTTCGTCGTGATGCGCTCGCAGCATTGATTGAGGCGCGCCTTCGCGGCGAGGCATTGCCGCTTCCGACAAGCGCATGAACACGGCCTGGGGCATCGCGGAGTGGACGAGTTCGGCCTCGGCCATCGTCTTTCTCGTCCTCGCGGTGCTCGCGGTCGTTCACGCAAAGAGGTCAGCACTTGCGGCACCACTCGGGCGCATGTCCGCGGCGCTCTTTGCCTACGAAGCGCTTGAGGTGCTCAAGCACATCACGGGGCGTGAAGAGTTCTTCGTGCTTGAGTGCGCTGCCGCTGCGCTGGTGCCGCAGACGACGGCCGCGCTCGTCATCCAATTCCTCGGCGCATGGCGAAGCCTTCGCACCTTCGTCGCCGCCTTCGTCGCCTACTACGGCCTCATCTGCTTTGCCTGCATCGCCGCGCTCTTCGTCGACGCGCTACACGATTTTCCTGGGTCGAGCACGTGGGCGCTTCTCCTTCTCGCAGGGCTCGTTCCGCAGTTCACGTATCTCTTCTACCGTCTTCGCAAGCACGCCAAAACATCGGGCGCGGAGGAGCGCGCACGCACCCTCCTTCTGAGCGTGGCGCTCGTCCTCGGCGTCGCCGGCGTCTCCACCGATCTCACCTCCATCGTGGGCCTTGAAGTGCCGCGCCTTGCCGCCTTCGGGCTCATCGCAGGTGGGCTCTGTTTGGCTGCCCTCGCATTCCGCTTCGCCTTCCTCGAAGGCGTGACGGCCCTTGCGATCATGAACGCTGCCGCGATCGGTTTTGTCGCGCTCATCGCACACCTCTTCTTGCTCACCTGGGTCGGCACACGCACCACGCTCGTCGCGCTCTTGAGCCTCGCCGTCACGCTCGCCGCAGTTGCAACGCTTCGCCCCGTCCTCACCGCCTTGCTTGAGGAGCGCGAGCGACGTCGCTACCTCGTCACGATGGGGCGCTTCTCCGCGCAGATGGCGCACGATCTGCGCAATCCACTCGCTGCGATTCACGGCGCGGCGCAATACCTTGAAGGCGAGCGCCAAGCGGGCCGTTCCCTGGATTCACAAGGCGATTTCGTCGCGCTCATCCTTGAGCAAAGCGAGCGACTCGACCGCGTGATCGGCGACTACCAACGCCTTGGCAAGGCCGAAGCACGGCGCGAGCAAGTCGACATTGCCGCGCTCTTCAGCGATGTCGCAACACCGCAGCGCGCCGCGAGCGCGAAGCACACGATCGACCTCGCGATCGAAGAGGGCATCGGCAGCCATCCCCTCGATCGCGACCTGCTCCTCGCAGCCCTCGAGAACCTCGTGCGCAACGCACGTGAGGCGACCCCCGAAGGCACACGCATCACACTCCGCGCGAGCAAGCTCGCCTCCAAGCCCGGCGTGCTCCTCAGCGTGGAAGACGAGGGCCCCGGCATGGATGCACGCACACGCGAGCGCGCCTTCGACGACTTCTACACAACGAAGGCCACGGGCACGGGCCTTGGCCTCGCCTTCGTGATGCGCGTGGCCGTGGCGCATGGCGGGCGCGCCTCACTCGATGGCGAACGCATGAGGGGCACCAAGGTCACCATGGAGCTGCCCGACAATTGATATCATACTATTTCTACATGATTTCGACATGACTCACATCGCCGACCTCGCACCGTGCGAGCAGGTGCGCCTCACCCCAAAGGTGCCCCTGCTTGCCATCGGTTGGCTTGATGAGGCGCATCCCTACACGCGCGGTCCAGTGGATCGTGAGGCCTTCCACACGATCATCGCGCTCCTGAAAGAGCCGTGGCAACCCTTCGTCTTCGACGGACGTCACGCGTGCCCCTTCTGCCGCTTCTCCGGCGGGCCAGCGAGCTTCGGCGCTGAGGTCACGATGGGCAGCGCGAACGTCTTTGTGCCCGGCGAGGCCTCCATCTACGTCGCGCCCTCCCTCATCCTTCACTACATCGATGCGCATGCCTACGCGCCACCGGATGTGTTCTGGGAGGCCGTGCGGGCCTGCCCCCCAATGCGATCGATGGCGTACCTGAAGCTGGTTCACACGCTTGGCTTGCGGCGCGCGTAGCATTCTCACCCTGTCGATTTCATATCGCGACATGAGCGATTACGTGCGCGCTGGAGATGCATGCGACGATGCGTGCCCATGAAGCGCCTCGCACTCGGTCTTGCTCTCTCTTCGCTCGCGGGATGCAGTTGCGAGAGCAACGCCAACATCGACGCGGCCATGCGAGGCGACGCAGGGCCTCCGCCGGATAGCCCGCGTCCCGATGCGTACCTGCCTGCGCCGAGTGCGAGCTGCACGATGGGCGCGATGCCCTCGGGCACGGTGCAAGCACCCCAACTTCTCGCGACGCTCGCAGACCGCTGGCATGAGGGCTGGCTTGCCTCGCCCTCGGTGCGTGACCTCGACCTCGATGGCACGAATGAGATCGTCGTGGCGCGCGCGGGCCTCCTGCTCGGTTGGCATCTCGATGGCTCTGTCGTACTCCGCGTGGAGGTGGCCGGACGCATCTGGGCCTCGCCGCTCGTCGCGGATTTTGATCCGACGCGCAACGGCTTGGAGGTCGCCTTTGCGGAGCGCGCGCGTGTACACTTGGTGG
>JBILQT010000073.1:0-28148 GCA_044373065.1 Sandaracinaceae bacterium
ACTCGACGGCGAGGTCGTCGGCGAGCCTCGTGCGTTGGCGCCGGGTGAAGATGTCCCAGCCCCCTTTGGTGCACGCCGCAGCGCACGCCTCGATGATGCAACGCCACCCCGCATCCAAGTGCGCGATGCCGCAGGCCACGAGACGATGCGTGCCCTCGCGTTGCCAGAGCCCGTTGCAGCCGCCGACATCGCACGCATCCCAGGAGGCTTCTTGATCGCCTCACTCGAAGAAGGACGCGCCGTCGTCCGCGCGCTCAGCTGCACGCCGGTGGAAGCACCCGCGGCACCCAGCGAGGCCCCGACAGCACCGACCGAAGGACGCTGACATGCATTGGAACATCGACCCCACGCTCTTTCACTTCGGTGGCCCCTTCGAGCTTCGCTACTACGGCCTGCTCTTCGCGCTCGGCCTCTTTCTCTGCGCCTACCACGGGCCCCGCTACTTCCGCGTCTTTGGCCTCCCCGCCGCACACGCCGAGCGTCTCGCGCTCTGGGTCCCCCTCGGCATGCTCATCGGCGCGCACTACATCCACCTCATCTTCTACGAGCAGAGCGGCCTCAGCGATATGCGCCTTGGCTGGGAGGATGGACACGCCGTCGTTGGTCGCTTCTGGAACCTCGGCTCCGGCCTCGCGAGCCACGGCGGCGCACTCGGCTGCTTCATCGCGCTGCTTATCTTCTGGTACCAAAAAGGCCGCCCGCTCGGCCTTGGCTTTCATCGCTACACGGATGCGGTGATGCCCGCGAGCGTCTGGGTCTACCCCTTCGTGCGCCTCGGCAACTTCATGAACTCCGAGATCGTCGGACGCGAAACCGATGTGCCCTGGGGCGTGATCTTCGACCGCTACTACACCGTCGCGCGTCACCCCGTGCAGCTCTACGAGGCCGCGCTCTATTTCATCGAGCTCTTCTTCGCGACCTGGCTCGTGAAGAACAAAGCCAACAAATATCGCGAGGGCGTCATCTTCTACCTCCTCCTCGGCACGCACTTCTCGCTGCGCTTCTTCGCGGAGTTCTTCAAAGAGAGTCAGCACGTCGATGAGGGCTGGGCGCTCAACATGGGCCACCTTTTGAGTGCCCCTGTGGTCGTGCTCTGCGCGTTCCTTCTCTTTGGCACCAAGCGCTTCTCGATCCTCACGCCGCTGAGCGAGAGCGAGAAGATCCGCAATGATGAAATCCTGCGCCTCGCCCAAGAGCGTGATGCCGCAGAGGCCAGTGCGACACCTTCGAAAGCCACCTCATGAAGACCTCCTTCGGCATCGACCCCTCGCTTGAGTTTGTTCAAGCCACCATCGCCGTGCTCACCGTCTCGGACACGCGCACGAGCGACACCGACACCTCCGGCAAGCTCCTCGCAACACGCGCCGAAGCCTTGGGCCACAAGGTGATGAGCCGCCTCATCCTCAAAGACGAAGCGAGCCTCATCATCCAGCAGCTCCGCGCCTGGGTCGCCCAGGAGACGATCGACATCATCCTCATCACCGGCGGCACCGGCATCACCGCACGCGATGTCACGCCCGAGGCCGTGCAGGCCGTCATCGACAAAGAGATCCCCGGCTTCGGCGAGTACTTCCGCCAGATCAGCATGAAGTCGATTGGCCTTGCCGCGATGCAATCACGCGCCCTCGCAGGCGTCTCCGGCGCCACGCTGATCTTCGCCGTGCCCGGCTCCACAGGCGCCTGCAAGGACGCCTGGGACGAGATCTTCCAGCACCAACTCGATAGCCGCTACAAGCCCTGCAACTTCATCGAGCTGCTTCCAAGGCTCGTGGAGTAGTCAGCTCATCTCACCGCGCCACGGCTGCAAGAGCCGCGCGATCAACGCTGTGTGGGGCATCGGCTCCACCTTCTGCTGGCCAATCAACACCGCGAGCTTGGCCATCGCAGCCTCGGCCGTGAGGTCACCGCCAGGGATCACGCCTGCCTCGGAGAGCGCACGCCCCACCTGGTAGTCGGCACGCACCTCACCGCGCGGGCACTGCGTCACGTTGAAGATGAGCACACCGCGCGCGACCGCATCCCGCAGCACCGCGAGGATGTCCGCACGCTCGGGGCCGTTGCCTGCGCCGTAGGTCTCAAGCACCAACCCTTCGAGCGGGGGACGAAGAAAGTTCGCGAGAATCTCCGCCGTGATGCCCGGATAGATGCGCAGCGATGCAACGTGTGGAGAGAGCTCCGTGCGCACGCGAAAGGGCCGCGTGTCGGGCTCAAGCGCAACGCCCGGGGTGAGCTCGACATCGATGCCCACCGTCGCAAGCGGCGGCATGTTCGGTGAGTCGAATGCATCCAGGCTCGACGCGTCGTGCTTGCTCGAACGATTGCCGCGCAAGAGCTTGTGATGGAAGTAGAGCGTCACTTCCGGGATTGGATAGAGGGCCGCAAGACCCAGCGCGCCAAGGAAATTATCGAGGCCATCGTTGCGCAGATGCGCGAGCGGGATCTGCGAGCCCGTCAGCACCACCGGCTTCTGCAAGCCCTCCAGCATGAACGAGAGCGCAGACGCCGTGAACGCCATCGTGTCCGTCCCGTGCAGCACCACAAAGCCCGCATAGCGTTCATGCATGCGCCCGATGTCTTCGGCGAAGCGCGCCCAATGAATGAGCTCAAGGTTCGCTGAATCAAGCAGCGGCTCATACTCAAGCAGCTCGTACGCAACGCGAACGCCCTTCTTGAAAGGCGGCGTAACGAACACATGCGGCTCATCCGGAAACGCGACGCGCGCGTGCTCCGCATCATGCAGCTGCGGCGTCTTGCGAATCGTCTCATCCAGCGCGCCTGGACTCGGCGTGAAGCCACGCGGCCCTTCGCGCATACCAATCGTTCCGCCCGTGTGAAGCACGAGCACCCTTGAAGTCATGGGTGCGAGCATAGGCTCTCAGCGATAGCCGCGCTGATAGGCCGTCGCCGGAACCTGCTGCGGGTACTGCTGTGGATATTGCTGCGGGTACTGCTGCGGGTACTGCTGCTGCGGGTAGCCGCCCTGCCCTGGCTGCACGACCACCGGTGGCCGATAGGCCGGCTGTCCCGAAGGCGCTGCCTGCGCAGGGCGTCCGTAGCCCGACGCGACAGGCGCCTGTTGCGCTGGGGCCTGCTGCGAAGGCTGAGCTTGCACAACGCTTTGCGCCGAGCCCTGCGGAGCCGCCCCCGCAACCTGCACCGCGCCCTGCCCCGGCACACGCGAGCAGCTCCCGTAGCCTGGTGGCGAGCCTGTTCGGCTCAAGTCCGGCGCAAGACGCTGACCGCCCGCAGCACCTCGCGGCACGGGATAAAACCACCAGCGACCATCGGAGCAAATCCAATAGGCGACGGCGCCGTTCTCTTCGACGCGCAGCGACTGATTGGGCTGCCCTTCCGGCAAAGGTGCTGCCGGGATCTCCACCTCGGGCGGCGCCGTGAACGCGGGTGGTTGAGGCGTCGGCACAATCGGCTGGATGCGCGCGCCGTCGAGCGGGGAAGCAGGCAACCCTGCAACGGGCGGAGGCGCGGGCGGGGCCTCAATGCGGGCAAAGACTTCGGTGAGATAGAAGCCTGGCGTGTGCGCGACGGAGGCGATTCCGACATGCGTGAAACTTGGATTCAGAATGTTCGCCAGATGTGGCGCACTCGCCTCAAGCGTCCCTTGCGCATCCGAAGTCGCTGGGCCGCGCGCCACGTTCTCGGCGATGTCATTCGAGGTGATTCCCACGGCTTGCGTGCGATCGAGCGGTGATCCCGTCGTCTGCGAGACATGGAGCAAGCGCGCGAGCGAGGACATCTCCGCCGAGTGCGTGAGCGCTGCAGAATCAAGACGGGCATCGCGCTGAAGCGGCTCAAGCCCATGCTGCGCACGGATCTCATTGATGCGCGCAAGCACTGCCGTCTCGCCAGAACCATCCGATACGGGCGCTTGAGATTGCTGCGCCGCGGCCCGTGCTTGCATCATCAGGGGCGCGCCCAGAGACATCGCGAGCAGCGCCGTCTGCAACGCACGTTGAACACGTCCGAGGCGAGAGGGGGGCTTGCGATGGTTCGAGCGCGTCATGAGAACTCCTCAGGGCAGTGTAGCAACTCCAAACGTAGCAACGGACGAGCCACCTGCGATCTTCACAAGGCTCGCGCTTCTCCCTACGAATGTCACAACGCGGCACGCAGGCGTACACAAACGTTCACGATCGAAGCGTGCATTTTCCCGTGCGAGAAAAACGCGCACCCGAGGTCATCCATGAGCAGCTCCCACACGGCCTACCTTCACCAAGACCTCTCCATCCTCGCCATCGAGGGCGACGACGCACTCACCTGGCTCAACGGCCAAGTGACCAACGACATCAAGAAGCTCGACGTGGGCGGCACGGTCTACGCGCTGGCGCTCACGACGAAGGGTCGCGTGCTCGCCGATGTGCTCGCCATGCGCACGGAAACAGGTCTCTTCATCGCAGTGCCCACGAGCACGGCGGAGGCGCTCACCGTGCAGTTCGAGAAGTACATCATCATGGAGGACGTCACGCTGCGCATGACTGAGATGCGCCTCGTCAGCGTGCTGCACGCAGAAGCCTTTACGCCGGAAGTCGTCTTTGTACGCAGCAAGCGCTTCGGTGAAGCAAGCGTCGAAATGCTCGTTGCGAGCGAGGCGCTGGCAGAGGCTACGGCAGCTTTCACGATGCTCGACGAGGCCGGTTGGGAGGCCCTTCGCATCGCACACGCAACGCCACGCTTTGGCGCGGATTTCGGTGAGAAGACGTATCCGCAAGAGGCTGGTTTGCGCGACCGCGCCGTGTCGTTTCAGAAGGGCTGCTACCTCGGCCAAGAGGTTGTCTGCATGCTCGAGAATCGCGGACAGGTGATCCGCGCACTCGTGCGTCTCTCGTCGGATGCGCAGCTTGAGCGTGGACAATCGCTGCTCGGTGATGAGGGCGAAGTGCTCGGTGAGATCACCAGTGTGACGAGCGACGGCAAGACCTCAAAAGCGCTCGGCTTCCTCAAGCGCGCAGCCGCGCAATCGCAGAAAGTCGTGCATGCAGGCACGCACGAAGTCGCTGTGCTCGGCATCGTCTGAGGTCGACGACGTCCGTATTGTGATGGCCGCGCGCGCTTGATAAAGAGCGCGCCGATGCCGCCCAAGAAAGTCTCCGTCACGCCCGCTGGAAAGACGCCTGTCTGGACGCGTCGCAACGCTGATCGCCACGCCCTCTATCAGCAAAGCGTGCAGTCGCCGTCGTACGAGGTCTTTCTCCTCTCGCGCATCTTCGAGAGGCACACCGGGCGCGCGCCGCTCGTCATGCGCGAGGACTTTTGCGGCACCGCACTCCTCTGTGCGGAGTGGGTGAAGAGCAAGCCAACGCGCACAGCCACGGGCCTCGATATCGATGTGCCGACACTCGATTGGGGCCGCGAGAAGAACGTCGCCACGCTCGGCAAAGCAAGCGAACGCGTCACGCTCCTCGATCAGAACGTGCTCAAGAAGACCAAGCCCTCCTTCGAGGTCATCTGCGCGTTCAACTACAGCTATTCGATCTTCAAAACGCGCGCGCTTCTTCGTTCGTACTTCGAGGCCGCCTACGCCTCGCTCACGCCCGATGGCGTGCTCGTGCTTGATGGCTTCGGTGGTTGGGATGCACAGAAGACATGCCGCGAGCCCCGCAAACTCAAGGGCTTCACGTATGTCTGGGAGCAGGCTGCGTTCGACCCGACGACGAGCGATTTCCTCGCGCACATCCACTTCGAGTTCCCCGATGGCACCAGGCTCAACAAGGCATTCACCTACGATTGGCGGCTCTGGTCGATCCAAGAGTTGCGCGAGTTGATGACGGAAGCGGGCTTCGTCGACATCGACGTCTACTGGGAGGGCGTCGACGAGAACGGCGATGCGTCGGGCACCTTCGAGCGCGTCACCAAGACCACGAACGACCCCGCGTGGAATATGTACTTGGCCGGTAAGAAGAGCCCCGCGCTGAGCGGATCCAAAGACGCGCGTCGCAAAGCAAAGTGAGCTTCCACGACGCGTGAATCAGCGCCTCAGGCGCGCCGCTAAGTCATCGAGCGTGGCATGCCAGGCGGGGGCATCCCGAGACCCATCCCAGAGCTCGCGTAGCTCAGAGGCAGCCCGCACGCGCTGAACGGCCAAGAGCGCCTGGATGACCAGCGCGGACGCGTCGAGCGTCCGATGCGCATCCACCCATCGCCGAGCGTTCTCGGGCAGCCACGCGAGCGCCTGCCCCTTCAACGCTGCGACGACTTCGGCCGCCGCAAGCGCGTCGCAACATGCGCGTGCGCCCAGGTCCTCACCTGACTCCGTGACGGCACGCAGCGCGGCGAGGATCACACCAGCATCCTCGGCGCCCTCAAGGTCGTAGAGCCAATCGGATGCGGCGTCGTTGTCGAAGGAACCCACTCCCCAAGCACCCATGTCTCCTCCTGCACAAAATCATATCTCTATGATTTTAGCCATATCGCAGCATGAACAAAACTATGAGGGCATGACCACGCGGAAGTAGAGCGTTCGGTGCGCGCCGCACGACTTGCAAGCGAGCTCGACCTCGCGTCCCTCGTGCATCGCGCGATGTTCGTGCACACGAAGCGCGCCCTCGCAGCGAAGGCATGGAAAGGAAACGGCCCGCGTCTCGATGACGGAGGCCGTTTGCACTTCGATGGGATGTTGGAGCGTGCCGCCGACCTCAAGCCTGGCGAGTTTCTCGCGTGCTTCGATCAGCTTCTCAACTTCGCGATCCTGTTCGCGTCGCACCGTGCGTGAGCGTTTGGCCACTGAGTTGACCTGTCAGCCTACGGTGCGTGCGCTCAGAAGGTTCCGGAGAGGCTCAATCCGCCGCCCTGTGGGCTGGCCATCGGAAGGATGCGGAAGCTTGTGGCTGCCGGTGCTTCCTGTGCTGGGCCACGCGTGGCGTAGAGCACGATGGCGGCGATGCCGCTGACCACGGCAACACCGAACGAGACGTCCGCCACCAACGCAAACGCTTCGCCTTCATCTGCGAGCCCGAGCGCGGGACGCGCATCGAAGTCGCTCTGACGTGAGAGCGCGAGGAAGCCAAAGACGGTGCCGCTGACGATCGTCACAGCAGAGGTTGCAGCAAGCACCCACACGGCATCCGAGGGCGGCGCGCTTGGCACTTCGGCCGGCGCACTTTCCACCTCTTCCGCTGCGACATCGACGCTCGGCTCACCGCTCTCGCCAACCTCCACCGCAACATCCGGATTCGCCGCCACGGGCTCGGCCGGCGTCTCCACGGTTGGGACCGCAGGCGTCGCCGGGACCGCAGGCGTCGCCGGGACCGCGGGCGTCGTTGGGACCGCAGGCGTCGTTGGGACCGCAGGCGTCGTTGGGACCGCAGGCGTCGTTACCGCGGGCGTCGTCGGAACCGCAGGCGTTGCTGGCACCGCAGGCGTTGCAGCGCGCGTTGGGGCCGTTGGGACGGCAGGCGTCGTCGGAACCGCAGGCGTTGCCGGCACGGCTGGCGTGGTCGGCGCAGCGACGCGCGGCGTGGTGAACATGTGCCCGCCGGCTGGAAGCGCGGCAATGCGGGTCTGCACGTCCGCACGGTCGGGGGCATCGGGGCGCTCACGGAGGTAGCGCTCCAGGGTCACGCGCGCGTCGGCACGGCTGCCACGCTGCTCCTGCGCCGATGCGATGCCCAAGAGCACGACCGGGTTCGGAACCAGCGCATACGCGCCCTCGAACGAAGCTTGTGCGTCGGTGTAGCTGTGCGCAGCGAACTGCCGCTGGCCACGCCCGTAGAGTTCACGTGCTTCCGCCCGCTGCTCAGCTGTGGGTGCAGGTTGCTGCTGGGCCACCACTGGTGCTGCGACGCCAAGCGCGAGTGCGAAAGCCGACGCGACGGCAACGTGACGGAGACCTGCGGGGAAGAAGCGTTCGTTCAACATCATGTGCCTCAAGCGGTCTGTTCGACGCGCAGCAACTGCTGGCCGATGAACAAGTAGTCACCGTGGGCGAGCTCGCGCTCTCCACGAATACGAACGTACGTGCCGTTGCGTGAACCGAGATCGTTCAGCGTGAAGGTGCCGTCGGCGCCGAGGTCGACCCGTGCGTGGCGGCCCGACATGTAGATGTCTTCAGGGAAGTTCATCTCGTTGTCTTCGCGGCCGATCTGAATCGAGTTCTCGCGTGCGCAATGAAGCATTCCGTCCGAGCCGCCGCGGAGGATCTGCACGACACGGAAGGAGCTCGGGCGCTTCGGCGACGAGTAGAAGTACGTCTGGTCGGGCTCGGGGCCTGCGCCATCACGCGGCGTGAGGTCGGCGCGGAAGAGCTGCTCGCCGCAGAGGAAGGACTCGCCTGCTGCGAGCGGAACTGGCTGACGCACGCGCACATAGACGCCGTTCAGGCTGCCTTCATCGCGCACCACGAGCTTCTCGCCGCGGTAGATGAAGTTCGCGTGGCGGTCGCTGATCCACGTGTCGTTCGGGAAGGGAATCTGCGCGTTCGTGCGGCCAGCGACGTGCTCGGTGCCTTGCAGCAAATAGCTGAGGCCATCGGTGCCATCCGTGCCGCGGATGAGGATGAGCCTCGCCTTGCCCGGCGACTGCATGGAGCCGAAGTACTCGACTTTCTTCTCCAGCAACGCTTCGGGAATGGTCGTGCCGCAAGCGCCACAGAACTTGTGTCCTGGTGGGACGGGCGACGAACACTCTTTGCAAGTGTAAAAGCGGTTCTGCTCCAAGGAATCCTCCTGTGCCGTTGCGGCAACACCGACGGGCGAGCCTGCAGGCTCCGTCGTGAGTGGGGTCGACGTCAAGTCTGCTTCATCGAGATCGATGGAAGCGGTGATGGGTAGGTGGTCTGCGTCCTGAAGCTGGGTCGGGCCACGAGGCGAAAGCCCTGGGGACGCAGGTGCTGAGACCGCCGCAGTTGCGACGGTTCTCTGCGACCAGAGCGATCCGCCACAGCCAGGACACCACGAAGCTCCTAGCGGGGCGAACGTGTCACAGGCGCCGCAGGCGATGCCGATACGATCTTCCACGTTACGAAAACCTTGTACGGCAGCCGGTGTTGTTCCGTCAATGTTGGGTGTTGCAAGTGTCACGGGCGCGCTCAAGAGCCGCTCGAAGCGAGGTGGCTTCTTCGACCTCCAAACGGCCCGTGATGGCCGTGCATGTCGAGGGGTCGAGGTGCTCCATCAGCACGCTCAGCGCGGCCGTTCGCACGTAGAGGCTCTCGTCCTGCAACGCCTCACGCAGGCCGGGCAGAGAGTCGGAATCCCAGAGTTCGCCCAGCCGCACAACACGTGCGCGCCGCACGAGCCACGTGGCGTCCTGCAGGGCGAGCACTCGCTCCCGGGGTGCAACCTCCGTCGCAGCCGCCCGGACTTCCATGGAAGGATGCGTGAGGTAGCGATCCCAGCAGGCGGCGTCGCAGCTCTCGGGCGCACTCCGAATGAGACGCAGATCGCGCTGTGCATCCCGCAGCGAGGGTGAGGCCCCAAGGCGTGCATGCACGGCGCGCGCGGCAAAAAACACGCGACCCGGTGCTGACTCGCCCATCTCGGCAAGACGCAAGAGCGCGTTGGGAAGCGAACCTGGAGCGAGGTTGTAAACGGCGCGCTCGAGCGCCTCGGAGATCTGCGCATCCGAGCGCTGCGTCGTGGGGCAAAGCGCGTTGGCTCGGGTCACCCAGGCCTCCGCGGTCTCGTGGGTCTCGATGTGCGGCACACACGTGCGCGCAAGCTGCACGAACGCCAGGAGCGGATGGCGCGGTGAGATGGACGTGTTCTGCGAAAGCGCATGCGCGGCAAGCCAATCCAGCGAGGCGGTGTTCGGCTCTCGGGCCTCGGCAAGGATGCGAAGTCGTGTCGCCTCGGAGAGCGCAGCGTCGTCTCTCAAGGCCGTGAACATCGCGCCCGATGCCGCCTGCTGAGCAGGCGTTGTGGTGATCGTGTTCCACCACGCAGCATGCGTCCGAAGCTCCAAGTCGGGGTGCTCTCGCAATGAGGCGAGCAAGGTGCGAAACGCATCCGGGGAGAGCACGCGTGCAAGGCCGTGAAGGGCCGCGACGCGAAGACGCGCATCCAGCGAAGCGAGGAGGTTTCGCAGGGCCGATTCGTTGCTTGCATCGACGACACGTAGGGCCGCAAACGCCGCCGAACGACGCAACGCGAGCTCAGCGTTTTCACTTGCCGCGAGGGCCAAGAGAGGCGCCGCTGCACCGCGAACGGGATAGCGAAGAAGGATGCTCTGCGACATCGCGCGATGGCTCGCATCTGCATCACGGACACCCGCCAAGAGCACAGGCAACGCACGCGTCGCAGCACGCTCCACGGCACCCGGGTCGTTCTGCTCCAGCTCATGCAGAAGTGCCGTGTAGAGAATCAGCGCAGGCCTGCGATGCGCCGGAGAATCTCCATGCGCGAGGGCGAGGGCGAGAAAGCGAGGCTCGAGCGTGCGCAATGCGTTGCTTGCACGCGCACTCTCCAGCGCAGCCTGCGCAGCGCGATCACGAAGCTCGTCATCGGAAGTGCGCTCGACAATCGAGGCGTAGAGACGTGCCGCTTCATCGACACGGCCTTGCCCCTCCTCGATCGAGGCGAGCTCCCACGCCGCCTCGTGGGCATCTGGGTCGACCTCAAGCGCACGACGATAGAGTGCGGCTGCGCGCTCCATCTCGTGACGCTGCGCTTCAAGCCGACCAAGGCGAATCGCAAGGCCTGCATCGTTGAAGGCGCGACCGCCTGCTTCATTCGCAAACGCGAGGGCGGCATCGTCCTGATAGACGCTCAGCGCAAGCTCGACGAGCTGACTGAGATGCCAACCCGCACGCGAGGGCTCGAGCTCCACGAGACGTCTGAGCGCGCGCACTTCAGCCTCGTACTCGTGGCGCGCATGATGAAGGCGCTGACGTGCCGTCACGACGCCGATGTCGTCTGGCGTCAGCGCCTCAAGACGCACCAGCGAGGCGAGGGAGCCATCGCTATCCCCAAGCCTTCGCTGCACCTCCGCGAGCAGGCGAAGCGCACGTATTTCACCTGCGTCGGCGCGCAGAGTGAGCGGCTGAATCTGCTGCGCAAGGATGCCTCCACGGGCCCATGAGGCGACCAGCCGCGCCTCCAGATCGCGCACGCGCGGATCACTTGCATCGAGCGCTGCAAGCCGCATCTCGACCACGCGCTGCGCATCGGCAGAGCGGCCCATTCGCTCGTAGAGATCCGCGCTCGCATCGAGCACATCCGGATCGTTGGGACGCAGTGCATTCGCGCGCTCCAGATGTGTCCGCGCAGCCTCCATCAGACGCGCATCAAGGGAGGCGCGCCCCGCTGCGAGTTCGCCCTCCACCGTACCGTCTTCGGCGAGCGAATCGATCAACGCTTGGGCGCGCGGGAGCTCATTGCGCGCAATGAATTCACTCGCCAATGCCGTGACGCGCGACGCGTCGGTTGGGTCTTGTTGGACGAGGTCTTCCAGCGTGCGCAACACTCGCTCACGGTCACCGAGTCGCGAGTAGGCATCGAGCACACGGCGCAGCACGCCTGCATCACCGCGTCCACGAGCGCGCGCGGCATCGAGCACACGAAGCGCTTCGCTTTGTCGGCCGAGGGAGCTCAACGCATCGGCGTACTCCAGCGTGAACGCGAGGCGATCTGGAAAGAGCCGCGCAAGCGTGCGCCGTTCGTTCAGTGCGGCCTCCAATTCGCCCGAGCGCGCAAGCAGATGAGCGAGGCGCACCCGCACATCCGCATCGCGGGCATGCGCCGAAAGATGCTGCGTGTAGGCCTGCCTCGCCTCGCCATCACGCCCAAGCTCCTCGAGCACCATGCCGAGCGATGCGCGGGCCTCAGAGCCCATCGAGACAAGCTCGGGCGCGAGCTCTTCCAAGGTCCCCCGGCGACGCGCGAGATCAAGCATCGCATCGAGCACCTCGAGTTCGCGACCCGCACGACGCGCAGGGACAAGTGCACGCATCAGCGAGGCTTGGGCTGGTTGGGCGCCGCGCACTGGGTCTTCGCACTGGGCGCGCAAGAGCAGCACGGTCGTGGTCGCTGCCGCGTCGAGTGACGAAGCCTCTGCGGCGTCGAACGCTGGCAACGCCTCTGCGCAATGGCCTCGCGATGCGAGCAAACGTACAAACTCTGTGCGCTCCCAGGCGCTCGCATGCGGAAGGGATTCATAGACCGCACGGGCCTCATCGAAGCGATGCAAGTCCACAAGGAGCGCCCCGCGCTCGCGCAGAATCGCATCGTCTTCCGGGGCTCGCTCGCTTGCAGCGGTAAGGGCACGGAGTGCTCCTTCCAAGTCACCTGCGCCGCGCTCGATACGCGCCAAGAGTCGATAGGGCTCCACGCGCTGCGGCTCAAGCGCAACCGCCTCCGAGATCGCCGAACGCGCGCTCGCATCGTCGCCACGTGCATGCGCGAGCGCAGCAAGCACAAGACGCATGCTCAGGCTCTCGGTACGACGACTCTCCAGCGCACGCTCCAGCCCACGAACGCCCTCCGGCAAGCGCGAGGCGTGCTCCAGCAGGCGCTGCATCGCGGTCTCGTCATCCGCACGCGCGAGGACGATCGCGAGGTAGCGATCGACCATGCGCTGCGCGGTCGAGACCGTCGGTGAAGACGTGCTCGGCGCGCTCGCTCTCGGTGTGCGCGGAAGCCGCGGACGATCGGACCGAGGCCTCGAAGGTCGCGTCTCCGGTCGTGTGATCGACCAATCGTCCTCTTGCGCCGCAACCGCGTGCGGCATCGCCAAGAGTGTGAGCGCAAGCAGCCACGACCGCGCTCGACGTGCCATCAGCGTGCGCAGACTCCAGCGGCGCACGTCGTGAATCCGAGCGCGGTGGGGCACTGCGAGGGCGCAGTACACGCAAGCTGGCACACGCCGTCGTTGCACTGCGTGTTGTCAGCGATGCCAAGAATCGATGCTCCGACCGGCGCGCAATCCGACGCGTCGAGGCAAGCCTGAGGCATCGGTGTGCTGGCGGCGGCGTGGTAGCCCGTACATGTGGCGCCGGCCGCGGGGACGCAGTTCCCTGTCTCGCAGACAAAGCCACCCTCACACGCTCCACCCGCGCCACATGGCGCCACGCAGACACGCTCAAACGCTTGGCCGCTGACCTCGCGAGAGAGGCATGTGTTGCCTGCCGGGCAGTTCGCATCGGTGTCGCAGGGAGCACAAACCGCACGCGCTTGCATCGTGCATGCGCCACCGCCGAGATTGCATACAGGCCCGGCGCTGCTCGCAGCGCAGTCGACGGCGATCTGGCACTCGAAGCAGAGGTTGAAGCGACACACAGGCGTGAACGGCTCCTCCTCTTCGCAGTTCCGCGTGCACACGAGGGATGCATCGGGGGGGAGGAAGGCGTCAGGCGGGCCTGCATCGACCGGAGGCCGCGGAATGCACGCGCCCATCGCGCCGCACATCTCGTTCGGGCCACACGAAGTCGCCGTGCAGGACGCAAAGCAGTGCCCAGAGAGGCAGACCTGGCCCGTCGGGCATGTGACTTCCTCGGAGCATTCGATCCCCGCATCGACAGGCGGGTCTGGGAACACTGGCGGGTCGCCGGGACACGCGGTCTGAAGCGCGGTGAGTGCGAAGGGAGCGGAGAGCATCCAGAGGCGACGCAGCATCAGGGTCGGGGTCGATGAGGACATGCGCATTGAACGTACCACGGTGCGCGTGCGGATCTGCGGGTCACGTGTAGAGTCGCGCCCCTATGCCCTCTATCCGCGTTGGCGCGGCCCTCACCCGTATTCCGCCCGCTCGCTATTTCCGCGAGCACGGCCTCCTCGAGCTTCACCCTTCGACGTCGTTTCCCAAGCAAGGAACGCTCACGCGCTGGCGTGAAGACGTGCCCGAGGCTTGCGAGATCGCGCTCGCCGTTCCGCGTCGCATGCAAGCTGGAAAATCCGGCGCATTTGCATTCGAGAAGGAGGGCGCACGCGCTTACCTCGACGATGCGATCCGCATCTTCAAGCCACGTTTCGTCGTCCTCTTTACGGGCGCCGAGCTCTCCACCTCGACGCGCGATCGGGCCGCACTCAAGGGCTTTGTCGATGCGATGCAGGCCAAAGGCGCCAATGTGATCTGGCAGCCGCGCGGCCTCTGGGATGCGGAAGACGCGCTCAAGGTCGCAGCCGAGGGCGGCTTTCACGTCGCGCTCGATCTCCTCGCAGAGACCGTCCCCGCAGCCGAGGCACGCGCGCTCGCGTATGCACGCGTGTCCGCGATGGGAACGCACGCCCGCTTGGGTGATGGACACCTTCGTCGTGCACTCGATGAAGCGCTCGCAACCGGCGCAGAAGAAGTGCGCTTGATCGTCGAGTCCGAAGACGCGTTCAAGAAGGCCGCACGCCTTGCAGGCATCGTCGCGGGCCTCGCCGATGAAGAGAGCGGCCTCGATGTCCCGCGTCGCGCAGGCGATGACGAGGAAGAAGACGACCTCGAAGAAGAGGACGATCTCGACGACGACGAGGACGACGAGGACGACGAGGACGACGAGGACGACGAGGAGTGAGCGCCACGTCGGTCGAGCTCAGCGCGCTTGTTTCTGCGCGTGTTCGTCGCATCGACATCCCCGAGGCCGACATGGTCTGCCTCACCCTCCATCTCGCCGGGACGCACGCGCAGCGCATTCTTCTGCTCTCGCTCCGGCGCGATGCGTTTGGTCTTGGCCTCATCGATGCGCGGCCCACCGGCGCGCCAGCCAACGCGTATTGCGGCTTGCTCCGAAAGCACCTGGAGAACGCTGTCGTCGTACGCGCTGATGCCGATGCCGATGATGTGTTGATCGCGTTCCGACGCGGCCCGGACAAAACGGCATTGCGGCTCACCTCGATGCCCATGCGCCTGGCGCTCGAAACGGAGGGCCGTGCCTTCCCGATGAGCGGTCCCTCCGAGTCCACGCATGGCCTGACGGTGCGTCTCGAAGACTCGCTCGCCTCGCTTGAGCACGCGGGAACACGCCTCCTTGAAGAGCGCGGCATGGGCTCGACGCTGGCGCGTGCGCGTGTGCTCGTGCAGCAGTTGCTCGGCCTGGAGAAGAAGCTTGCGAGGCGCATGCATGCCGTGCGCGGAGACCTCGCGCGCAACGATGAGATCCCCCGCTTGCGCGAGGATGGAGCACTGATTCTCTCGCACCTCCATGCCATCCCGAAGGGCGCCAAAGAGCTCTCGGTCGACTTGGGTGACGACGCGCCGCGCGTGATTCGGCTCGACCCCGCACGCACGCCGCAGCTCGTCGCGACGTCCCTCTTTGACCGCGCGCGAAAGCTCGATCGCGGTGATGCGATCGCACGTGCACGTCTGGCCGAGACCGAGCGCGCCCTCCGTGAAGTGCAGCAAGCGCGCGCCTCACTTCAGATCGACCCGCTCGAACGCGCACCGACCGAAGACGAGCTTCACGTCGCACAAGCGCTCGTCGATGAAGCGCGAGGCCCGATCAAATCGGTGCAGGGCAAGCACGCAGAGAAGGTTGCACCGCGCCTTCCCTATCGGCTTCTTCTCGGCACGGGCGATCGCGAGATTCGCGTCGGCCGAGGCGCGAAGGACAACGACAAGCTCACGCAGGAGTACGCCGCTCCGCACGACCTCTGGCTGCACGCGCGTGGCATCAAGGGTGCGCATGTCGTGGTGCCGCTGAAGAAGAATGAGGTCTGCCCGCCTGAGCTGCTCATCGACGCGGCAACCCTCGCAGCGCACTTCAGCGATCACAGCCAAGAGCGTGTCGTCGAGATCGACTACGCACCCAAAGGCCGCGTTCGAAAGCGACGCGGGATGGCTGCGGGCATGGTCGAGATCACGCAGCCCAAGACGATCGCAGTGCGCATTGAAGAGGCTCGACTGAAGCGCCTTCTCGCCAAAGACCCGACGCGCTGATCCTATCCGCCCATCGCACGCAGCATCGCATCCAAGTCGTTACGCAGCGGGCCTTGCGCATCGGCTGCCTCGCGACGCAGCAGCTCACGCGCCTGCGGCTGATCGCTCTTCATCAGCATGTCTTTGGCAAGCTCGCGCTCACGCGGGTCACCGTTGCGCAGCGCCTCCAGCAAGAGCTCGACGGCCTCGATGCGATTCACCTTTCCGATCGTCCCGAGCGCTGCAGCGCGCACCTCGGCATCGGCCGACTCGCGGTAGATGCGTGAGAGCGGGTCGAGCGCGTGCGCAAAGTGAAGCTGCTGCACACACGCCAACGCCTCGCGCCGCACCTCGGACTGCGGGTCGGCAAGACCGCGCTGCACGGTGATGAACGAGCGCTTGAAGAAGAGCTTGCGCGTCGCGCGAAGGACGGCCGCACGCACGCGTGAGTCGGTGTGCTTACTCAGCGTCTCAAGCGGCGCGAGGCAGACGTAGAGCTCGACCGAGCCCAGATACGAAGCGACGCTCGCGAGGGTGTTCGGCGAGAGCGCGGTCTCCGCGGAACCCAGCTGGGCAAGGCGAACGAGCATCGCGCGGCGTCGTTGAAAATCCGCCCAACGTCGGTCGAGCGCGACCTCGATCATCGTCTCGGCCGGGTCGCCCGCTTGCTCCCATTCCATCACGTCGAGGAGCCACACATCCGGGTAGGCGGTGGCCATGCGGAGGTAGTCGGGGAACGTCGCAATCGCGGCGTTGTCATCGGGCACCGAGCCCACGCGATCGGCCAGACGCGCATAGCGAGCCTTGCGTTTGTCGCCCAGCTCAAGCCCCGCGAGCTTCAGATAGATCGCACGCACCTTCGAATAGAGGCCGAGCTCGTTGTAGCCATCGATCGCGCCGGCATACGCATTCTCGGCCATCTCTGGCGATGAGCCCGAGTTCACCAGCTGGTCGCCCTGAAGCGCACTCGTCTCGGCACCCTTGAGCCGATAGTGACGCGCGTAAGGGAGCGCCTGACGCCGGCAATAATCCGCTGCTTCGCGGAAGAGCGTCGCCGCCGCATGAAGCTCGTTGCGTTGCTGTGTCAGCGCGAGGAAGTCTTCATAATATTGCAATACGTAATATTTGAGCCCGTCCTCGCGCAGGATGCGAACACAGTTGAGGTAGCCCTCGGCGAGGTTCTCAAAGCTGCCTTCTTTGCCGATCGTGAGCAGCACGCCGTAGCAATCAAAGGCGCGCTCCCGGATGCCCTTTGCCTCGAATCCGTCGGCAGCTGCAGTGAGCAAGTGCATCGCATGCACAACGCTCTTTCGGCCCGCGGTGCGGTCACCGAGGCGCATGCATGCGCGCCCGTGATTGAAGTGCACAAGGCCCGCCGTGTACGGGTCCTCATGCAAGCGCGGGAGTTGCGCGAGGCGATCCCAAAGCACGCGCGCGCCCGTGTCATTCCTTGCCTGTTCAAGCTGAATCGCCGCGTGCCCAAGCCAGCCTGCCTGCTCGAAGTAGACCGCGGCGGTGGCCGCATCGCCTTGCAAGAGCGCCACACGCGCGCGGTCGAGCGGGTGATTCGATGCGGACATCGCCGAGGGCAAGTCGCCTAGATAGAGCGCGATCGAGGCGACAGCCCGCGTGCGACCGAGCGCGCGGTAGCAGGTCAGCATCGCCTGCAGGTTCGAGCGAAACTCTTCCTCGGGAACGCTTGTGCGCTCGATGAGCTGCCAGAAGCTGAGCAGCGCCTCTTCGTATTGCCGATCGGAGAGCGAGCGTCGCGCGCGTGACTCGACTGCGCGCTTGTCGAAGTTCGAGCTCATGAGGGCCTCGTTGGGTTGACGAGGTTCTCCACTTCGCGGGTCGCCGCTGCCAAATCCGCCGCGCGCTCACGCTCCTCCGGTGTGCCAGGCGGGAGGCTCGTACGCGCGCCTGGCGTACGCGAGACAGGCGCTTCACCGGCAGCATCGTCGATGATGTCCATCGCGCGTTTCGCTCGCTCCTCACGTTGCTCAAGCGCCGCCTGCGTCACGATCTGCACCTTGTGAAGACGCGGCAGATATTCGAGATCGAGGTCGCCTGAGCTTGGCAGCATGAAGATGCCAAAGAGCTGAGAGACGCGGCGCAGATCCTCGATGACCTCGATCGGCACGTGACACTCGGCGTGCGTGATCAGGTAGCAAACGACGGACTTTTTCTCGCGCTTGGCAAGACGCTCGATGTCATTGGCGAGCAGCGCCATCACCTTCGCGTAGTTGCGCCCGTGCTCGCCCTTGAACGAGAGCACGTAGGGCACGTCGATCGTCTGTTGCTTCCGCTTCGCACGCGCGGCCTGCACCTCATAGAGACGCGAATCGAAGAAGCGGAAGAAGACATCCTCGCCCTTCAGCAAAAGCTTCTTGATCATCGTGAGCGCAAGGCCGCGTGCGAAGACGGAGCGCTGCCCGCGCATCGAGGCGGTCGCATCCACACAGATGTAGTGACAGCGCCGCTCGTCCTCGCGCGTCTTGTCGCGCGCGTAGTAGAAAACCTCGTTCTCCGAGAAGCGCTGATCGAAGAGGTCCTCGTCGTACGCAAGCTCAGAGAGCATGAGCGAGTCGAGCGTCCCGCGACGTGCAAGGCCCGCGTAGCCGTCGACCGAGAAGGTCTGTGCGCCCGTCGCGCGACGCGTCTCCAACACCGAGGGCAAGAGGTCGAGCGAGAAGTTCACTACGTCGTTCGCATCGGGGCTCTCAAGCACGTGCAGCAAGTCCACAAGGCCCGTCGCACCCGCGGCCGCGGCCTCTGCGCCGAACATCCCGAGCAAGCGCAGCGTGTCCAAGTCGATCTGCTCGATCGCCGTTAGGAGGCGCATGCGCTCGCTCGCGATGTGCGCGAGGAAAGCCGCATCCTCACGACGATCCGAGCCGCTGAAGAGCGAGAGCAAGGTCGATGGCAGGTTCGCGTAGACCTCCGGATCAATCGGCAGCGTCACGCCCGTCTTGCGACGCGTGAGGACAAAGCGCTCATACGCAGGGCCGAGCACGCGCATCAGGACAACAACCACAAGCGCATCCGAGAGCTTCCATGCGCGCGCCTTCTCGACCATCTCCGTCGCGGCGATCTCGATCAACGTCTCGCGCCAACCTTCGAGCGCGGCGTTCACATCGATCGGCAAGTTGAGCTTGTCGAGACCGCGCCGCTTCGCAGGTGCAGCCACGGGATGGATCAGCATCAAGCCGACGTCATGCACGAGCCAGAATGGAATCGGCAGACCGATGCGCGAGAGCGAGTTACGCCACTGCGCCGCACGCACCGAGAGCATCGCGTTATCAGCCTCGATCAGCGAGAAGCCAAGGCTTCCAACCTCGCGCGATTGTTCCGGCGTGAGCGTCACTGACTGAACTTGCCTGACTGAAAGACGTGCCCAAGCAGCTGATCCACGCGGCCGATGACCTCCTGCGCTTGGCGCGTGTTGATCGCCTGCAGCGCTGCCTTGATCTCGTTCAACGCCTTGAGCTGACTGAAGAGCTGAATGTCCGAGAGCTGCTTCTCACCCGTGAGCAACTCGCGGATGCGGTTGACCTCTTCGACGAGCGCTCCGACGCCCACATCGGTCGCGCCCACGCGGCGCGTCTCCGGATGCTCGCGGAACCAAGCCTCAAGGACGGGCGAGACGATGCCTTCGAGGATCTCGCCCTGCTCCAGGTTGTTCCACGCGTGCTTGAGCAGGAAGAAGTCGCTCGGGTCGGGCGTCGCGCGGTTGTCGAGGAAGGCGCTCGCGACAAAGAGCTTGAGCATCTTCACCGCACGGCGGTCGGAGATCGAGACGCCCTCTGCGCGGATCTGAAAGACCAAGCCCTTGTACTGCGAGAGGAAATTCTCGGGCACCGCACGCATGCGCTCGGCCAAGAAAACATGGAGGTTGCGCAGATCCGCCGCGCTCAGGAGGGGCTGAAGCTTGTCGTACTCGCCCGTCGCCTTTGCAACTTCGTGTTGCAATCCGCGGAGGAGCAATTCTTGGAAGTGGTAGCTGTCCAGGTTGTCGCTCTTGAGGCGGATCAGGAAGCGGTCGAAGACGGCCATGAGGTCGTCGTCGTTGGGCACTTCATTCGAGGCGCCGAAGCAGGTGACGAGCGGCACTTTCACGACCGTCCCGCCGACGGTGTAGAGGCGCTCGTTGAGCACCGAGAGCAGCGAGTTGAGGATGGCGCTGTTGGCCTTGAAGATCTCGTCGAGGAAGACCACGTCGGCGCTCGGCAGCATGCCGTCCATGCGGCGCTGGTATTGGCCTTGCCGGAAGGCCTGAATGTCGATCGGGCCGAAGATCTCGTTGGGCTCGGTGAAGCGCGTCAGCAGGTACTCGAAGTACTTTGCGTCGACGAGCTTCGAGAACATGCGGATGAGTGCGCTCTTCGCCGTACCGGGCGGGCCGACAAGGAGCATGTGCTCGCCGGCCACGGCCGCGATGAGCATGAGCCGCACCGTCTCGGACTTGCCGAGGAAGGTGCTCTCAAGCTGGTGGGCAATCTGCGAGAGGCGTTGGACGATCGGCGGGACGGTGGTCATCGACATTCTCCAGGCGGAACCAGTGCGAGGCGTGAAGCCAAGGTGGAATCAAGGCGTGCTGAGCGGGTCAGCGGGGCAGGAACTCAGGCTCGTATTCGAGCGCGCGTTGCAGGTGTCCGCGCATCTCCAGCAAGACATCGCGCGGCACGCGGGGTCGCAATCCTTCCGCACGCTTCTGCACGAGCGCGCGGTGGCCATCGTCAAAGGTCTCAAGCTCACGCACAGCCCGTTCATCGTCGAGTGAGGCAATGAGCACCGCGGCATAGCGGGCGAAGCCGAGATCACCGCCATCGCGCGTCGGCGTGCTGCGACGGTCGAGCGCACCCATGATGTGCATCTCAAGCACGAGCTGAATCGCGATCGCATGAAGGCTCGGATGCGCGAGCAACACGGGGTCAAAGAGGGCACGACCCAGGAGCGGTGCCGAGGCGCTCTCTTGCACCAGGAGGCGTCCTGCAACAGCGGAGCGCAGCGCGCGATCGGCGAGCGTCGTGAGCGTCGCCAGCGAGAACGCAAAGGGCGTGGACTGCTGCTGCGAGAAGGCGCCTTCGCTGCGTCCGATGAGGAGCAGCTCGGTCAGCGGCGAGCGACGTGCAATCGCGTCGGCGAGATCCGAGAGATGAAACCCGGTGCCTGTCGTCGAGGTGTGGATGAGAATCTGATCGAGGTTGCGCTCGTGCCTCTCGGGATTGTCAAAGCCCATGCCTGGCACGGTGAGGATGTTCGGCTGACGGCCGTGAAAACGGTACGTGTAGGCCCAGCTTCGCAGCACCAAATCCTCGCGTTTGAGCGCGACGAAGCGTTCGACGAGGATGTGCCTCGCAAGCGCATCTCCGCGCGAGCGCGGTGCCCCGACGAGACTCAGCCAGCCCTCGGACCAAGTGCGAATCGCCTTGCGTGCGTTGCGCGCGAAGAGCCTGTCGTAGGCCGGGTCTGTGGCGCAGAGCAGGTTGTACATCGAGGCCGCCATCGCGAGGATCGGCAGCGAGGGCCATTGCAAGGTCTCCACGTTCGCGACGGCCGCTGCACCACGATGGAGCGCGTCGAAGATGCGCCTGTCCGTGTCGATCGAGCCCGAGCGCGTCTGCGCAAAATAGCTCGCGCAACCAGGCCCGATGGGCTTGCTAGTCGTCACGAGGCCGCCTTCGAGCAGGGGCAGCAAGAAGCTCCCAAGCAGCGTGTCGTAGGCCTGCTGCATTTGCGCCGGGTCGCTCACGCCTACTTGCGCTCCCCGCTCGGCAATGCGGGCGCGTTGCCGTCACGACCTGGCGCACCCCAGAGAGGAAATCGCGTCTCGGGCCCGTACTGCAACGTGGGCAGCGGTGGGTCGACGCGACCGGGCATCTCCGCGTGCACCACGACGCCAGAGAGGTGCTGCAACATCGCACGCGACACGGAAGCGAAGGCGCTGTCCTGCACGAGCGTGGGCGGCTCTCCATCGCGCTCGAAGAAGACGTGCGCACCCTGCGAGGTACCGCGTGAGGCCAGGTCTTCGAGCACCGCTGGCTGCACCGCGGGGACGAGCGACATGCCCGTTGGCACATAGATGCGGCGCGCCACTTCGGAGTAGAAGCGACCGAGCGGAATACTTTCAATTCCGGCCGAATCGAGCATGTAAATGTGCTGATCGCCGATGGCCATGCGGATGGATTCAAGCGCGCGTGGCGGAAGCAAATAGAGCAGCTTCGCGAGCCAGGGGCGTTGCTCGGCGGGCAACACAATCGCGACGACGTTCTTGGGCGGCTCAAGGTTTGGCGCGAGGCGCAGCGGCACGATGAACGGGTTCGTCTGCGACATGCCGCGCACATGCTGCGAGGGGTCCGCGCCATCGATCGCGATCGGCGTACGCACGAGCGAGCGCACCGGCGCAAAGGGCGGAAGCGTGTCGATCACGACCACCTCACCATCGCCACGAAAGAGCGTGAGCGAGCCTTGCGTGAAGAGGCTGCGGCAGGAGTCGAGCGAGATGGGATGCCGATAGCCGAGCTGCACCGCGACGACACCACCGTGCGGCTCGAACACACACACGCCCGGCAGCGAGCGAAGCAACTGCAGAATGCGCGGCTGCACATCCTCGACATCAAAGACGTGGAGCCTTCGCGGCTTCTCATCGAAGGCCGACGTCGAAGGCCACTCAGCGAGCGCGACACTCGCCTTCACGCGCCAGCGAAAGAGATAACCGATGAGCGCATGACCGAGGCCGGTCTCCGCAGTCACCACAAAGCGCGTTGCCGTCGTGTGCTCGCTTGAAGGCAGGGCGTAGGGCGTGAGCTTGAGGATGAGCTCGCGAAACGGAATCTCGCGCTCGACGTTGTACGCCTGCCTGTAGGCCTGGCTGTAGACCACGACATCCGCGCGCACGTCCGAGACCTCGGCGATGTCGTAGCCAAGCGGGGAGCTCGCATCGCGGTACTGCACAAAGTGACGCTGCGTCCCGGTGAACACGTCGCCTCCCGCGAGGCGCGCAATCGCGGCGACCCGGTCCATCCTGTACGAAGACTCAGCGCTCAACGTGACGATGATCTCACGCGTCTTGAGCGGGCTAATCACCCGCTGGATCGTCAGCGTCGAGAGGATCTCATCGAGCGAGCCGTCATCACCGTAGGCACGAAAGAAGGCGACGACGCGGTCCAGTGAAGGGAAGAGCACAAGGCCCTTGTGCCCAAGCACAACACCGCGCGAATCGGGCTGGACTCCCGGTGCGCGAAACCGAGTCTGATGAAGGGCGGCGCGTTCGAGGAACGTCACGCGCGGAAGGTACCACGCGCCGCACCCTCGCATCGCTGTGTCATTCGCTACGCGGTCGCCCGATCAACACGCTGCACATACGCGTGAAGCGCCTCTCGTTCGCGCACACGCTCGGCCTGCCAAGGCGTAAGTGCAGTCATGAAGGATCGAAGCTGTCCAAAGAGCGCGACATCGGCGGCGGTGATCGAATCGCCAACCCAGAAGCCCTCCCTCGGGGCGCGTCCGTCGAGCCTATCGAGCACGCCCGTGAAGCGTGACCAACACGCCTCAGGGCCGTTGCGCCAAACATCACGCTTCACCAGCGCATCGAGCACGTTGCGACGCAGCTTGCCGGGCACGAAGAGCCGCACGAGCTTTGGCATCTCTGCGAAATAGGCAGCCTCCGTCGACGCCCAGTTGCGCTCATCGGCCCAACGCGCGGCCACAAGAAAGGCATTGAGGGCCGTGTCGGCGAGCTCCTCGTAGAGCCAAGTTTCCGCACGCGATTCGCGGTCTCCCTCGCCGTCGAATGGCCGATTCGAGAGGAGACCCAGGCGCGCCAGAATGCGCGTCGAGTCGGTGACGACTTCGCTTTCTCCGACGAGCAAGATCGGCACTTGGCCGGTGGTCGAGAGCTTGTGCGCACCAGGATGCGAGGCGTGACGACGTGCGTAGACAAGACCGCGCGAGCGGAGCGCGCGATGCGCTTTGAGGCAGAAAGGAGAGAGCGACTCGATGCCAAACGCAGAGGCATCGGCAAGTTCACAAAGCGTGAGCGCGGGGGCGGTGGAGGTCGTCGTCATGTTCTGTCTCGCTGTGGTGAATGACTGCGGAACACGACGAAGCTGCGTCGACACGATGTCAGCTGAATGTCAGGTATTCGCGATGAAGCGAACAAGCCGCCTTTTTGCGCTCACCGAGGCCCTGCGTGGTCGCCGCACTGGCGTGACAGCCGAGGAGCTCGCCGAGCGCTTTGGCGTGACGGTGCGGACGATCTATCGCGACCTCGATGCGCTCAAAGAGGCTTCTCTTCCGCTGCATTCCGAGCGAGGGCGCGGAGGCGGCTTTGCCCTTGATCGAAGTTACGCGCTCCCTCCGGTGAACTTCTCGGTGCGCGAGGCAATGGTGCTCTTGGTGCTCGGCCGCTTCGCGACACACATGCGCTTTCTGCCCTTCGAAGAGACGCTCGCCTCGAGCCTCGACAAGGTACGTGCGGCGCTTCCCAAGGCCGCGCAGGCCGAGCTCTTGCGGCGTGAGTCGAAGCTCTCGTTCGTCGGCGTCCCTGCGCACGCTGTGCCCGCGCAGGTGAAGCGCATCGTCGAGGATGCGTGGTTCACCGGTGCGCCTGTCAGCCTTCGCTACCGCAAGAAGGACGGCGCGCGTGGAGAGCGTGTCGTTCGCATCGAGAGCATCGTGCTTGAGCGAACCGAGACCTTGCTCAACTGCGTCGATGTTGCGACGAGCGAGAAGAGGCAGCTTCGATTGCATCATATCGAAAAGACCGAGGTGCCCACCGGGCACACGCAAACTCTGTAAGCCTCGCGCGCGCACGTTGTGTGGCACCATCGCGGCCCGTGCGCGCCACCGTAGTCATCCCAACGTACAAGCGCCCCTCTCGGCTTCGTGCGCTTCTCTCTTGTCTCGCAGCCCATCCCACCGATGCACTGACGCGCGTGGTGGTCTGTGATGATGGATCGCCAGATGAAACAGGCGAGGTCGCACGCGCCTTCGAGACGAAGCTGCCGCTCATATACAGGCGCCATGAAGACCTCGGCTTCCGCGCAGGGCAGGCGCGGAACATGGGCATCGAGAGCGCGATGGGCGACATCATCATCTTCATCGATGACGATGTGCTCATCTCGCCCAACTTCGTCGAAGCGCATGTGAAAGCGCATCAAGAGGGCCTACGTCGCGGTGAGCCGCGGCTTGTGATCGGCTATCGGCACCGCCGTTTTGGCGACCCGGATGCGCATCCAACGTTGGCCGAGATTCGCGAGGGCGAGCTCGATGATCGCGTGGCCGTGATCGGCCCCGAGGGCGAGCTTGTGGGCAAGCACGAGACGCCGTGGATGTTCGTCTACTCATGCAACTTCTCGGTGCTGCGCGATTCACCGGAGCTTGGCTTCGATGATGGCTTCGTGGGCTGGGGGCTCGAAGACATCGACGCCGGCTATCGCCTCTGGCGCTCCGGACTCACCGTGCATGCAGCGCCTGAAGCGCGCGTTCTTCATATCGAAGACCCAGCCCCGCGCGACCCCTTCCGTTGCGAGGAGAGACAGCTCGCGCCCGTCTACGACACCTATGTGCGCAACGCTGTTTACTTCATGGATAGGCACCCCGAGGACGCGGCCGTGCGCGATTGGGTGCGGCGCGATTTGCGTTGGTTTGTGCGCGATGAGGCACGCAATGCGTGGGTGAAGAATGGCTACGCGAATGACGTCGATGTGGTCATTCGGCATTGCCGACAAGAGCTTGCTGCAGCGGGACGCACGCCGCGTCCGCATGTGATTCGGCAAGTCGCAGCGAAGCATTCGAATGCGCTCGGCGTATGAGGAACACGATGACGAAACTGGGAAAGCTGAACGTCCTGAAGCCCCTCAAGGCCGACCCTGCACTCGAGCGAAAGCTCGATGAGATCGCGATCGAGCTGACCGTCTACTGCAACCTCAAGTGCAAGATGTGCTCGGTCTGGGAGCTGAAGGAGCACGGCGTCCCCTACGACCTCGCGCGGAAGCTGCTCAAGCAAGCTCGCGACCTTGGCGCAACAACCTTCACGCCCTGCGGCGCGGAGAGCTTCATGCGCAAAGACTTCGTCGACTTGGTCGAGTACGCGCATGAGCTTGGCTACCGCACGCAGGACATCGTCACCAACGGCACGATGATCACCGACGCGAATTTGGATCGCCTCGCGAAGTGCCCATCGGTCTATCTGCACGTCTCGATCGACGGCCCCAAGGATGTGCACGATGACCTTCGCGGCGAAGGCAACTACGACAAATCAGTCGAGTGCGTTCAGAAGTGCATCGAGCGCGGCATCCGCGTTGGGCTCTCGGGCGTGCTCATGCGCGAGACCCTTCAGCACTCGTTTCACCTTCTCGACTTGGCGAAGTCACTCGGCGTGCGCGAGGTCTCCTTCCAGCCCTTCCAAGAGGAGATCTCGGGCTCGGACAAAGACATCCCGCGCTTCACCCTTCTGCGCACACCCAAAGCCCGCATCGTGCAGAAGCTTGAGGAGCTCACGGCGCATGCACGCGAGCTTGGTGTGACCATCTTCACCGAGTCGATGTTCGGCGTGGTTCCCGACTACCTCGCGACGGGCAAGAGGCCCATCCCGCCGGGCGGTTGCTACCTGCCCTCGAAGTTCCTCCTCGTAGACTTCCGAGGCCACATCTACCCCTGCTTCTTCATGCGTACGGACAACGACCGCATGGGCAGTGTCTACGAGGATGAGATCACCGACATCTGGCACTCGGTGCATCACAAGCAGCTTCAAATCCTGGCGCTCACGGAGCGTTGCCCAGGCTGCTTGGCGGCCTGCAGTGACGTCGATTCGTTCCACGGCAAAGAGGGGAACGAAGTCGTCTACGCCGAGCCGATTGGGCATTGGCTTGAGGCCAAGAAGCAAGTCTCCGAGACCTCCGCAGAATAGGGAAAGAAAGACGATGGGAACCGCCAACTTCAGGCCGCGCATCCTCGACATCGCCAAAGGGCCCACGACGGTTCAATCCACCAAGAAGCGCGCTTGCGTCCAGTGTGGCGAAGACGTCATTCACACGATGAGTGGGCGAGAAGCGCTGGAGACCAAGGCGTGCCCCAAGTGCGCCACCGAGAACATCTTCACGAGTTACGAGAAGATGGACATCGCATTAAGTGAATATTGCAATCTGACATGTCAGATGTGCCGCAGGCCCTCTGAGGCGCTCTTCATGGAGGAGGAAGTCTGCAAGAAGGCCATCTCCGAGGCGGCCGAGATTGGCATCCACACGATCAGCTTCTCGGGCGGCGAGCCCTTCGTACATCCCGCGATCTATCGCCTTCTGGAGCATGCCTTTTCGCTCGGCGTGAAGATCCAGATGGTCAGCAACGGGACGCTCATCAAGCGCGAGCGTCTTGAGTTCTTGGAGCAGCTCGACTGCCTCACGATCTCCGTCGATGGCACCGAGGAAGTGCACGACCACATCCGCCAGAAGAAGGGCACATGGGCCCGCACGATGAAGACGCTCGGCTGGCTGAGCGAGTCGAAGATTCAGTGGGGCACCAACACGGTGATGCAGCGGGACAACGCGCATGTGCTCTACGACTCGTTCAAGCACATCCAGAATCTCGGCAAGAAGAAGTACGCCTATTGCGGCTTCAGCCATGTGGAGGTCGTGCCGGAGACGGCCGAGTACCAGATGACGCCAGTGCAAGAGAAGCTCGCCTACGAGCAGCTCGTGCGCATCGAGCGCGAATGCCAGGACACGCACACCTGGTTCAACGAGAAGAACCTCCTGCTCAACCACTTCGAGATGTATTCGCGGAAGGACTTCCGCTACCGCCCCATCGACGGCTGCAAGATCCCGCAGAAGTTCATCGGCTTCTCCGACCACGGCTTCTATTTGTGCTGGCATCAGGGCCGCAACGTGAAGGGCGCGTCGCTCGTGGAAGCACTCTCAAGCGACCTCGCACGCGATGTCGTTCGCACGGGCCTGGAGAAGCGCTGCGTGGCCTGCAATGGCTTCAACTACGCATGGGACGACGAGTGGAACGAGGGCATGGTGAAGAGCGCCCTGGCCGGCCCGAGCGTGCCTGGAGGCGTGGAGCGCGGCGTCGTTGCGCTGCGTGTGCCGGACCGGATGAAGAACGTCGGCGGCGCGACCAAGGGCAACACGATTGAAGTGCAGGACGAGGGGTGAGCGACGCTGCCTAGTCGCGCAGGCGTGCTGCGAAACACTTGGGGCGCCTAGCAGCACGCGTAGTACGACCCTCCGATGCAATACCGACGCATTGGTACAAGTGGTCTTCAGGTCTCTTCTCTCTGCCTGGGTGCGATGACGTTTGGCACCGCCGATGAGAAGTCGTTCATGCACGGCGCTTCGGCGGATGAGGCGACCTCG
>JBILQT010000356.1:0-6658 GCA_044373065.1 Sandaracinaceae bacterium
GGTGTGGTTGAGGCCAACGGTGGGGTTGCGTCGACCGAGGTGCTTTGTGGGCTTGGGCAACGCTTGGGTTGCCTGGACCAGGGTGTGGCGTGGGGGTCGGCAACGGATGGGTTGGCATTCCCAACTTACGTGGGCCCAAAGAAAAATCCCACCGCTCGAGGGAGGGGTGGGATTCGTCGTCTGCTGCCGGTCAGCTCAGGGGTTCATGTCGCCGAAGCACTCGCCCCAGATGCCGAGGGTTTGCGCGCGGGCGGCGTTCTCGTCTTCGAGGAAGAGCGGGGCGAAGTTGTCGTTCGGGGCGACGGTGAGCTGGCGGGCGAGGCCGCGGCGGATGAGCTGCGCTTGCCACATATCGCTGTGCTGCGGGCCGAACCAAACGTAGGCCAGGGTGCGGCCGAAGCTGTCGGTGCAGTCCTGGTCGAAGGTCAGGATGGCGCGGCGGCCGATCATGCTGTTGGAGAAGCGGAAGGCCTCGCCGCCGCCGCAGTGCGGTAGCCCCATGTCGGTGGGATGCGTCTCGGGGGTGTTGGCGCCGATGAGGCGGATGCGCTCACCGGTGCCATCGGGAAACGCGACATCGAACGTATCGCCGTCCACCACGCGCAGAATCTGAGCGCGCACGGGCTCGCGACAGACACTGGGCGCTGCGGGCAAGGACGCGGGGTTCATCGCCGCAACGCGGGCGTCGTCGAAGTGGAACGAGCGATCAAAGCAGTTGCCCGTCGTCGCGCTGTAGCTGCACACCGTCACCGGCTGAGCCGGGCAGCCGAGCGAGAGCACTGCGATGGAGCAGCAGAGCGCGGCGACAGTCTTTTGGGTTCGCTCGGTCATGGCCTTCTCCAATCAGAAGCGGAAGCGACTCTCAAGCTTGAGTGTGCGCTCCACGGGGTAGCGAAGCGGGTTCGTCGGGTCGTTCTCGCGGTAGGTCTCGCCGTAGACGAGGCTGAGAATGCCGGTGCGGCGGAAGAAGAACCAGGTGAGGCCTGCGCGCCAGGTCGTCTGCTCGGGGTCGTAGGTCACGCCCGTCGGTGTGCGCTCGCCCACAGGCAGGTTCTGGTAGCCCTGGCTGCGGTAGACGCCGCCGATGTCGGCCGCGAACATGAGGACGCGCGGCACAAGGAGCACGGAGGCCGACACGTTGAACGTGTGGTTGATCGCGTTGTAGTCGAGGATGTAGCGGCCGAAGTAATCGCCACGGATGAGGAAGTGCGTGTAGCGCCAGAAGAAGCCGCCCTGCCAGAGCATCATGCGCTCGTTGGGGCGCTGGTCGAAGCGCGTGCCGACCGTGAACTGAAGCGAGTGCGGGTTTGGCGTGTAGACAAAGAGGCTGTCGAAGCGGTCGGTGCGGCCAACGACATCGAGGAGGAGCTGACCACCACCGGACCACGAGAAGTTGCGGTCATCCGAGCGGTAGAAGCGACCACCGACGTTGCCTGTGCCCTCGCCCGAGCCAGCAGCTGCGAAGAGGCGGAAGTTCAAGGGGCTCGTCGTATCGGTGAGCGGGCCGCCGACCTCGAGCGAGAAGCCGTTACCGGGCTCGACGATGTTCGACATGTAGAACGGCGGATCGAGGAGCGGGTAGTTGGCCGCGGACACAACGAAGGCTGTCGTGAGAAGACCCGAGCCCGAGTTGAGCGCGAGGTAGAAGCCGTTGTTGTTGATCGGGACGCGGAAGAGGATGAAGTTGACGCGAAGCTGAATGTCCGCGCGCATCTGGATGAGGAAGAAGCTGTTGTTGATGAACGGGATCGGGCCGAGCGCACGCATCTGAAGGAGCGTGAAGCCAGCGCTGGGCTGGTTGTTCGCGTAGCGGCCATCGTTGGCGAAGTTGAGCTGGATGCCGCCGCCGACACCGCCGACGACCGAGAAGCGCAGGCCCGGCTGCGTCTGGCAGATGGCCACATCGGGATCGAAACGGCAGCCGTAGTCCGCGCAGTCGACGCGTCCGTCGCCGTCGTTGTCGATGCCGTCGGAGCAGGCTGCGTCGTTGCGCTCGCCCTCAAGGTCGCCGTTCTGTCCGACGAGGTCTTCGGCGCTGGTGGCGCCCTCGGGAAGCTCGGGAAGCTCGTCCATCCCGGCGGTGGAGACAGGCGCCGCACCGCCGCCCACCGATTGCTGGGGCCAGCTTCCACGACAGACACGCACGGTGTCGGCCTGGCAGTCCTGGTCGTCGCAGTCCGAGGCGCCGTCACCGTCGTTGTCGATCCAGTCGCTGCATGCGCGGTCGGTGCGCTCATCGCTGCCACCGGCCTGGCAGTTCGCAGCCGAGAAACAATCCGCGTCCGCGCAATCCACGTTGCCGTCGCCGTCTTGATCCTGACCGTCGTCGCAGACGCGCTCGGTCGTTGGGAGCGCCTGTGCGGGCTGTGCAATCGGTTGCTCCACCGGCGCCGTCATCCCGGCAGCAGACGGATCCTCCGGGTTCACATCTTGGGCGAGCGCAGTGCCTGCAAAGGCGAGGCTCGTCGTCGCGAGCGCGAGGAGGGATGCAAGAAGACGTCGGTTCATGTTCTTTTCCAAAGGGTCGAGAAGGGTGCGGGCAGGAGCTTTGAATCAGCCGCAAACGCGTGGACGCGTCGTGCCGGTAAAGAGACAGAGGTCGCGTGTGACGGGGTTCCAGTTGCAATCCCAGTCGTCGCAATCGGCGAAGCCATCGTCGTCGTTGTCGAGGCCGTCTTGGCAGTTGTGGCGCTGCCACTCAGCCGTGCTGCCCACGCTCTCGGTACAAGGCGAGCGCTGCTGGCCTGTACGCATTGGCGCCGTGCCAGGAACGGTCGTGACGTACTCCTCAAGCACATCGCGGCAGCTGAAGTCTTCGCAATCGCTGAAGCTGTTGCCGTCGTTGTCGAGCCCGTCTGTACACACTGCGAAGGACGCCTCGGTCTGGTTCGCGCAGTAGACGAGGATGTCGGAGTCCATGGAGCGCGAGCAGCTGAAGTCCGCGCAGTCGGCGAAGCCGTTGTTGTCGTTGTCGAGGCCGTCTGAGCAACGGGCAACGCTGTCTTCGAGGATGCTCGCGCAGTACGTCGTCACCACATCGTCGAGGTAGCCCCCGCATCGGCCGCTGACGAACATGCCGGCCATGCAGCAGTTGCGGTCTGCGCAGTCGATGAAGCCGTTTCCGTCGTTGTCGAGGCCGTCGATGCAGCTCGCGGTCGAGTTCTCGCTGGCCACGGCGGTCATGCAGTAGGCGATGGCTTCGGGCGTCGCACCGCGGGAGGCCATCGTGCAGCTGAAGTCGCGGCAGTCGACGAAGCCATTGCTGTCGTTGTCGATGCGGTCCGAGCACTTGTCGACGGTGTTCTCCGCAAGGCTCGCGCAGTACGCGATGACCTCGGGCGCACCACGTGAGCAGCTGAAATCGCTGCAATCGAGGAAGCCGTTGCCGTCGTTGTCGATGCCGTCCGAGCAGCGCATCAACGTGGTTTCGGGGCCCGAGAGGTTCGCGCAGTAGGCCGCGTAGATGACCGCATCTTCGCCCGTGAGGGCTTGGCAGGTGGGCTCCGTGCAATCCGCAAGCGCGATCATCGCTCCGTCGACGTTGCCGTCGTTGTTGTTGCCGTCGATGCAACGCGTGAGCGTGTTCTCGGGTCCGCGGCAGACGCCGTCGGTGTAGCAATCACGGTCGTCGCAATCGGCGCGTCCGTCGGCATCTTCATCAACGCCGTTGTCGCAGGAGTCTTCGCCACCGGGGACGCAGTTCGCAGCCGTTGCGCAGTCGGTGTCATCGCAGTCGCGGCGACGATCGCCGTCGTTGTCGAGGAGGTCGTTGCAGTTCGACTCCAGCTCGCAGACGGTCACGAAGGGGTTGCGTGAGCAGCCGGAGTCAACGCAGTCGATGAAGCCGTTGCCGTCATCGTCGAAGCCGTTGGAGCAGCTCGCGTCATCGAACTCGAGCGAGCAGCAGAGCTCAAGGATCACGGTGCAATCCGGGTCGCCGCAGTCGAAGCGTCCGTCGTCGTCATTGTCGATGCGATCGACGCAACGCTCTGCCGTGTCTTCCGGCTCAAGAACGAAGTCGATCGGGACGATCTGGTTGCAGAAGCCGCGGGAGATGCAGTCCGTATCGCGACAATCCACAGCCCTGTCGTTGTCGTCGTCGATGCCGTTCGAGCAGTCTCGGATGTTCGTCTCGTAGCCAGAGGGCGGGCCCTCCGGGACGGGGGTGAAGCAGCCTGCGCCGAGCACCGAGGTGAGGGCCAAGAGAGCGGGAAGCGAAGTACGCATAAGGCAGCTCCTAAGGACGCTCAGTGCGCCGCGTGCCATTGGTCGGGAAGGTCGGTGGGCAGGGTGCCGTGTGCGGCCAAACAAGAGGCGCGGTCGTCACCGTAGCGACGGGTGAAGTCGACATAGAGCATGCACGAGCCGCGCTGCGTGTGCGTGCCCAACGCGCCGCCTTCGCGGGCTGCTTGAAGCTGGGCGAGGATCGGGTCGCGGCTCGAACCCGTGAGGTACTCGGGCAGATTGCCCGTCGTCGCAAAGCGCGTGACGAACTCCATCAGGTGGATGTTCGTCCACTCCGAGAGGAGCGGTGCGAGGCCTGGGTCATCACGCAAGCTGCGCGCAACGGCCTCCGCTTGGCCCTCGCCGAGCGCCGTCTCCGTATCGCAAACCCACTGGCACTCGTTGTAGGTGTCGTGGTGCATGCGGCTCTCGGTGTGACCATCGAGCGTCGAGATGCGGCGGTCGTAGTGGATCTCGCGCGTCGGGTCCTCGCTTGCCGAGTGCAGCGAGGTGGTGATGAAGCGCGGAATGCCGTGGGCCCACATGCCGCGACGGGCGCGCATCGCCTCATGCTGCGCGCGGAGATACTCGGGGCGCGAGGGCGAGTCGTTGGGCTGGTAGGCGTGCGCGTAGCCGCGGCGCAGGTCGTCGACGATGAGGTCGGGGCACTCGACGAGGAGGCGGCCGTAGGTGTCGCGATCGCCCGAGGTGAAGCAATGCCAGGTGCCGCGGCGTCCATTGACGGTCGCGAGCTTGGCGTTGATGTAGAGCTCGTATGGGTGCCAGGTGCCCCACTGATGTGCGGGGCCGAAGCTCTCGAGGCTGTTGAAGCCTGCGAGACGGCACTGCGAGCCGCTGTACTCGCCCGCGAAGATGCGGAAGGAGTCGCCGTCGTTGAAGCGCACTGGGATGGGCCGGCCGTTCAAGAAGACGCGGCTCATGTCGTTGGCCGTCGCGGGCTCGACCCCGGTGAACCAAGCGCCAAAGGCGAAGGTGACGAGGAGGGCTGCGGAGAAGGCCCATGTCGAAATACGTCGACCGACTGGTGCGTTGTGCTTGGCGGGCTCGGTGCCAGTGGGCTCGGCCGCAGAGGCGCTCGACTCTTGACGTGTCCTGCTCATGCGATGCTCCACGATCGAAGCGCTGAATGCTGGGCGAATGACGGAAAACGCCCGGCTGTGCGCGGCCGATGGATGGCACGGAGGAAATGCCTGTCAAGGCATCCTGTGGGGCAGTCTGGGGACAGTTCTGCCATCAAACGCGTTCTCCATCTTCGCTCTGCACCCAGGGCGATGACCTGTGGCAACATCGATTGGCATTGTCTAGCCCGGTCGTTACGAACAACGCCTTCGGCCTGAAGCTGCTCGATCGTTTGCGCGACGAGCAGCGGATCAGCGCCGCCGCGTATGAATCCATCTTCCACCGTGCCAAGCGGAGTGGTGAGTCGGTCCAAGAGCTGATCATCGACACAGGTGCGATGAGCGAGCACGACCTGCTCAAGGCCGTCGCGCACGTCTACCAGACGCGCTTTGTGAGCACGGAGCGCCTCGCGAAAGCGGGCATCGACCGGCAGACGCTTCAGATGGTGCCGCGCCGCGTCTGCGAGCGTTACCAGTGCTGTCCGGTCGTCTTCGATGCCAAGACGCAGTCACTCGCGATCGTGGTCGCCGACCTCGACGAGGACATCCCCAAGCACGTGCAGGTCGTCACGACCGTGCGTGAGGTGAAGGCCTACATCGCGCGCCCCGCGGCGATCGTCGCAGCGATCAAGAAGTACTACGGAGGCGACCCGATGGCGTTCTCCGGGCTCATCGCCGAGTCACGCAGCGGCCTTCCGCCACCGATGGATGAGCGGGGTCGGCCCGACACGATGGAGCTCGCAGGCGGGTTCGGTGAGCCTGGTTTTGCAGCCCCGCCGGCACGTCCCGCAGCGCGTCCAAGGCCTGCACCTCCGCGTCCGATCTCGGCGCTCCCTCCAGCCTCCGCCATCCGTGCGGCCGCAAGAGCGCGTGCGCCCTCCGTCGTCGACATGGGTCGCTTCGAGCCCCCTTCCGCCGGCTCCCTCGGCTCGTTGGAGGCAGCACCGGATTACGCGACCTACCTCGAGACGGTGAAGGTCCTTGTGACCTTGGTCGATCAGAGCCGTGGCGAGCTGCGTGGTCACTCGGCGCATGTCGCCTCGGTGTGCGCGAAGATCCTTCAGCGCGTGGCGGTTCCCGAGGCCGAGAAGAACGCCATCTTGGTCGCCGCGCACCTGCACGACATCGGCAAGACGACGACGGCCTATCACCTGACTGCGCTCAACGTTTCGCGCTTCGATGGACATCGCATCCAAGCGGAGAAGAGCTTCGATGCGCCGACGAAATTGCTCGGTGCGGCAAGGCTCTCCGACATCACGGTGCAGACCCTCGACGCCCTCTACGAGCGCTGGGAT
>JBILQT010000357.1:0-6649 GCA_044373065.1 Sandaracinaceae bacterium
TTTTTGTTCCGTCGCCCGACGTGTGGCTGTGCGACGAGCCTCAGGCCTAGTCCCCACGTCTTGCGTGGTGATCTAGTCGCTCTCTGAGACGGTTACCGGAATCGCGGGTGGCAGCTTCGGCAGGGTGTCGAGTGTTTCTCGCCCGAGCGCCACGAGCATTCGACAGAGTCTGTCGTTCTCAGCGGGGTCTTCCACGATCAGCACAGCACCGCGTCGATTGAATGGAATCGCGGAGGCGTCTCCGTCCGACTTGAGGACGACCCAGTTCGGGTCCTCACGCAACATCCGCTCGCTGTCTTGCTGGGCCATGACGAACTCCTTCGTTGCGAAGCGCTCTCCACGTTCTCCGCAAACGATGGTAAACGCGGCACATGGATAAAGTGCTCAAGACTGCGGCCGAGGCGGTTCGGGATATCCCCGAGGGCGCGACCGTTGCAGCCGGAGGCTTCGGCCTTTGCGGCATCCCTGAACTGGCCATCGCAGCGCTGCGTGACCGCTTCGTGAATGAAGGCGGGCCCAAGGGGCTCACGTTCGTCTCGAACAACTGCGGCGTCGATGACTTCGGCCTCGGCATCCTTCTCAAGAATCGACAGATTCGAAAGATGATCTCGAGCTACGTCGGCGAGAACAAAGAGTTCGAGCGGCAATACCTCTCGGGCGAGCTCGAGGTGGAGCTCACGCCGCAAGGCACGCTCGCCGAGCGTCTTCGCGCAGGTGGCGCTGGCATCGCCGCGTTCTTCACGCCGACGGGCTACGGGACAAAGGTCGCCGAGGGCAAAGAGACGCGCGAGTTCGACGGCAAACACTTCGTGCTCGAGCGCGGCATCACGACCGACTACGCCATCGTCAAAGCCTGGCGCGGCGACCGCTACGGCAACCTTCAATACCGACTCGCTGCGAAGAATTTCAATCCGCTCTGCGCGATGGCCGGGCGCATCACGATTGCGGAAATCGAAGAGCTCGTCCCGGTGGGAACGCTTCAGCCGCACGAGATCGACACGCCCGGTGTGTACGTGCAGCGCGTGATTGTCGGCACGCACGAGAAGCGCATCGAACGCAAGACCACCACGCCAAGGAAGGGCTGAACCATGCCGCTCGATCGAGACCAACTGGCGATGCGCGCCGCCCAAGAATTGCGCGATGGTTTCTACGTCAACCTCGGCATCGGCATCCCGACGCTCGTGGCGAATTACATCCCCGAGGGCTTCGAGGTGATGCTCCAGAGCGAGAATGGAATTCTCGGCGTGGGTCCTTTCCCCTTCGAGGGTGAAGAGGACGCGGATTTGATCAACGCAGGCAAGCAGACCGTCACGATGCTTCCCGGCGCGGCACTCTTCGACTCCGCAGAATCGTTCGCGATGATCCGCGGCGGCCACATCGATCTCGCCATCCTCGGCGCGATGGAAGTGAGTGAAGAGGGCGACCTCGCGAACTGGATGATCCCCGGCAAGATGGTCAAAGGCATGGGCGGCGCGATGGATCTCGTCGCAGGTGCCAAGCGCGTCGTCGTCGTGATGGATCACTGCAACAAAGAGGGCGACAAGAAGGTGCTCAAGAGCTGCAAGCTCCCGCTCACCGGCAAGCGCGTCGTGCACCGCATCATCACGGATCTGGCCGTCATGGACGTGACGCCCGACGGCCTTCTGCTCATCGAGGTCGCGCCCGGTGTGAGCGCGCGCGAGGTGCAGGAGAAGACAGAGGCGAAGCTCTTTGCGTCGCCGGAGTTGAAAGAGATGAAGTTCTGATTCCAGTCTTATAGGAATCATATTCCAATAAAAGCGCGCGCCTGGTGAAAGCCAAGCGCGCGTTTTTGTTCTTTCCCGCGAGGGAAACAGCAAAGTCGCGAATCGCGGACGATTTCTTCGCTACTCGCCGACTTCGCCCGTGTCTTCTCGTTGAGCAAGCGCTCCATCGAAGAGCGACTCTTCGGAAAGGTGATGTTGTCGTGGAAGAACAGATTTACGGGCTCTCGATGCGCGATTGCGCAGAGATCATGTCGAAGGATGGCGAGCTGAAGGCTCAGTACGGCGAGCCGGCGCATCGCGCGCATCTTCAGCACTACCTCGCGAGCCGCGGCACGGACGAGAACACGTGGGCGCATAGCTGGAATGGCTGGTGGTCGCGCATGGAGTCAGACCCGAGCGGTCAGCTGCACGCGAAGTTCGCGATGATTCAGCAAGAGCTGACGATGAAGGCGCACTTCGGCGATGTCGCTGACATGAGCCAGCAGGCGCACGAGGGCGTGACGCTGGACACGTATGCGCGCCTCATGGCGAAGGCCGCGGGCGGCGAGGATCTGGGCGTCGCGATTCAGCAGGCGGGCTTGAGCTGGGAGCAATGGCAGCGCGGACAGGCGGCTTGGAATGCGGCGATGGCGGCGGATGTGAACCACCACATCACGACGCAATACGGGCAGCTCTACGCGAAGTACACACCGGGGTTTCAGCAGCAGATGCAGGGGCAAATCGCAGCGGTGATGGCAGCCGATCATGCACAGCGCGCGGCGGGCAGGCCTGATGAGCCAGAGCGCGAATACACCTTCGACGACATGGTCCGTGAGCTCTCGGATCCAACGCCGAACAAGCGCTGGACGGCGGCGCATCACATCGCGAATCGCTGGGACATCGGCGACAAGAACGACCCGCAGCTGAAGGCGGCTGCGAGCAAGGCCTTCCAGCTCGCGCTTGAGTGCCTGGAGCGGCACGACGACTTCACTGTCAGCAATGCCGAGTCACTCGCGCGAGACTCAGCGATGTTTGCGAACACGGGGCTGCTCACCTTCGAGCAAGCGAGCGACTGCAAGGGCGCGATTCAGCGCTGTTGGAACCGCGCGAATGAGCGCCTTCAGACGCTGCGTGCGGCGTTCGCGCCGATTCAGAACAAGGCCGTGCCGGAGCGCATTCAGATGCAGTCGGCGATTCAGGATTACACCTCGCTCGTGGGCGAATTGCAGACGCTGAACAACGACTGGGACAGCAACTTTCAGGCGCCCGAGGCGGCCTCGAGCTTCAGCGCACCGAGCTCGTTTGGCGCGCCGGCGGCCAGCGCATTTGCCCCCGCACCTGCAGCGATTGCGCCCTCCGGCGGCGGCCTGATCGGCTTCCTCAAGATGCTTCCGATCATTGGAAACATTCTTCGCCTGCTTGGCCTCTGAACACGAAACCCACCCAAGCGAAAAGGCATCGCTGCGTGATGCAGACGATGCCTTCTCAGAAGAGACGAGGTGCGCTCAGGCCTTCTTGTCAGCCTGCTTCGCAGCCTGCTTCTCGCGCCAGAGGGCGAGCTTGCGCGTGCGACGACGCATCTCGTGTTTACGGAGAGAGTTGTGCTGGTGTTTGCTCATGCGCGGGAAAGTACGCGGGCGCGGCGCGTTTCGCGAGGACTTTCCCGGCTGACTTCTCAGAACGAGCCGCCGACGAGGATGCCGCCGCCCTCGGCGCTCACCTGAGGCACCAGGACTGCGCGGATCGCACGGCCTTCGCCGCTTGCCGCGAGGTGAAATCCACCGCCGATGGCAGCAAAGCCAAGACCTGCGCCGCCGAGAATGCCAACGAGGGGCGCGAGTCCGTCGAGGTTTCCACTTGCAGGCCTTCCCGCGATGGCCTCGAGGCCGCGGACGAATGCGAGGCCGAGCGCGCCGAGGATGACGACCACGCCGCCTGCCACCGCGCTCGCGGCGCCGATGACGCCGAAGACGTGACCTGCCGTTGTGAATGCCGAGGCCGTGTCGTCGTGGTGGAGCAACTCCTCCTGCACCATCGGGTCGAGCTGAAGCACCAAGCTCGGCACGAGGCGATTGCGAAGACCGAGCTGCGCGAGGCGCACGCGACGATCATGTCGATTGATGTGCTGCGCCTCACGGAGTGCACGCGAGGCCTCGCGCCACTCTGCACTCGCCGCGGCCGCCTCTGTCCGCGCGAGGCGTTCATTCATCGCGAACTCAAGCTCACTCGCGCTCGCATCGGGCGAGACGGGCAAGGGCGCTTCGGTCTGCACATAGGCACTCGCCGAGACGCTCTCTGACTGCGCCTGAGCGAGCTGCGGGATGGAGAGGAGAACAAGTGCGAGGAGGGTGAGGATGCGGGTCATGGTGGGCTCTTTCGCAATCGCTGGGCCGCGCGGCAGGACGACGAAATGCCCTGAAATGAAAGCGAATTGCATGGCGACGGATCCGCGTTGTGCAGTGGGATGCGCAACCGTGATCGCGGCACTGCACACCTTGGAAAGCGCGTACGTTGCACCGATGATGCACGTTGACCTCTGGGCAATCCTTCACGACGGCCACCTTGAGACGGTTCACGCAGCCGATGGCATCTGCACGCTCACGATCGACGTCCCACACGTCCGCAAACATCAAGGTCACGAGAAGACGCAGCGCTACCAAGTGCGCTGTGAGGGCGTGATCGCTCACGCTTTCAGCAGCTGGGAGCCGCCCGCGGATCCGCGACCCATGCATGAGAAGGGCATCGAGCGCGAGGCGCGCGAGAAAGCGGACGCAGACTGGTTCGCGCGAGGAATCTTCATCGCACAAGACTGGGCTCGATTCGTCGAAGCGCGTGCAGCCAAGGAGGGCGACTTTTGGTTGCAAGAGGCGGCGCTCGACGAGGCTGCAACGTCCACGCTGAAGCTCCGCGGCAACATCGGGAACGACTGGTGCGAGCTCGCGATCGAAGCGCGCGTGATCGTGTTCGCCGAGACGAGCGGCAGGGTGCACACAACGTCGGAGTTCATCGCGCTCGGCGAGGCGTATTGGGATGCATTCAGCGCGAAGGGCGAAGCCTGAGGCGTGTTCTGCGGACAACATCGCTGTGTCCTTGGGTCGACGCTTCGCTCGAAAAATGCGCGCATTTGGAGAGGCGCGCGCCTTGCCATGATGACTTCGATGCGAACCATTTCTCTCGCTCTCGTGATGCTCGTTGGCTGTGCAGGCGCAGCGCATCCGTCCACCTCGCTTCCCTCTACGGTCGACACGCCGCGGCCCTCCAATGCGGCGCTGCCAGCCGCACTTGAGTCGCTTCATCCGCATTGCGTCGCGCAGCTCTTCTTCGAGCGCGAGGCACGCGTCGAGACTGCGGTCTGCGGTGCGGCGAGCGGCGATGTCTCGATCGAGGGTTCATGGCGCAACTTCTTTCCCGGTGATGGCGACGACGGGCGCGAGATCGAGGGCTACGAGTGGCTTGGCGCCTACGACCAGGGCTTCGCGCTTCGGTACCTTGTGAACGGCGGCGGCACGGGCAACTTCACTGGCGTCATGGTCGTTGCGCTCGAGGGCAGCGAGCTGGTTCGCCGCGCAGACTTCACCCAAGGGGACCGATGCAATGGCGGCCTCGAGCAAGCAACCATCGAGGGTGATGCGATATTGACTCGGCAGTCGATCACGCCTGCAGAGCTCATCGAGGCATCCGAGTTCGGCCGAGGCCTCCACCTTGTCGCCTACGAGCATCTCGAAGCGAGCGCCTCAAGTTGCGTCGCCGAGGTCGCAACGCGATGGGTTCACGGCGCGCCAACGCGTGTCGTCGTCACGCTCTCGGAGGCGCCAGTCGATCAGCCCGGATGGACGAGCAACTTCGCCTATCAGTCCTGCTTCAACGCGCTCGTCGCAGCCCGCATCGAAGCTGGGCAGCGTGACCTCTCACCTGCGGAGTTGGAGGCATTCGCGGAGGCGTTCGCAGCCCGCTGCGTCCAAGGAAGCGCGGCTCGGTAGCGGCGTGCTGGGCACTCTGTCGATCATGTTGCAATAGTGTTGAATTGATGTTGGCGAAAGCGGTGCCGATCGGCGGCACAGCAGACATCGCTCGCCATCGCGCATCGCCGGTGCTTAGCTGCGCGGGCTGCGCAGAACACAGCGAGGTCTTCGATGGTGGTCCGGACAATCTTGGTGCTTCTCTACGTCGCTGGATTTGCGGTGATGGGGTTCTTCGCCGGACGTCTTCCCAAGCCAACTCCAGCGCTTCTCCTTCCGCGCGCAGGTTTTGCTGTGCTGGCGGTCGGTCTTTCATTGAGCCACGCGCCTTGGTCGTTTCGCGTCGCGGCCACGTGCGCCACCTTCGTCGCGGTCGGAGTCGCCTGGTACTTCGGCGCACGCGAGCGCAAGCGCGATGGCTTCGCACCCTTCGCGCATCCGCCGCTTCCTGAAGGACACAAGCCGACGTTCGGTGAGCGCGCGCGACGGCTCTTTACGCCGATGCGTTGGATGTTCGGGCTCGTTGTGGTCTTCAATTGGCTCGTGCTTTTCGTGGGCGACGTTGGGACGCGCGGCGAGCGCCGGGCGGAATCGTTGCCGTCAGAAGCGCGCTAGCTCGGAAACTCTTCGCATCGAGGTGTTGGATGGTGCTGCCATGGATTCGCGCTCTGACCTTGATCTGCGTGGCGGGCCTGAGCGCGTTCGTGTTGGGACGTGCCCCTCGTCCCCCCATGCCGAGTGAGGAACAGAGGAAACAGCCGGTTCCGGCGAGGGCGCGACGCTGGCTACTTGCGAGTCAACTCGGCGGACTGTTCATTCAGTTCTTCGCCTTCCAGGGGCTCTTCCATGCGCCCATCGAGATTCGCGCCACAGCCGTCGGCGGCTCCTACGTTGCGATGGCTGTCGGATGGTTCTTCGGAAAGCGCGTCCGCGAGCGCAGAGGCGAGGCGCCGTTCGTCTTCCCGC
>JBILQT010000358.1:0-6645 GCA_044373065.1 Sandaracinaceae bacterium
ATCTCCCTGTCTGCATCCTCATTCGGAACATCCGGCAGGATGCCCACGCCGCGCACCGAGCCGAGCGAGCGCAGCACTTCGTTGCGCAGCATCGCCGCAAGCGGAGGGTGCGCGTAGCCGCTGCGATTCTCCATCGAGCCGAGCACGACAACAATCTGCGTGCGTGCCCAGTTGATGCGCGGAAGCGGGAGCTCCGCCACCGGAGGCGCTGCAGCGGGCGCTACGGGAGGCGCAATCGGCGAAGGCGTGGTCGGGCGTGTCGTCGGCGCTGGCGTGGCCGGATAGCGCGTCTCGATCGCTGCGATCGCACTCGTCGCGGCATCGCGCACCGAGCGCTCGGCATCGCGCGCCATGAGCCGCAGTGCAGCGATCTGCGTGCGTGTCCCAAGGCGACCAAGGCCTTGTGCGGCCGCAGCACGCACGGCCGGGTGCGGGTCACGCAGCGCCCCCGCAAGCGCATCGCTCATCGTTGGGTCTGCACTCGCGCCAAGTGCGAGGGCTGCACGCGTGCGCGCACGGAAGTCTCGGCTCTCGCGCATCACGCGAACCACACCGCCGCGATCTTGCCCACGCGCAGGCGCTCCGGCCGAGGCGAAGAAGAGCGCGAGAACCGCCGCCGCCAGCATGGCGCGGACGATCACGGAGACTCGCGGCTTTCGGTGGAGCAGCATCGACAACGAAGAGGGTCTCGTTATCGATCGGCCTCGTCAACGACCCAGACGCGGGCGGTGTGAGAAGCCCTCAGGGCGCTGCGCGCGCGACGTCATGAAGGAGGGCTGCACCGCGCCGAGATGATGGAGAAATCTCGCTGCGCGTGATGCGGAAGGGCAGCGTGGGGGGCGCGCCGATTTCTGTGAGCGCAAGGGCCAGCGCTGAGCGCAACGAGGCGATCACGGCATCGGATTGGGCAGCATCCACCGCAATCACGAGCTCTTGCTCACGCGGCTCCATGACGATGCGGCGCGCGGCTTCACGCACCACAGGCAGCGACGCGGCGGCGATCACGCCCGCTGCATTCCACTGCAAGCGCGCACTCGCACCACCTCCGGTGAGGTCCGCGCGAATCGGAATCGTGGTCCAGAGCGCACGACCTCCGCGATCCGCGCAGCCATCTTCATCGCGCACACCGTTGAGTGTCTCGCGCTCCGTGGGGCAGGTGTCTGCCGCATCGACGACACCATCGCGATCGTTGTCGCGATCGAGGCAGCCATCCTCATCCTCGAAGCCATCGCGGTCCTCCGCCTCCAAGCGGCATGCATCCGACGCGTCGGGCACTTGGTCCGCATCATCATCGAGATCGGGGCAGCCATTCTCGTCTTCGAAGCCATCGCGATCCTCAGCCTCGCTTGGACACGCATCGCTCGCATCAGGCACTTGGTCTGCGTCGTTGTCCGCATCGGGGCAGCCGTTCTCGTCCTCGAATCCGTCTGCGTCTTCGGCCTCACCTGGGCATGCGTCCGCAGGGTCGAGGATGCCGTCTTGATCGGTGTCGACGACCGGGTCGTTGCAGCCGTCATCGTTCAAGTCGGAGCCAAAATTCGCAGCCTCTGTCGGGCATGCGTCATCCAAGTCGGGGACGAGGTCGCCATCGTTGTCAGGCTCGGGGCAGCCGTCTTCATCGAGGTGCTGGTCGAAGTCCTCGGGCAGCGTTTGGCAAGAATCCTGGTCGTCGACGATGCCGTCTTGATCGCGGTCGTGAACACGCGGTGCCCACGTGAGCTGCACGATGCCGCGCGCGAGTGCCGCGCCCACTCCTGGTGAAAGCGCGGTGCCGCCCATGACCGTGATCTGCACATCGCGAATCGCCGTGATGCGCAGACCAAGCCGCCACTCGGCGGGCGTTGAGCCTGCATCGCCGAAGAGATTCTCTGCATCGGTCGACACATCAAACTCGGAGATTGCATTCACGTGGTCGACGAAGAAGACGGGCACTTGAATCGCGATGAGGCCGAAGAGCTCGTTGCGAAAGCGGCTCGTGAAGAGCTGCGGCTCCGCGAAGCGATGACGAAAGCCGAGCATTCCGCCAATGCCGAAATCGAGGAGATGAAAGTCGCCAAGCACAGCGCCCTCCACCTGCGGCGCGCCTTCGCCTGCAAACGTCCCGCGCTGCCCGAAGGGAATCGTCCCTGCGATCTGAAGGGCCAGGCCCTCGCCCTCGTGACGCTCGCGCTCCACCGTCGCGTCCTCGCCAAAGAGCCGCCAACGCAAGGCAACGCGCGCATCGCGGATCGCCGAGGTCATCATCACCGGGCCGCCATCCAAGCGCTCCGCATTGCCGCTCTGGTAGAGCACGACGGGCGTCTGAACGACGACCGCGACGGTGCCGCCAAGGCCAAGCTGCGCGTAGAGGTTTCCGTCGAGGCGATCGGACACAACCTCGCGTGGGGTGGTGTTCACAAGGAGCGGATTGCGTGCGTAGGCGAGTGAGAAGCCAACATTCCAGCGCCATGGCCCAGGCGTGCGCGTGCCTGGCATCGTGAGGAAGCCGTCGCTGTCGGGCGCGGGCGAGAAGCGCTCCAGATCGAAGTCGCGTGTGACCTGCGCCGATGCGGAGGCAGCGAAGAGAAGGCTTCCGGTGACGACACCGAGCGCAAGAGCGGAACGCGAAGAAGACATGGCCGCGAGCGTAGCCCGGCCTGCTCGTTCACGGGGCGCAGCCTGCACCGTCGAGCGAGGGGATCACCACCTCCACTTGCGTCTCCGAGAGCAGCGTTGCCGCATCGCCTATCAGGTCGACGCGCATGCGGTAGCGAATCGGCAGCGGGCCGCGCTCGATGCTCGTGTTGTTCAAGCGCACACGGAAGGTCACGCGTGTCCCTGGGCGCACCGCGCGAAAGCGATCCGCCTCTTGCACCGCACCGATCGCCGGGTCTGCGGCAACCGTCTCGATGCCACGCACGAAGGTGAGCGCATCGAGGTCATCGCTTGGGTCATCCTCAAGCGCGATGGTGATGTCGATTGGCGCCTCATCGACCAGCGTCTGCACCGCGGAGACGACCGAGGGGCCGAGGTTTGCGCCATCGGCACCGATGTCGATCACGATGGGCTCACCGGACGCGCTGATGGCACCTGTGTCGCGCGCAATCGTCTCCAGCTCCATGCGCCCAGCGTCCTCGCCAAAGCCGCTGTAGAGGCCGAGGACTTTCGCTCCGATGCCGCGCAACGCGGCGAGGGCCTCCGGATACGTGTGCGGCGGTGGTGCGACATCGGCCCCGTACGGGTCTGCACCGGAAGGCCCGTTGTGTGAGGGCGCGTCTGTCACAAAGATGACGATGCGTGTGCCCTCGCGTCGGAAGCACGGGTAGCCGATGGTGCCCGCCGCACAGCGACGCGGTGGTACCAGCAGGCCCGCGCGCTCACCCGTCGCCATCAAGTAGAGCGCCTCGACGCCCGACTCTGGCGTGTCGCTGCCGCCGCCCGCAACGAGTTGGTCGAGGCCACGTTGAACGCTTGGCAAGTCTGAGGTGCTCGCGGTGCGCAGCAAGAAGGGCAAGTCCTCCGGCTCGCCGTAGGGCGCGATGGGGAAGTCTGCGTACTGCGCCACGCTGAAGTGCACGTCGGGAATCGCCGCCGCAATGCCTGGGACAATCGTCCCGCGGAGGCCCGAGCGCACCTGCGTGATCTCGTCGCCCATGCTGCCCGTGACATCCACGAGGAAGAGCACATCGGCGGTCGAGATGCGCGTGATGAACGAGACGGTGAACTCGGTCGGCGGCTCACGCGGTGGAAGCTCGATGCAGATGTCTGGCATCGTCCCGCCGTCGGGCGTTTGAGGCGCATCCACCGAGGCATCGAGCGGCGGAAACTCCGGGATCTCGAGGCCCGTTTTCGCGCCGCAGCCCGCGAGCAGAACGAGTGCACTGAGCCAGATCGCGTCACGCCGTGCGCTGGGAGCGTCAGCCTGCGCACGCTGCGATGAACGACTGGGCTTCGACGAAAAGAGAGAGAGCATCTTGCCTGCCCGCAACCCCGCCATCGCGGAATCGCCTTCGTTGGATGGGGTTTTCGCGCACTCAGCGGCGTTCGCCGTGACCCCGTGCGCACCACGCATCAGGGCTAGCAGCCTCGGCCGTCTGTACCGGGAATGACGATCAGGATGTTCACGCTGCCAAGTCGAGCGCGACGAGATTCCCTGAGCACGAGGCGTGCCGGTATTTCGATGCGCTCGGTTGTGACGGGCAATGAGCTCGCATCCACCTCCACATCGAAGGTGAGCTCGGTGCCTGGAACCACACGACGAAACCCGTCGGGCTCAATCGCACCGACGCCGCTCATCGGTGAGGCACTCACGGGGATGACGCGCGTGACGACCGTGCGCGCATCGAACGCATCCCCGGGCACGTCTTCCACAATCGCGTCGACATCAAGCGGCACGCCGAGCGCAAGACGCTGCACGGACCGAACGACCTGCTCACCAATGCCACCGCCATCCGCGCCGATATCGAACGCGAGCGGCGCCCCCGATGAATCCACCGCGCCCGTGTCACGCGCGACTTGCTGAAGGTGCTCAAGGCCGCTGTTGCTGCCGACATCACTTGCCGCGAGGCCGAGCACGAGCGTGTCGGAGCGCGTCGCTGCGGCGATCATGTCGGCGTACGAATGCGGCCGTGGCGTGAAGCTGTAGGGCGCGATGGGCTCAATCCCTGGCGGCCCGTTGTGAAGCGCCGCATCGGTGATGAGGACCGCAACGTGGAAGGCCTCCGCGCGGAAACACGCGCCCCCACTGCCACCGCTCGGGCAGCCCGTGGAAGCCGGAATCCAGGGCGAGAGGCCCTCACCCGTCATCGCCTGAAAGAGCGCCTCGACGCCCGCCTCGGGGAAGTCGAGGTTGCGCCAGTCTGGCGTGCGCTCAAGGGCCGCTTCGACGCGCCCGATGTCGGTCGTCAGCGGCGTGCGCAGCAGATACGGAAGCACACCGGACTCCGGACGCGCGTGGGGCTCCACCGGGAACTCGCCAAAGAGCGCCACGCCGAATGCAGCATCCGGGATGATCGCGCGGATGCCTGGGACGACGCGCTCGCGCAGCCCTCCGCGCACCGCCTCGATCTCGTCCTGCATGCTGCCCGAGCTATCGATGACGAACATCACATCGACCACGCGCAGATTCGCCGGCAGCGTCACCGCCGCACGCGTGCGACCCATGCGTGGCACCTCAATGCACGTGCGGGGTGGCACGAAGGCATCGGGCAATACAGCCGCATCGATCGGCACGTCGGGCGTCTCAAGGCCCGTCTTGGCGCCACACGAGGTCAGCGCGCCGCCGAGCAGCGTGAGCAGCAACGCACGCTTCGCTCGGCTCAACATCCCGAGCCGTCCGCACCCGGAACAACAATCTCGATCGTCTGAGAGCCAAGCCGCTGTCGACCGTCTCCGCGGAACACGATCTCGAGCAAGAAGCGCTGCGGGCCAACACCCGGGGCGACGACGTCGTTGCGAAGACTGAGTGCAAACACCACGCGCGTGCCGGTGCGCACACGACGGAAGATGCCAGCGTCGCGCTCGATCGAACCGACGCCGCTCATCGGCTCGCCGCGCACTGCGATCACGCGATCGACGAAGTTGCGCGGGTCGACCATGTCGCGCGGATTGGGGTCGACGAGCACGGTGTCGATGTCGAGCTCGATGACGCTCGCCAGGGTGCGAATCGCCTGCACGACGCTCTCGCTCAGGCCGGTCCCGTTGATGCCGATGTCGAAGACGATCGGGTTACCGCTTGCATCGATGGCGTTCGTGTCGCGCGCAATCTCGTTGAGGTCCTCGATGCCGGAGCCTGGCCCAGAGTAGAGGCCAATCACGCGCACGCCGCGGGCATTGAGCGCATCGACGGCCTCGCGATAACGCGCGGGACGCACGGGCAACGAGCACGTGTAGGGGTTGAGCCCGCGTGGCCCATCATGGAAGGGCGCGTCGGTGAAGAGCAGCACGACGGGAAGCGCATCGTCGCGGAAGCAGGGGTAGCCAAAGCCTCCCGATGGGCAGCCAAAGCTCGGCGGAACAAACGTGCCGCGACCGGCACCTGTCGCTATCTGAAAGAGCGCCTCGACCTGCGCCTCGGGGTTGTCGTTGCCACCGCCCGCCACCAGGCCGCGCACCGCAGCCTGCACGCGACCGACGTCGCTTGTGACCGGCAAGTTCAGCGTGAAGGTGACGTCGTCGGAGTCGCCGCAAGGGTCGGAGGGGAAGTCTCGAAAGCTCGCCACGCCAAGCTGCGAATCGCGAATCGTCGAGCGAATGCCGGGCGCCAGACGGTCACGCAGGTTGTCGCGAATCTGGTCGATCTCCTGCTGCATCGACTGCGTCGTATCGACGGCAAAGACGACATCCGCGCGGCCAACTTCGACCTCGGTATCGAGCGGCAACTCGACGGGCCCCGCATCGGGAAGGAGCTCAATGCAGGGGATGCCTGCATCCGGCGTGAAGGTGTCTGGCAGATCGCCTGCGTCTTCATTCGCGTCCGGGACCTCAAGGCCCGTCTTGGCGCCACAGCCCACCGAGGTGGGGCCAATCACACACGCAAAGAGGACCGCGAAGAGAAATCGCGCGCCCTGCCACGAAGTGCCACGGTCCATGCGCATTGGTTCGGTTTAGCGCCTGCGGAGGAGCGCGTCGACCCTCAGGCCTTTCGTCCCATGACGACGAGCAGGC
>JBILQT010000074.1:0-28088 GCA_044373065.1 Sandaracinaceae bacterium
GGGCTGACGAGCAGCTCTGTGATGCACGGCGATGCCGTCGTGATCGATGATGTCGCGCATGCACCGAACTACCTCGCGTTCTGGGGCGAAGTCGCCCGCACGGGTTCGTTCATGAGCATCGCGATTCGTGTCCGCGACGAGATCATCGGCGCCATCACCCTCACGCGTCCACCTGGAGACCCGCTCGGTGAAGTCGAGACGCGCTTTGTCTCCGCGCTCGCCGATCAAGTCGCGCTCTCGATTCACAACGCACAGCTCTATCGACGCCTTGAAGAGCTCTCCACACACGACGAGCTCACCAAGCTCCCCAACCGTCGCTACTTCAGCGATCGACTCATGCGCGACATGGCCGATGCGCGTCGTTACGGGCACCCACTCTCGCTTCTGATGATCGACGTCGATCACTTCAAGAAGCTGAACGATCGCTGCGGACATCTCGTGGGCGATGAGGCGCTCATCGTCGTGGCAAACACGCTGCGCAAGGCGGTGCGCGAGGTGGACACGGTGGCGCGCTGGGGTGGCGAGGAGTTCACCGTGATCCTCTCACACGCAGGGGAGCGCGAGGCCATCGAGGTGGCCGAGAAGCTGCGCCGTGCGGTGGCCGGGCTTCATGCTTCGTGGTCGATCGACCAACCCTTTGGGCACATCTCGGTGAGCATCGGCGCGGCCGAGTTGCTTGAGGGCGAGGATGGCGCATCGCTGATTCAACGCGCGGATCGGGCTGTCTACAGCGCCAAGCGCGAGGGCCGTAACCGCGTCTCGGGTCCACTCCCGACGCGTGCATCGGAGCGCTGAGTGGCGCTCGTTCGCCCAGCACCGGAGGCGCGCGCCGACCAGCTCGCGTTTGCGCTCGCAGCGCTCCTGCCCTTCCTCGCCTACGCGATGACAGCCTCGGGGTTTGGCTATTGGCATGACGGCGGAGAGCTCGTTGCCGCAGGCCTCGATCTCGACATTGCGCATCCACCGGGGCACCCCCTCGCCTCGTTGATTGCGCGCATATTTGGATATGTTCCAATTGGACCCCTCGCCTTCCGCGTGGCGCTGGGCCAAGCCGCGTGTGCGGCGGTCGCCTGCGGCTTCACGCAGCGCGCGATCAACACGACGCTGCGCGCGTTGGGTGTGAGTGCGCGAAGCATCACGCTGCCCACCTCGATCGGCGCGACCTGGGTCGCAGCATTCGCTCCTGGCTTCTGGCTCCAAGCCGTACGCCCTGAGGTCTACGCGCTCGAGGCCGCGCTCTTGGCCATCTTGATCGAGCGGATGATCACACTCGAAGCGCGCTGGCCGACGCTGGAGCTCGCGCCCTTCTACCAAGCCGCGCTCGTCTTTGGCCTGAGCCTGACAAACCACCACTTCATCGCGCTGATGACCGCACCTGCGTTCATCCCAACACTCTCGCGTGTCGCGCGTGCACGCGGTTGGAAGCCTGTGGCCTACGCCGCTGCGCTCACCTTTGTCGGGCTGCTCACCTACGTGTATCTGCCCGTCCGCGCTGGCACCGCGCCGCCGATCGATCTGGGTCATCCGGCCGATGCCTCGTCGTTCTTCTGGGTCGTCTCCGCACGCGCCTACCAACACACCAACACGATCCAAGCCCAGCCGCTTTTCGATCGCATGCTCGATGTCGTGCTCGCGCTCGATGAGAGCCTGCACATCGTGACGCTGCTCGTCGCGTTGGTCGGCGCCTGGGTGCTACTTCGTGTTCAAGGTACACGAAGGGTCGGATGGATCTGGACCTCAGTCGCGCTCGTCTCCGCGCTTGCCCGCGGCTGGCTCGGCTTTGTTCAGGGCAACCCCGATGCGCTTGGCTATTTGATGCCTGCGATGCTGGCGATCGCGGCGCTCGTCGCCTCGTTTGTGGGCGCGGTGACGATGCTGCTCTCCCTCACGAACGAAGAGCCAAAGCCCGAGGCCAAGAGCGTGCGCAATGTGCGGGATGCAGCGCCCGCACCGAGAGAGACGCCACGTCTTGCGGTGGGAATCGCAGGGCTTCTCGTGCTCCTTGCGATGGCGCAGCTGCAGCATGGTGCGCGCGCATCCAATCTCTTCGCCTTCACCGCGACAGACTCCTTCGACACCTCGCGCTTTCGCGATCTGCCCACGCGTGCAGTCGTCGTTGCGTACGGGCCGCAGACGGTCTTTCGCTACTGGAATGACCGCGCTGTAGAAGCCTCCAGGCCCGATGTGACGGTCGTGCCGATGCCCTTTCTCGGCTACCCCAACATGATCCGTCGGCTCACCGAAGACGCGCCGATTCTCACCAACGCACTGCGTGGCTACCTCATCGATGGCGAGCTGCGACAAGCCGAGGTGCAGAGCCTCGCGGCCGAGCGACCGCTCTTGCTGGAGATGGATCCGCGCGTGCCGTCATCGCTCATCGAGACCATCGTGCCCACGGGCCTTCTCTACAACGTGGAGCCGGGCGGCGCGGCGGACACCGATGTGCTGCGCGGTGCGCGTGTGCGTGAGGCCATCCTGGAGCGTCTCTACGAGGACCTCGGCGCCCAACGCGAGGAGCATGAGACACGCAATCAGCTCGTCTGGCTTCACTACATGGATGCACTTTTCTTCGCGCAGGTTGGAGCGCGTGGGCCCGCACGTACGGCCTGTGAGCGAGGCCTGGCACTCGCACCGGCCAATGAGCTTGTGCAGCTGAGGCAGGCGCTTGGCGAGCCCCCGAGCGAGGGCGAGGAGCGCAGCGTTCCGCTTGATGTCTCGGCCTTTCAGCTGGTGGCTCCGCCCCCATAGAGGCAGGCGGATCACAGCCCTGCGTGCCAGTTCACGCACTCGGCGCTAGATGGCGCGCCCATGAACACGCCCTCGCACGGTTCGGTTGATTCAGAGCTTGAGAGCCTCGCAGCGCTTGCCGTCATTCGTGATGGCGCGATTCACAACATCGCGCCGATCGATCTCTCACCGCTTCCGCCCCTTCCAGTCACGAAGGCGGAAGACATCACGAAGATTGTCGAGGCAGGCCGCTTGGTGCAGCGCGGCTGGGCGGCGTTGCCCCTCGAAGATCGCGTCAAAGCCCTGACGAAGATGGCGAAAACGACGCTGGAGCGTCGCCACGAGATCGTCGAGTTGATGAAGCTCGAGGTGGGCAAGATGGAGGTCGACGCGATGAATGAAGTCATCGGCCCGCTCGACCAAGTGAACGCGTGGGCGTCGGTGATTCGCGAGAACACCAAGCGCGAGAAGGTCTCGCTCAATCCGATCAACTTCCCGAAGAAGAAGGCCTACATCGAGCACGTCGCGCGCGGTGTCGTCGGCATCATTGCTCCGTGGAATTACCCCGTGGCAACGCTCTTTCGCTCGGTCGTCCCTGCGCTGCTTGCGGGCAACGCCGTGGTGCTCAAGCCGAGTGAGTATTCGACGCGCACGACCTCATGGTTTGCCGAGCGCTTCATCGAGGTGCTTCCACCTGGCGTGCTGCAGATCGTGAGGGGCGGCAAAGACACGGGCATCGCACTCATCGAGGGCGGCATCGATGCGTGCATCTTCACGGGGTCGGTGCCTGCAGGTCGCGATGTGGGTGCGCGCTGCGCGGCGAAGCTCATTCCTTTTTCGGCCGAGCTTGGCGGCAAGGATGCGGCGATCGTCCTCGACGATTGCGATCTGGATCGCACGATCGCAGGGCTCACGCATTGGGCGCTGAGCAATGTCGGTCAGGCCTGTGGCGCGGTCGAGATCGCGTACATCGATCGGCGCATCGCCGATGAAGTCGTGAGCCGCTTGGCGAGCGCGTGGAAGCTCTTGAAGGTTGGCCCAGGCGAGCCGGGTGATGTCGACCTTTCGCCGATGTGCAACGCCAAGCAGCTCTCGCTCGTGATGCAGCAAGTGGCGGATGCGAAGAAGCGCGGCGCCACGATCGTGACGGGCGGAAAGCGCCTTACAGACGCCAAGGGTGCGGTTGGTTTCTTCTACGAGCCGACGCTCATCGACCACTGCACGCCCGCGATGGAAGTCATTCGCGACGAGACGTTTGGCCCCGTGCTCGCGGTCATTCGCGTTGATGGTGCGGCCGATGCGATTCGTCAGGTGAACGAGAGCCGCTACGGCCTCACGGCCTCGATCTGGTCGAGCGACTACGCGCGCGCAGAGCGTCTGGCGCAGGAGATCAACGTGGGCGTCGTGACGATCAACAACCATGCGATGACAGGTGCGATGCCCTCGCTTCCCTGGAGCGGCACACGCGACACGGGCACAGGCGTGGCCAACGGCGCGGCCTCGCTCTCGGCCATCACACGCACCAAGACGGTGCTCGTCGATTCGAACAGCGCACCCGAGCTCTACTGGATGCCCTACGACCGCACGATGTGGGAGCTCTGGCATCTGCTTGCGGATGCCCAGCTGATGAAGCTCTCGCGCGTCTGGAAGGTGCCCTTCGCGATCAAGAAGCGCACGGACACCATCCAAGCCTTCTTCGCGAAAAAGCGCTGAACTCCATCTCATATTGATAAGTGAATTCAATCATGCCGAATTTTGTCATTCATCTCTCGCTCGCCAACGAAGCTGCACTGCCCGCGCACGAGGCGCTCACAATCACCAAGGCCCCTGTGCTCTCCAAAGAAGCCATCGAGCGTGCGGCGCTTGCGGCTTGGTATTGGCCGGAGGCCGAAGAAGTCTTGGGTGCGGTGAAGAGCGCGTTCGCGGTGACCTTGAAGAACGCACCTGAGAACGCGATCGCACATGCGGTTGAGCTCACGAAGGCAGCGGCCGAGCTTGGCAAGCACGTGGGTGCAACGGCGTATCTCTGGGAGCAGACGGGCCTTGTGCACTCGGCCGAGGCCTTCCTCGATCAGGCTGCGGATGCGACCGAGTTCGACCTTCCGCTCTATCTCTGGATCGCCTTTGAGGCGAAGGAGCTCGAGACGGGCGGCATCTCGATGCAGACGCGCGGCATGAGCGATTTCAAGAAGACGGAAGTGGAGATCGACAAGTCCGAGCGCGAGCTGGAGGACGTGCTCGAAGTGCTTACGGACGCAGCGCTCTACGTGCTCACCGAAGAGGCGCCGCTTGAGGATGGCGAGACGCTTGAGGTGACGCGCGGCAAGGTGCGCGTGCGTCATATGCCGAGCATTCGCAACGATGGAACGACCGCGCTGCGTGTTCGCTTTCCTTGAGCGCTCGCTTTCCACATCCACTCGATGAGACGCTAAGACCTATGCCTCGGCTTCGCTTTCAACTGCTTCTCTTGCTCACCCTGAGTGCGGGTGGCTGCATCATTCGGCGTGAGGCGCTGGAGGGCCCAAACGACCTGCCCGACGCAGAGGCTGACGCCTTCGAGCATGACGCCTCGCTCGGTACGGACGCGGGCCGCGATGCGAACGTCTCACCCAACGCCGATGCGCCCTTTTGTGGTGATGGTTTTCGCAGCCCGCCTGAAGAGTGCGATGACACGAACCTCAACAATGGCGACGGTTGCAGCGCGACGTGTGTGACGGAGCCGGGCTTCGATTGTGCGAGCGGTGTGTGTGTTACGGAGTGTGGCGATGGAGTCGTTGCGGGCGGCGAGCGATGTGACGATGGCAACACCGACGCGAGCGACGGATGCAACGCAGTCTGCGAAGTCGAACCCGGCTTTGCTTGCATGGGCACGCGGAGCATGTGCGCGCGTACCTGCGGCAACCGTGTGATCGATGCGGGCGAGAGTTGCGATGACGGTGACCTTGACTCTGCCGATGGCTGCAACGCGAGCTGCATGACCGAGACAGGCTGGACATGCGGCGGCATGCCGAGCATGTGTCGTCGCAACTGCGGCAACGGCATGGTCGATGTGGGCGAGGGTTGTGACGACGGGAACTTCAACAACGGCGACGGTTGCAACACAGGGTGCACGATCGACGCGGGCTACGCGTGCAGCGGCACCACGCCAAGCGTCTGCGGGCCGAGGTGTGGCGACGGCGTGATCATCGGCGGGGAGATGTGCGACGACGGGTTCACGCGCTCAGGAGACGGCTGCAGTGCAACATGCACCGTCGAGCCTGACGCGACGTGCATCCAGATCGATGGAATCTCCTGGTGCAGCCGCTCCTTCGTTTACGACCCGCCTGACATCCGGATCCCGACCAGCGGTGATCGAGGCTTGGTCACGGTGATGTTCACAGGTTCCGTCAGCTGCACGCCTCGGCGTGTCCGCGCCGTGACCCTCAACATGCAGCACACGGCCGCGGGTGACCTGCTCATCACGCTCATCAACGGCGCGACGCGCGCCGTGCTCACCGACCGCATCGGTGATGCGCGAGACATGGATGGCTCGTTCTCATTCGTCAGCAACGCCGACGCAACCCCGTTTCCAGGCGCGTCGGACCCCATCGCGCCCGGGGTCTTCAACACGGTTGATCGGGCCGGCAGCACCACGCTCGCGCTGCGAGACTTGATCGTCACATCTGCTACGTGGACCCTGACGATCGATGACCAGGAGACCCGAGACGTTGGGACGTTGCGTAGGGCCGCGATCACCATCTACTGCGACCCGAGTCGCTAACCCATCGAGGTCGAAGTGAGGCTCACGCACGTCGCCATCGCTCTGGGAGTGTGTGCACTCGGGGGTTGCATCATTCGGCGCGAGGATTTGTCAGGAACCGCGGCCGATTCAGGGGTGGTGGAAGACGCTTTCAGCGCCGAGGACGCGCGACGACCCATCGATGCGTTCGTCCCCGTCGACAGCGTTGTGCCTGTCGACAGTGTGATGCCCGATGCCTGCGTACCGAGTTGCGCGAGCGACATGCTGAACGACTGCTCGGGCGAGCTGACACGCTGCACCCTGGGCTGCGCACCATCTTTGCCACCGCGCTGCCTTCAGATGCGCCTGAGCAACGTGGACACGGAGATGGTGAGAAACGCCGTCCGCGACGCGGCGGAGGATCTCCTCGTCACGAGTGCGCAGGAGCTTCCGGCCTGCCCGCTGAGCACAGTGCAGGAATCGGGTGCGCAGGTCTGTGTCTACGCCTACCGGTCTGTGCGCATCGAGGCGGCGCTGACGGTGCGCGGCGACCGGCCTGTGGTGATCATCGCGAGGAACCTTTTCGAGGTCACCGCGGCGGGAACGATTCGGGCAGGCGGTGAAGGAACGCGTCCTGGGCCCGGAGGCGGTTCAGGCGGCTCGGGTCGTGGAGGCGGTGGGCAAGGAACCGGCGCGGGCCAAGGCGCGCGCAGTGACAATGGCATTGCGCAATACGACGACAGCGGTGCCAGCGGCGGCGGATTCTGCGGCGCAGGTGGGCGCGGCGGCAGAGGCGGAGACACGAACGGCCCCGATGGCGGAGCGGGTGGACGCACGTCACTTGTACCCTTGGTCGGCGGATCGGGCGGCGGCGCGGGAGAGGCTGCGCAGGGTGACGGTGGAGGCGGAGGCGGTGCCCTTCAGTTGGCGAGCCAATTCGAGCTGCTGATTCAAGGGAGGGTCTTGGTCGGAGGAGGCGGAGGTCAACCGGGTCGTGGCGGGGGTGATTGGGGCTCGGGCGGTGGAGGCGGAAGCGGTGGAGGCCTGCTCATCGAGGCGCCCGTCGTGAACCTCTCAGGCGCGACGCTGATCGCGAGTGGTGGCGGAGGTGGAGGCTCGTCGGGAGGCGGCAGTGGAAGCGCCGGAGCCAACGGAGAGTCGACAACCGTCCCGGGTGGTTCTGGCAATGGAGGAGTTGGCGGAAGAGGAGGCGCCGGGGGTGTTGGTGGGGAAGGGAGCAGCGGCGGCGACAACACGGACGTCTTTGGCAACGGAGGCGGAGGAGGAGGCGGCACCGGCGTCATCGTCATCCGGCGACGTGCGGGTATCTCGCCAGAGGTGAGCGCGCCTCTCGCTGCTCCGTGCTTCACCGAAGGCGACATCACAACGTTCTGACCGCTGACTGAGGTGTCTTCGCCTCGCCATGCGTGAATGCGTGCAGACGCGACCTCGTCGATGCGACGCTTCTGGTGATGACGTCGAAGCAGGTCGCTCGGTTCACGCTTACGCTCACTCTGTCTGCAGGCACCTCGGGTTGCCTCATCGAGCGCCTCGACTTGCAGGGCCCGCCGGGCGACGCACCGGATTCTGCGACGGATGCCTTTGCGTTCCGATGCGGGAAGCGACGCAAACTTGGATGCGTTTCTCGACCCTACACTTGATGCCTATGCGCCCGACGCGTTCGCGCCGATCGATGCGTATGTGCACTCGGGAGCGTGTCGCCGAACTCGTCGGCTTGTGGCGCTGCGGGCTGGGAGGGCGCTGCCGCCGGCGTCATCGTGCTGCGCGGCACCGTGAACGCCGTCACGACGAGCCCAAGCTGCGCCTGCATCTCTGGCCTCCCCTTGCGCACCTGATCGATCAACGCATCTCCGTTCCATACGTGTGCTGTAAAGTGCGCCGCCATGAGCGACTCCTCCCGCGTCACCGTTGCAGCCATTCAATGTCCCCTCGGCGATAGCCGCGAAGAGAACATCGCACGCGTCGAGAAACACGTGCGCGAAGCCGCGCGCCGTGGCGCCAACATCATCCTTCCCTCCGAGCTCTTCGAGGGCCCGTATTTCTGCCGCGAAGAGAAGGAAACCTTCTTCACGTGGGCGCGCCCCTTCGAGGGCAACACGACGATCGCGCACTTCCAGAAGATCGCGAAGGAGCTCAACGTCGTCATCCCGATCTCGTTCTTCGAGAAGGCTGGCAACGCCTACTACAACAGCATCGCGGTCATCGACGCCGATGGCGAAGTGCTCGGCCTCTACAGGAAGAGCCACATCCCCGATGGGCCCGGCTACGAGGAGAAATACTACTTCCGCCCAGGCGATACGGGCTTTCAGGTGTGGAAGACCAAGTTCGCGACGATCGGCGTCGGCATCTGCTGGGACCAGTGGTACCCGGAGTGCGCACGCGCGATGGCGTTGATGGGCGCCGAGCTCTTGTTCTACCCGACTGCGATTGGAGCCGAGCCCAACGGCGTCGACACGAAAGACCCATGGCAGCGCGCGATGATCGGCCACGCGGTCTGCAATGCGACGCCGGTGATCGCAGCGAACCGCATCGGCCTCGAGGACTGGCAGACGTTCTACGGCGCATCGTTCTGCGCGGACACACGAGGCGACAAGATCGCGGAGCTTGGACGCGACGAGGAGGGCCTCTGCATGGCGACCTACGACCTCTTCCAGATCCACGAGTACCGCGCGAGCTGGGGCTTCTTCCGTGACCGTCGTCCTGAGCTCTACGGGGCGTTGATGACGGCGGATGGCAAGCACGTGGTGAAGCGCGCGGGCAAGCTGTAGCTCCTTGGCTGACGGTTTTTGTTGAGCGGGGCGCGTCGAGATCGAACGAGAGCGGGGAGCGGATGACTGAACCGTATACGGCGTTGGCGCTCGGTCGCTGTTCTCTCGCGCGAGGGCGACGTCCTCTCGCTCGATGCGTTCTGGGCAATTCCGTACGTCAGCCATGACGGCGCAAATGCTATCTGTCGCTGTCGGTCATCGAGCACCGCTCAGCGATGAGCGAACACCGCTCAGTGATGAGCGAACACCGCTCAGTGATGAGCGAACACCGCTCAGCGATGAGCAGAAGCTGCGAACGAATCAAGGTCGCAGGAATGCGACGCATCGCCTAAGGTCGACACGTGCCCGAAGCGAGCGAAAACGAATTGAAGAACACCCCCGACGAGAAGCTCGCATTGCGTGCACGCCTCACGACCATCTTCGGATGGATCGCCGGCGGCTCACTCGGCCTCTTGATCAACTACGCGCTCTTCCTCGCCTACGGTGAGGGCTACCCCGTCACGCCGACCACCTTCGTGCTCTTCCTCATCGGCGCCTTCGGCGGCATGTCGCTCTCCGACAAGCTCGGCCCGCGCGGCTTCACCCCCCTCGGCATCGCGGCCGGCGTCCTCCTCGTCGCGTTTGCTTGGGTCGTCGCAGCCGGCATCCTCTCGAACTGAGGCGATGAACGACATGCAACCGAAAGGTTGCACATGGTGCACGCGGAATGATTCGAAAGCGCAGAGAGGTTGAGCGCTCGCGCATGCCCTACCGCGTCTCGACCCGGAAGCCTCCTGAGCCCGACTTTGAGCCCGTCGAGGAGCCGCCTAAGCCCACCTCAAGCCCGGGCTTCGACAACGTCACGTTCGCCTTTGTGCTCATGGCGATCCCAACCTCGTTTGCCGCATGGATGGTGCTTCACCACTTCACCGCCTCCGGCTTCAACGGCAACATCGGCTACGGCATGTTCTTGGTCATACTCACCACGCCCGTGCTCTTTCTGCAGAGCTTCACCTACGCCGGCATGTTCACGCTGAGCCGCACGGAAGCGAGTCGGAAGGTGCTCACGCTCGCGGGCATCGTGCTCGCCCTCGATGCAACCCTGATGCTCGGCTGGGGCATGCACGCGTCGGGCTGCTGAGCCTACGACATGCAACCATTTGGTTGCGCATTCGACGTGCAACCATTCGGTTGCATCAGGAGACGTGAATGCCTGACACCCCAGCCCAAGAAGCGTCGAGCCTCTCGTTCGTCCGATGGTTCTTTGTCTTCCTCTTTCTGGCGATGCCGACATCCCTCGCGGCCCTGATCGTCCTCAAAGACTTCGTGATCTCCGGCTTCGATGGCAACCTCGGCTACGGCATGTTTGCCGTCCTTTTCGCGGCTCCGGTGCTCTTGCTCCAAAGCCTCGTCTACATGCGCATGTGGTACCTGAGCGCGACCGAATCGAGCCGCGCCGGACTCATCCTCGCAGCGTTCATACTCACCTTCGACGGGACTTTGATGCTCGGCTTCGGCATGCGCGCGTCGGGCTGCTGAGACGACATGCAACCGAAAGGTTGCGCATTCGACGTGCAACCAAACGGTTGCATTTACTTCCCGCGGGCCCGCGCGAGGAAGCGGGCTCTCGCAGCAGGATTCGCTTCCAACGCACCAGGCAGCGCACAGGCGATCGCATCGGCAACAAGCGCGTCGACCGGAGCGCGCGCATCCCGCTGCGTGACATGAACGGCGCCGATCAAACCCAGCGTGATGCGGTCCGAATCCGCATCGAGCGCGACGCGACGAAGCCCTTCGCGTACGCCTGGCATCACCACTTCTGAAGACGTCGGCTGCGAGTTCACGAAGGCGCGCAGCGTCTCGCCTTCACGCGCGGGATGCAGCCACCCAAGCGCCACATCAACAGTGCTCTCGCCATGCTGCAGCGATGTTGCAAACACGAAGTCATCGTCGAGTTCACCCTTGCCGCGAAGCCGTGTCCACGCCTCGATGCCGCCCTCGTTCGCGAGCACCTCGCCCTGCCACACAAGGGAAAGCCGCGGGTGAAGCCACGCTGTCTCCGTGATGAGGTCCGCCACAAGCGCAGGCGTCACGCGCCCTTCGAAGATGGCTTCATCCAGAAGAAAGCGAACGCGTGTGCCTCGCGTGGAAGAGGTGCCAAGCGGCGTTCGCTCGATGACTTCGCCGCGTGCGCAACAAAGGCGCAGGCGCTCGCCTGCGTGGGTAGATTCGATCTCGAACACGGATGAAACGGCCGACACCAAACCGGTGTTGCCTCCGTAGTTCCAAGCGCCAACGACGAATGGAATCTCCCCACCGGACATGTGGCTCGTCATCCAGTTCGTCACTGCGCCTTCAAGGATCGACAGGGATTGGCCAGTGCGCGTGAAAGCGGGGATGCCCCTACCGTCGTCTTCGACCTCCACTACGCCGTCGACGCCGACACTCACTTGGATCGTGCTCGCGTGACCGGCGATGAACTGATCCATCGCGCCACCGAACGCGAAGCGCACGGCATGCAACAAGCCCGTCCCGTCGCGCACATCGCCGAAGTACATGGCGGGCCGTTTGCGTACTGCTTGGACCCAACTGAGCACTTGAATTTCGCTCATGTCGCTCACGCTCGCTCCGACGACATGCAACCCAAAGGTTGCGCATCCAACATGCAACCAAACGGTTGCACTTACTTCCCGCGGGCACGAGCGAGGAAGCGCGCTTTGGCGAGTGGATGACACTCAAGTGCGGCGGGGAGTTGCGCTTGCACGACCTCGCTGACGAGCTGTTTGGCGAGCACGGTCGTGAGCACATCTCGTGTGGGGCTGGCGAAGCTGGGATCTCGGAGCGTGACGTGCACGGCGCCGACGAGACGGTTTGTGAGGGCGTCTGAAGAGGCCTCAAGCCCGTGTGCGAGCGCGACCGCTGAGAGGCCCTCGAGCAGGCCCCGCACGTGTGTGCCGCGTTCGGTTCGATTCGAGTTCACGAACGAAAGAAGCGCCGGGTGATCGCCATGCTGGCGCGTGTCATCGTGCTCCCACCCGAAAGCGAGCTCGACGCGGTTCTCGCCGAGCGAGGTGCGGGCCGTGAAGACAAAGTCATCCTCGAGGCCACCCATCGCACGTGCACGCGTCCACTGTGCGAGGCCGCCATACGAGTGAATCACCTTTCCTTGCCAGGTGATTTCGAGAAGCGGATGCGTCCATGCAATCTCTTCGAGGCGCGCGCTGAGAAGCTCGGGCCTGAGCGCAAAGGAGAAGATGGTCTCGTCGGGCCGAAAGCGAACGAGGGTGCCGCGCTGTGTGGACGGGCCAAGGGAATGCGCTGGCTCGGTGACGAGGCCGTGCTCAGTGCGCACACGCGCGCGCTGGCCACGGCAGGTGGTTTCGATCTCAAAGAACGCGCAGAGCGCGGAGACGGGTGCGAGGCCCAAGCCGTGATTCTCGAGCCCGAGATGAATATGTGGCAGGTGACCATCGAACGTTGGCCCACGCCAAAGCGTAAGCAGCATGAGCTCAAGCAGTGGCCTCCCATCTCGGCCTTTGTCGTGCGTGATGCCCGCGCCGTCATCCTGGATCTCGATCGTTCCATCGCCGAAGAGTTCGATGCGCACCTTGCGCGCCTCCCCTCGCAGATGCTGATCAAGCACGTTGGCGAGCACCTCCCAGACAAGATGCGCGAGGCCCGTTCCGTCGCGCGGGTCGCCGACAAACATCCCAGGTCGCCTGCGCACGGCCTCGACCTCCGGGAGCACTTCAATCCTCGGCAGAACGTCCATCTCTGACTCCCTTCAACGCCTTAGAAAACAAGGCATTTTCGCGTCATGCGAAGGCGATCAGGATAGCAGAAATGGCCCCTTCTCACGAGGCCCAAATGCGCCCACATGCAACCCAAAGGTTGCGCATCCAACCTGCAACCAAACGGTTGCATTTACATCCCACGGGCCCGCGCGAGGAAGCGCGCTTTGGCGAGTGGATGACACTCAAGTGCGGCGGGGAGTTGCGCTTGCACGACCTCGCTGACGAGCTGTTTGGCGAGCGGTGTGACTCGGAGGTTTCGTACAGGCTTGCTGAACCGCGGGTCGCTCTCGACGACGTGCACGGCGCCAACGAGACGGCTTGCGAAGGCATCCGACGAGGCGCGTTGACCGTAAGCGAGTGCGACGGCCGCGAGACCCTCGGCGACCCCTGGGATGTGCGTCCCATCCTGAGTGCGCTGGAAGTTCACGAACGAGAGCAGCCCTGCGTTGTCGTTGTCGCCGCGTGGGCGTGAGTCGGCGCGCTCCCAACCGAACGCGAGTTCGACAAAATGCTCCCCGACCGGGGCACGCCGAGCGAAGACGAAGTCATCCTCAAGGCCGCGCTGAGCGCGCGTGCGTGTCCATGCTGCGAGGCCGCCCTGTGCTGCAATCACCTTTCCCTGCCAGGTGATCGCGAGCGCTGGATACATCCAGGCGAATGCTTCGATGCTTGGGGCCAAGAACGCTGGCGTGGGAGCGAACCCGAAAATGGTCTCGTCCGGGCGAAAGCGAACCAGTGTGCCTCGATGTGCGGATGGGCCAAGGGAATGCGCAGGCTCGGTGAGAAGGCCGCGCTCGGTCCGCACGCGTGCGCGCTCGCCACGGCAGGTGGTTTCGATCTCGAAGAACGCACTGAGCGCCGAGGTGGGCACGAGACCTGACGTGGGGCCGCTACACAAGTCGACCAGCATCGCGTCGAGCCTCGGCCTGGTGTCGTAGCGTTTGGGTTCAAGCGAGATGCCCGGGCCATCATCTTGGATCTCGATCGTTCCATCGCCGAAGAGCTCGATGCGCACCCTGTGCGCCTGCCCTTGGAGATGCTGGTCGAGCACGTTCAAGAGCACCTCCCAGATGAGGCGCTGGAGCCCAGTTCCGTCGTTCAAGTCGCCGACGTACATGCTTGGTCGCTTGCGCACGGCTTCCGTCGAGGGGAGCACCACAATCTTCGCCGCTTCGACCATCTCTGACTCCCTTCAACACGCCTATAAAACAAGGCGTTTTCGCGTTTCGCGAAGGCGTCCAGGATAGCAGAGATGGCCCCTTCTCACGAGACCGAAGTGCGCCCATCTGCAACCCAAAGGTTGCGCGTCGAACATGCAACCAAACGGTTGCACATCACGCACTCCGCAACGTGCTCAGACCGACGGGGCGAGCAGGGCCAACGCCATCTCGAGCGTGCTGGGCTCGGCTGTCTCGGGGCGGGCGCGGCGGATCTTCGCAGTCACTTCTTCTGGGGTCTTGCGGCGGTCGGCGAAGAAGGCCTCGATGCCTGCGCGCATCTGCTTGCGGGCCTCGTGGATGCGCCATGCGACCGTGCCCTCGGTCGTCTCAAGAACGACGGCGGCCTCGGGGTAGGAGAGGCCCTGCATCATCGTGAGGGCGACCGTTGTCTTGAGCAGCGGCGAGAGCTTGTCGAAGGCTTTGACCAGCGTGACGTAGGTCTCGCGGAGTTCGAGTGCGCGTGCTGGATCACCACCCGAGTCGACTGCGATGGCGACCACGACGCGCGGGTCTTCGAGGTCGGTCGTGCGGCGGCGCGCTTGATCGCGGCGGACGTTGAGCGCGCGGTTCAGGGCGATGCGGTAGAGCCAGGTGAAGAACTCGGAGCGGCCCTCGAAGCGGTCCATGCTGCGGAAGGCGCGCACGAAGGCGTCTTGGGTGATGTCGTCGGCATCGCTCGGGCTGCCGGTCATGTGCAGCGCGAGGGCGAAGATGCGGTGGCGGTAGCGCTTCACGAGCGCCTCGAAGGCGCGTGGATCTCCGCGACGTGCAGCCTCCACGAGGGCATCGGCCTCGGTCGAACGCGCCTCGGTTTGCTCATCGCGTGCAAGCTCGGCGAGCTTCTGCTTGGCGACGGGGTGGTCATTCAGGTCGCCCGTGATCTGAAGGTCTTCGAGGCCAAGCTTGGGGAGCGCAGCCTCGGGGATCGGCGGCGGTCCCTTCGTCACGGCCTCGAGACAAACGAACTCACCACTGAGCCGCTCGGCGTCAGCACGTCGTGGAATCGGGGGTGGTGATTTGGGGCTCGCCATGTCGCTTGTGTCTTTGAGACCCTCAACCAGCGCGGGGTTTGGGTCGATCATGCAGAGAAATGTTGCGACGCGGAAAAGGTTTGTGAATTCAGGGCCTCGGAGTGCGCGGACGCGGTCCTGACGGCTTGCCGATCGTGTCCTCGGCCCGATGACAACGGCATGAATCGCCGAACCCTCATCGCGCTGAATGTCCTTGGTGGAAGTGCGGTGCTGGCGAGCTACGTGCTCGCGTTCGTGTACTCGCCCGCTGTGCGTGTCGGGCTCTGGGGCGGTGTGCCGCTCTGGCTTCAGCCGGTCTACACGATCTCGATGCTGCTCGCGGCCGCGGGCTACTTCCCCTTCACGTGGATGCTCGCGCTCTCAACGCATGCCTCGCGCGGAGAGCATCCGATCGCACGGCTGCATGCGCTCTATGCACTCGTGCTCATCCCCTCCGCGATGTGGCTTCCGCTGACCGCACAGATGATCGAGTCGCCCTCGTGGCCGATGTGGATCGTGGTTCGCGCCGTGCTCTTCGCGGTCGGTGCAGGCGCGCTTGGCCTCGTGCTCACGACCTTTCAGATGCTGCGTGATGCTTCACATCCCGCCTCGCGGATGCTGCGTGTGCTGGCCTTCCTCGGGACGATCCCCTTCTTCGTTCAGACGGGCATCCTCGACGCGCTCATCTGGCCGGCGTTCTATCCGGCGTGGTGATGCGCGCGAGCGCCTCGCTGCAGCAGGCACACCAGGCCTCATCGTCGTTCACGAGTTGGTCGACGACGCCGCTTTGCACGGCACGCGTCGTTGCCTCGATGTCTTGACGCAGGCGAGGCACCACGGCCTTTGCCAGCGGGCCCATCTCATCGAGACAGGCCACCACCTCAAACCCGCGCGGACTACAAACGACGTGACGCAAGAGCGTGGGCATCAGGGCCTCGGCGTCACCCACAAGACGCCAATGGGCGATCGCTGCACGCGCAGAGACCCAGTCGTTCTCGGATGCGAAGAGGGGCGGGAGAAGAGGCGTCAAAGCTGCCGCCGACGGGCCCATCTCTGAGAGCGCTTCGAGCGCATCACTTGTGGCCCAATCCACGTTGCGAAGCGCTCTTTCGAGCACAGGAAGCGCTATTTCGGCCTGCGAACCGATGCGCCAAAACGCGCGCGCAGTGTTGACGCGCACGATGGCGTCTTCATCGCGAAGATAGGGGCGTAGTGGTGCGAGCGCAGCGTGCGCGAGCGGGCCGAAATCGCCGAGCACCCGCGTTGCAATATGCGGGTGCTCGGCCAACTCCTCGATGATGCGCGGAATCGCGCGCGACGCTGCAGCGCCATAGCGACCCAACGCGGAGATCACGGCGATGCGCGTGTTGCCCGCTGGCGCGAATGCGAGGGCCTCGAGCAGAGGCTCAAGGCACGAGGGTGCCCATGGTCCAAGCGCATCGATCGGGAGGACGTTCCAATCCTTCACGTGCTTTGAGGCAAGCTGCGCGGAGATGACTTCTGCAGCGCGCGCATCCTCAAGGTCAGCGAGGGCACGCAGGGCGCATGACGCTGGGGTGTTGTGGCGCAGCGGCTCTCGCTCAAGAAGCGCGGCGAGATCATCGGCTGCTGCGCGTGTGGCCTGACCCGCGGCGGCAAGGTGACGCGCGGCCCAATGACGCACATCGTTGTCAGCGTCCTGGAGGGCGCGTGCAAGTGCGGGGACAAGCTGCGCACTCACGCCGCGCCATCGCTGCATCGCCATCCCACTCGCGAACACGGCATCGGCGCGAACACTCGCGTCATCCGCAGACATCCACGTGGTGATGAGCGCAACGTGCAGGGCCTCATCCTCAGGAAGCCGCTCGAGAAGCCAGGGAATCGGGTCACCACCCTCCGAAGACGGAAGACGCCTCAACGCCTCATGGGCCTTTGGAAGCGCCTCCTTCAGCGTCTCGATCCCCGTCGAGAGATCGCCTCCCGCGGAGAGCAAAAGCAGCGCGGCGGCCACACGGACAAGCGCTTCGCGATCATGCAGGTGGTGTTCGGCACGCGCGCGGTCGATCGCAGCGCACGGATGAAGTGCGAGCAAGAGGCTCGCGCGCACGAGGGCACTGTCTTCCGCCTCAAGGCGCGCACGCAACGCCTCCGCGATCTCGATGCGCGCACAGCATGAAGCGAGCGTATGCGCGGCCGCCGCGCGGACATCCTCCGGGGCCTCGCTGAGATGACGAAGCAACGCAGGCGCATGCGCCAAGACTGCCTCGCGCGCCGCGTGCACCCAACCAAGCTCCTTCGCGATCGTGCGCTGCGTCTCCTCCAAATCCCGCGTGCTGTGCGGTTCAAACGTCTGGTGCACATCCATGTAGGAGCTGCCTGTCGCGATGCACCGCAAGAGCTGCAAGAGCGCAGTGCGATCGACAGCCTCCACCTCAAGCAACTGCACGAGGAAGGGAACCGCATGCGCCGTGGCCTCATACACCGTGCCCTGGTGCCAGATGTTCCCGAAGAGCTCGCCTATCGCCTCTCCATCGCCTTCTGCGATGCGCTTGAGAATCTCCGGGACATCGCTCGCGTTGCCGTATGCGTGCTCAAGCTGATCCCAATGCACACCGTCAAGACCATCCAACATGAGGAAACGATATCGTCAGCGGGCGTTAAATTTGCCGTGAAGCGCGAGATTGCCGCGATCGATGCACACAGCGCCCCGTACGCTTGGTGCCCCATGTCGGTTTCACGCAGCACCATGCTCATCGCATTCGCATTGGCGGGATGCGGCCGACTCAACTTTCGCGCGCTCGATGCGGGGGTCGATGCGCGCGCGTCCGCGATAGACGCCTTCACGCCCGATGCGGATCTCGATGCATTCACGCCCGATGCGGATCTCGATGCGTTCACGCCCGATGCGGATCTCGACGTGTTCACGCCCGATGCAAACCTCGATGCATTCACGCCGGACACGTTCGCGCCCGACGCGTTGACGGCGGATGCAGGGGAGCGCGCGAACTACGCCTTTGTGACGCAAGCCCGCTTCAACGGTGCGTTTGGCGGTGTCGCGGGAGCCGACGCGCGCTGCCAGAGTGAAGCGGCTGCAGCGGGCCTTGTTGGCGACTTTGTCGCAATGCTTCGATCGACGGATAGGCCCAACCCGACTGCCCTGCTCGCGGGCTCCCGCGGCTGGGTGATGCGCGATGGAAAGTGGGTTGCAGACCTTCCGGCGCAGGTCGCCGATGGCTCGTTCTTCTATCCCATCTACGCCAATACGAGTGGCACGCGGGTCGAGGGGGTCGGCGGTAATTTTCGCGTGTGGACGGGCGACAATGGCGATAACTGCGCGGGCTGGACGAGCACGACGGGCACGGGCGATCAGCATTGGATCCCGCAATGGGGCAGGCTCTCCGACGGCGGGCTCGACTGCGCATTCCGCGCGCGCCTCTTCTGTTTCGAGCGCGGTCACAACCTCGCGTTTGTTTCGCCACCCATCACGCAACCCCGCATCTTCGTGAGCCGAGGCCGTTGGGCGCCAAACAGCATGGGCGTGGCCTCAGCCGATGCGCTTTGCGAGTCTGAGGCTTTGGACGCTGGCATCGCAGACCCGGTCGGCGGCCCGAACTTTCAAGCCCTCCTTCCGCTCGGCGATTTCTCTGCGCTCGATCGCACCGGAGGAGCTCGCTCGTTCCAACGTACCGACGGCATTGTGGTGGGGATCCCCGGCTCAGAGGCAACGCAGGAGACGTACGTCATCCTCGACGCCACTGGCACTCCCAGCGAGACGGACAGCATCTGGACTGGCGGCGACCCAACCGTTCCAAGCACGAGCACCTGCGGCAGTTGGCAGCTCAGCAGCGGCAGTGGACAACGAGGCGCCGGAGCCGACTGGCTCAGCTTCGACGCCGGCACCGAGCCCTGCAGCACGCCGCTTCATGTCTACTGCGTCGAGCGTTGAGAAGCGTTCACAGAGGGCGAACGACGAACGCGGTGACAACCAACGTGGCTGCTGCGGATGGGCCGTAGCGGACCTGCGCGAGCACGCTGCGGACACATTCCGCGAGTTCCGGTGGATCGTTCGTTACGTCCAGTTGGCTAACGCTTCCGTCGGGGAGAATCGTGAAGCGCACCTCGATGCGGGACGTCACCTGCGTATGCGCAGCATGCGTCTCGGCACACGTACGGAAAGCTGAGCTGCGAAGCAATCCCCGGCTCACCTCGCGAGGCACAATGGCGCCGCTGGTGACGGGAGCGAGCCAGGCGACTCGCACTGTTAAAGGTGTGGTTGGCGGCGAACTTGGCGCAGGACGATTGGGGTGCGTTCCTCCCACGCCCCAGTTGCCGCCAGGGTTCAGCCCCATCGCGCGAAGGGAGTCGGTTGGCGTCCGCCAGTCGAGTTGAAGCGTAATGGTCCCGTGTACGCCGCGCGGAAGGCGCCACTGCCGAAGCGCCCGCTCAGCGCAAGCACGCCAAGGTGCAGTTCGCGCATCCTCTGGCGTGGCGAAAACGAGCCGCTCCACGACCCCTTGCTCCGTGAGAGACAGCGTCGCGGTCAGTTGCGCTTGAGGATAGGCGCGGAGCGCATCGGCCTCACATCCGGCGATCTGCGGCTGCAAGAGCGGCAACGCAGCGATGGCTTCCGCGACGCTGCGGCCTTCGCCCTGCAGCACATCCAGATGGAGCGTTGGAGGCCCTTCCTGCGCCCCTGTGCCCAACGACGTGAGGCTTGCGGCAAGCGCAACGACAAGCGCGAAGAGTCGGCGACGCATCGAGCTCAGCGCATGATGCGAAGACGCGTCGGGCCCTTGCCCGCTGGGATTTTCGCTCCGCCCGTGCGCTCGAAGTGATCCTTGGCCATGCGCTCGGCCAAGCCCTCGGCGACCTGCAGGAACATCTGCGCAACCTCGGACTCGGGTGCGCCCTGCACGATCGGCATGCCTTGATCGCCCCACGAACGAACGTCTTGAACTATTGGCAACTGTGCCAATAGCGGCGCCTTCGCGAACTCCGCGATCTTCTGTCCGCCGCCCTTGCCGAAGAGCTCATGGCGGTTGCCCGCTGGGTCTTGGAAGTAGCTCATGTTCTCGATCACGCCGAGGATCGGGAGGTTCAACTTCACGCACATCGAGACGGATTTGTAGACGTCTTGGAGCGCGACCTCCTGCGGCGTTGTCACCATCACAACGCCCGTAACTTTCAGCTTCTGCGCCATCGTGAGCGCGACATCGCCCGTGCCCGGAGGAAGGTCGAGGACGAGGAAATCAAGCTGGCCCCACTCGACGTCATTCAAGAACTGACCGAGCGCGCCGTGAAGCATCGGGCCACGCCAGACGATCGCCTGCTTGTCGTCTTCGAGCAGAAAGCCAATCGACATCATCTTCACGCCAAAGCGCTCGAGCGGAAGAATGCCCTTTCCGTCCTTGGAGATCGGCTGGCCGTTGACGCCCATCATCGTGGGGATCGAGGGCCCGTAGATGTCCGCATCGAGGATGCCGACGCGGTGACCGAGCTTGGCGAGCGCGAGCGTGAGGTTTACGGCCGTCGTGCTCTTTCCGACGCCGCCTTTGCCCGACATCACAAGCAGCACATTTTTCACGCCGGGGACGGGGTCATCGCCCATCACCTCACGCGTCGGCACCTCGACATCGATGCTGATCTCGACGGTCGCAGCGCCCGCGGATTTGCACGCCTCTTCCACACGCCGCTTGGCCTTCGCGGTGATCGTCGGCGAGGGGCTTGGAAGCTTGATGCGTACTCTCGCGATCGTGCCCTCAAGGCTTATCTCAGTCATCGAACCGATGGCGCGCATCGGCTTCTCAAAGACGGGATCGATGACTTGGTCGAGGGCTTGTTCGAGCGTGGCGAGCGTGAGCATCGGCCTCTTCTGCGTTCGGGTGCAGGAGGCGTCAAGCGTGCGCGAGCATGGTGTTGCGGCCTCGGTCACGCGCTTTGTTCAGACGCGAGTTCGCCGAATCGAAGAGGGCTGGGTTATGCTCCCCGCCATGCGCTCTTCTCTCTTGCAGCTCTCGCTCTTGCTCGCACTCAGCACACCCGCATGCACGTTCATCGTCGACTTTGATCGTGGCCGCGTGGCGGACGACACGGGCGTCATGAACGACACGGGGACACCGAACGATGCGGGCCGCGATGGAGGCTCGGATGTTGGGCCCATCGACGCGTTCGCCGTCGACACAAACACCGATGCGTTCGCGCCGATCGATGCAGGCAACGACGCGTTCATCGAGACGGACACGGGCGTCGATGCGTTCGCGCCAGGCGACGCGGGTGTCGATGCCTTCGTTGCAAGTGATGCAGGCGTCGATGCGTTCATTGGCACCGATGCCGGCGTCGATGCATTCGCGCCCGACGCGTTCACGCCGCCCGATGCGTTCACGCCGCCCGACGCGTTCACGCCGCCCGATGCGTTCGCGCCACCCGATGCGTTCGCGCCACCCGATGCGTTCACGCCGCCCGATGCGTTCACCTCACCCGATGCGTTCATGGGGCCAAGCTTCGCGAGCACGGTGAGCCCGATCCTTCAGACGCACTGCACGCCCTGTCACGCTGGAGGGGGCAGCGGCGGCCACAACATCGGCAGCCCAACGACATCGATTGGCTACACCAGCTCGCAGCTCGCGTCGTATAGCGTCTCCGGCCAGACCAAGGGCCACGCCGCGTTGGTGCGCATCCAAAACGGCTCGATGCCGCCAGGAGGGGTCTGCACAGGAAACCCGGCCATGGATGTCGGCAACCCCGCCTGCCTCACGGCTGCTGAGCAGGCGACGATTCAAGCCTGGCTCGACGGCGGACAAGCGCCCTAAGGCGAGTCCACGCGACCGGTCCGACAAGAGCCCGCGCTTCCACCTGATGGAGCGCGGGTTCTTCGTTGGAGGCCTTCTTTTCGTCTTTGTGACAACGGGCCAGAGGTCGACATATCCTCGCCCGATGACGTTTGTGCGACTTGGACTTCTCTTGGCGCTGGGTGCGGGCTCACTCACCGTGCTGGGCACATCTTCTACTGCCGCAGCGCAGACCGATCAGGGCTCCGACGGAGCCGCGCGCACCTTCTTCGATCAAGGCCGTGCGGCCTACGAGGCGGGGCAGTTCGAAGAGGCCGCGCGTCTTTTGCGACGCGCCTACCTGCTCTCACCGCGCTTCGCGTTGCTTTACAACATCGGCCAAGCCGAGCTACGTGCAGGGCACGATGCGCTCGCGCTGGAGGCCTTTGAAGGCTTCTTGCGGCAGGCGCCTGAGGAGGACACGCGTCGCTCAGAAGTTTCCGAACGCGTTCGGGTGCTGCGCTCGCTCGGCGTGACACCGACGACAGGCGGGACGGTGACAACGCCGAATGCGACGGTGACGACGCCGGATGCGACGGTCACGACGCCAGATGCGACGGTCACGACGCCGGACGCGACGGTGACGACGCCCGACACGACCGCGGTCACACTCGCGACGCCTGAGGTGACGGCGACCACGACGTCCACACCAGACATGATGGTGGCGCAGCCCCACGAGGACTCTGGAGGAAGCGATGCAACCCCCTGGGTGATTGCTGGCGTTGGAGGCGGGGTGCTCGTTGCCGGCGTGGTGCTTGTTGGTGTTGGCGCCGCGCAATCGGACGCAACGGTCAATGAGATTGGCCTCACCTATCCTGAGTTTCAGGCTCGGGTTTCCGACGCAAACACGCTCCTGGGCGTGGGCATCGGCCTCACCGCCTTGGGCGTCATTGGCACCACGGTGGGCGTCATCTGGGGCATCTCATCCGGCCCCTCCAGTTCGGCTTCCGCACGGCTTCACGTTGTGCCCAATGGCTTACTTCTCGAAGGAGCGTTCTGATGTCTTCACGCATTCTCTTGGCAGCACTCGCGCTCGCGACTCTCGTCACGCTCGGCTGCAACCCCGAGCCGCGCGAGGGAGTCATCTCGTGCGATCCGAACACGTTCGTTGTGGACGAAGGCCAATGCCCGGCGGGATGGCAAGACTGTCGTCCGACTCTGGAAGACCCCCGCGGAGGCCGTTGCTTTCAGGCATCCGATGGGGAGGTTGCGGATGCTGGGGTCGACGCGTTCATTGCGGACGACGCGGACCGCGATGCGTTCGAGCCTTTCTCTCCGGATGCACCCGTTCCCGTCGATGCATTTGAGCCCTTCTCTCCAGACGCGATCACGCTCGACGCGTTCTCGCCCGACGCGTTCTCGCACGATGCGTTCTCGCCACCTGACGCGGCCTGTCCGGGCGCGCCCAACACGCTCTACGTTGCCGAAGGCGCAGGCGGTACGGGGACCTCCCCGTGCAGTCCGACCTCTCTCGTCGGTGCGCTTGCTTTGTTGAACACCATGACGCCCAACATGATCATCCGCATGCGGGTCGGCGTTTACGACCCAGGTCCGATCACTGTTGTTTCCCCAGGTCTTCAGATTCTCGGCGGCTACGATCCAAACTTCGTCGCTCGACCCGGACTCGCTCGGACGAGCGCGACCCGAAGTGTTGTGCGCGTAGGCGTCGCAAGTGTCCCTGGCATCATCGGGATCGACATCCGAGCAGCGGGGGTCACGCTCTCAGGGTTCAACCTTTTGACGAGCAATGCCGAAGCAGCAACCGAGGCGGCGCCCAACGGCGAGAGTCGCATTGGGGTGATGGTACGCGGCGGCTTCACGGCAACGCTGGAGGACATGAACCTTCGCGTAGGTAGTGGAGGCGTGGGCTTCTCGCAATCAGGCGCAGCCGGAGGAACTGGTGGAGTCGCCGGCAGAGGAGGAGCCGGTGGCATGGGCGGGGCAGGCCTCTCCAACGGCGCACCAGGAGGCAATGGTGCTGGCGCGATGGTCGGATGTGGGCGCGGCGGTGCAGGCGGGTCTGGTATCTGCGCTGTCGCTTCCGCAAACGGACAACCGGGATCCGACGGATGCGACGCGCCCGCGGCCGGAAACGGCACCGGCGGCGGCATGGGCCCAGGCTCCGTGGGTGCCGCTGGCTGGTCGAGTCCGATGCCGGCCACCATGGGCATGACAGGCGTGGTCGGCGGCGGGGGCGGAGGTGGCGGTGGTGGTGTGGGATGTGTTGCGGCGAACGGAGGAACGGGGGGTAACGGCGGTGGAGGAGGACTGGGCGGGCTGGGCGGTGCGCCAGGGGGCACAGGTGGCGCGTCCATCGGCGTCGTCGTGCTGGGCGGCCTCCTACGCCTCGATGCCGTGGGTATCGAGGTCCAAGGCGGCGCCGGTGGTGGTGGCGGACCCGGAGGACTTGGTGGACCTGGTGGCCGGGGACTCCCTGGAGAAGATCGAGCAGGAGCCGCAGGTTCCGGCGGCATGGGTGGCGCCGGTGGAAGGGGTGGGCTCGGTGGCTGCGGCGGGGGTGGCTCGGGCGGCGCGGCAGTGGCCGTCTTCGGCGCGCCTGGTGCGCGCTACCAGATGATGCGCAGCCTGGTGCCAGGGCCGCCAAGTTCCGGCGCTACGGGTGGGACTTCATGCGGGCCGACGAGCACTGGCGCGCGCGGCGCGGTGAACCAGTTTGTGAGCATCATGATGGAACCAGGCTGGTAGCTCGTGGCTCACAACGAACGAGGCGCCCGGTCGGCGCCTCGCTCGTGTTCCACGCTGCGATGAAGAAAGGGAGCGTTTTCGCTCCGAGGCCCGTATCACGGTGCGCATGCGTCTCGCACTCTCTCTCCTCACTTCGCTCCTCGTCTTGCTCCTCACGCTGCCTGCCATGGCCCAAGAGGTCGTGGTCAATCAGTACGTCACCGAGGCCAGTTCCGAGCGCGTCGTCGAGGTCTCCAGCTTGGATGCCGGCCTCTGGCTTCACCTCGCGCCGGTCGATCGCAACGGCCTTGTGCTCGGCGCACCGACGCCCGTCTGTCGCGCGCCCTGCTCGGAGCGCATCGCGATGGGGCTCTACGGCGCCTCGGTCTCGACGAGTGACAGCGACCCTGTGGCTGCATCGGGCGTCATCAACGTGGACCACGACCTCAACCTGCAGCTCGCCTTCAACGACAACAGCGGCATCCGTATCGGCAGCGGCATCGCTGTAGGCTTGGGCATCCTCTACGCGATCGGCGCGATCATCGCGGGCGCCGTCCTTCCCGAGTCGAGCAACCTCACCACGCCGCTGCTCTCGACTGGCATCACGGTAGGCATCCTGTCGCTCTGCTTTGCTGGCGTCCCCTTCACACCGGATGAGGCGGCTGTCCGCGTCATTCAGTTCTGAGTCGCCGGGGGAAAGAACTTGGCCCGCGCGGCCTTCTGCGCTAACAACGCCCCCGCTGGAGGGATGGCCGAGTGGTCTATGGCACCGGTTTTGAAAACCGGCGTAGCGAGAGCTACCGTGGGTTCGAATCCCACTCCCTCCGTTGAGTTCCTGCACTTATCTTTTGGTTTGATCGCGGCTTACGTCCTCAGTCGCTCCCTGCGGCTGGGAGTGCACGACTATCGCTCCTTAAGGCGCGGTCTACGCGCTGAAACCAAAATCTTGCGTGCCGAATGAGCGAATCTGTTGAACGAGCACCCGCTGAATCGCTCCTCTGCAAACCGATAGGCTTCGTCCGAAGCCCCTTTGCAGAGCTCGCTGAGACGCCCAGGCAACCCCGTGCTGCCGAGGGCGTGCGCGGTCGCATCGAGCTCCTCGAGGGCCAGGGTTTCGAGGACGCGATCGCCGACCTTGAGGGCTGGGATTACATCTGGATCGTCTTCTGGTTTCACCGGGCCAAGCAGCCGGCGGACGGGCCCTTCAAGGCGAAGGTGATGCCTCCGCGCAGCGAGCGAAAACGCGGCGTGCTCTCAACGCGATCGCCGCATCGTCCCAACCCGATCGGCCTCTCGGTGCTCAAGCTCGTGTCGGTGCACGGGCGCGTTCTCGAAGTTGAAGACCTCGACCTCGTCGACGGAACGCCAGTGCTCGACATCAAGCCTTACGTGCCGTGGACGGACGCGATTCCGAATGCGGCCACGGGTTGGTTGAGCCCGCCCGAGGGGCACAAGCCGGGGGGTGAGCGCCCGGCGGATCCGCGTCCGACATGGCGTGTGGAAGTGACGGAGCGCGCCGACGAGGCGATGGCCTGGCTGGCTGCACAAGGGCTCGCGTATGACCTCAAGTCGCGCGTGATCGATGCGCTGACGCTTGGGCCGCAGATGCACGCGTACCGCCGCATCAAGAAGGACGACCACGGTCTTCGCATCGCGGTGAAGGAGTACTACGCGCGCTTTGAGGTGATCAAAGACGAGGCGGGCGATGAGTTCATCCGCGTGCACCACATCGAGAGCGGGCGACGCGCCGAGGACCAGACGGAGATGGACCGGGCCTTCACTGCGCGCTTTCCGCGCTGAGCGTTTCGCTACTTCGTTTGGGCTGCAGAGAGAGAGCAGAAGTTGGCTGGACGCCGCGTTGCTGCTCGACATCAACCTGGCTGCGAGCGTGAACGTGACCTCGCTCGGTAGCGTTCTGGGTACTCCCGTACGTCAGCCTTTGCGCCGTCATGGCTGACGTACGCAATTGCCCACAACATCGCGAGCGAAGTGACGTAGCCCTCGCGCGAGAAAGCGCCGACCAAGCACCAACGCGGCGTCCAGCAAACTTCTCCTCTGCTCTCCTCCGGCGAATTCAAAGCGGAAAGCGAACAAGCACACGCGTCCCACGAGGCAGAGCGCGCTCCACCACCGCGCGACCTCCAAGCGACTGCACACGCTCACGCATCCCGAGCAACCCAAACCCCTTGCGGTCGGCAGGAAGCCCAACCCCGTCGTCTGTGATCTCGATCTTCACGTCGTCTTCGAGAGAGACACGCACCTCCACCGACTTGGCCCGCGCATGCCGCGCCACATTCGTCAGGCTCTCTTGCAACACGCGATAGGCCACCAGCGCCTGCTCCCCGTGAAGCACCAAGTCGGGCGGGTCCACTTCCCAGAGGCACGCCACCCCCGTGCGCGCTTCGAAGCCGGAGAAGAGCTGCTCGATCGCGGGCAAGAAGCCCAGCTCATCGAGGGCTGCTGGGCGCAGGTCCGCGACCACCGAGCGCATCACGTGGAGGCTGCGTTCCAGTAGCTTCAGCAAGCGCTCCGTGGACACATTCTCGGAGAGCGCGTCGGTCTCGAAGCGCATCGCGGTGAAGAGCCCACCAAGCTCATCGTGCAGCTCACGCGAGATGTGTGCGCGCTCAAGCTCTCGCGTCTTGAGGAGATGCTCGGCGAGGCTGTGAAGCTCGGCCGTCTTCTCGCGTACCGTCTCTTCCAGCGTTTCGTTGTGTGCGGCGATCACCTCACGCTGCGCGCGCAAGAGAAGGAGGTTGTCGATGCGTGCGAAGAGCTCCTCTTCCTCGAAGGGCTTCACCACGTAGTCGTTCGCGCCCACGCGCAGCATCTCCACGCGGTCGGTCGTTGCGGCACGCGCGGAGAGCATCAGCACCGGCGTGCTTGCAAGCGAGGCATCCGCACGCATCGCCTGCACAAGCGCGCGGCCATCCATCTTCGGCATCATCCCGTCGGTCAGCACGAGCGCAGGGCGAAGCGCTCGCGCCTTCTCTAAGCCCTCTTCGCCATCCACCGCCGTGACCACGCGATAGCGCGCGCCAAGGGCACGCGAGAGCGAGTCGCGGATGTCCTCGTTGTCATCCACCACGAGCAACGTCGGCGCACCTTCGGGTGCTTGCATCGTCTCTGTATTGCGCGCGCGCGCAGCGGACTCCGCATCCTTCAGAAGCGCCGACAGTCCATCATCGCTCTCGTCCGACACGTCATGCGCCGGGCCCCCGATCGGCATCTCCACCGTGAACGCGGCGCCTTCATTCGCACGGCTCACGAGCCTCACCGTGCCGCCATGCGCCTCCACGATCTGGCGTACCAACGCGAGCCCAATACCCGTCCCCTCGTGCAGTTGATCGCGCCCCTCAA
>JBILQT010000359.1:0-6603 GCA_044373065.1 Sandaracinaceae bacterium
TTGCCGCCGATGGCCGTGTCGGAGGACGACGTTTGGATGCGCATCCCGCTGGCGTTTGTAGGACACGAGACGGGCTCGCTCTTTCCGCTCTTTCCCTGGGCCGCGTACGTCTTCGGTGGGGTCGCCCTCGCGCAGGTGATCCTGCCGGAAGGTGCCAAGACGAACGCAGTGCGCATTGCATGGCGCTGCCTGTCGTCTGCGCTTGTTGCGTTCCCGCTTTCGGAATTGGCATCGCGCGTGTTCGACGAGACCGCGCAGGACTACAGCAATCGCTTGAGCGTGATTCTGCTGCGCGCGTGCTGCGTAGTGGCTCTGATGGGCGCCTGCGCGTTTGTGTTCTCACGCGTGACGTTTCCCGCGCGCGTTCGCTGGCTCGCCGGTGAAACACTCGCGCTCTATGTCTTTCATCTGCTCTTCTTGTTCGCGGCCGTCGTTGGCCCCGTGCATCTCATCGGCCCTACGTTGAGCTGGCCAAGCGTGACGATGGCAGCGCTTGCGATGCTCGTGCTGAGCGTGCTCGTGGCGCGCTTCTGGATGTGGCTCTGGCCTCGCATCGAGGTGCGTGTCTTCCCACCCGAGCCGACGCCTGCCGTGCGATGATTCACGCCCTCTGGAGGTCATCGTGAGTTTGCAATGGGCCGATCGCGTACGTGGCGGAATGTGGGGCCTTCTCGTGGGCGATGCGCTCGGCGTGCCCTACGAGTTTCATCGCGCGGAGACGCTGCCGCGTGTGATCGAGATGACGCCGCCCGAGTTCTTTGAGCGCGCGCATCGGTCGACGCCGCCAGGCACCTACTCAGACGACGGCGCGCAGGCGCTCTGCCTTCTCGCAAGCCTTGCTGAGTATGAGGGCTTCGACGCGGATGACTTCGCGCGACGCCTGCTCAATTGGTACGAGCATGGCTACATGGCGGTGAACGCGACGGTCTTCGACGTCGGCGTGCAGACCTCGATGGCGCTTCGTGCGTTGCTCAACGGCGTGCCTGCACTCGAGGCTGGGCCGAATACTGAGCGCGCGAATGGCAACGGCTCGCTCATGCGTGTGCTGCCGATGGCGCTCTTTCATCATGGCTCCGACGACGAGCTCGCGCGCGATGCGGACCTCCAATCACGCGTGACCCACGGGCATGTTCGAAGCCGCGTGGCGTGCTCTGTGTACTGCCTCTGGGCGCGTCGCTTTCTGATCGGTCACCCCGACCCTTGGCGCGACGCCGTCGCCTCGTTTCGATCGATGGCGCCGAATGATTCTGAGGAGCGCGAGGTGCTTGAGGTTCATTTGCGTCCCGATGAGCCCTCGGAGGGGCACGGTGGGGGCTACGTGATCGACTCGCTCCGGAGCGCGCGCATGATCATCGAGCGCACGTCGACCTACGAGGACGCGGTGGTGCAAGCCGTGAAGCTGGGCGACGACACCGACACGACGGCCGCGCTTGTCGGTGGCATCGCTGGAATTCGTCAGGGGGACCGCTCCATTCCCGCGCGCTGGATGGCCGCGCTGCGCGGACGCGAGAACGCATTCAACCTCATTGAGTGGCTCGTCGCGCGTCACTAGCAACGACTCGCGTCGAAGGCGATGCACGTTGAGCTTCTTGCTTCATGATGCGCGCCATGACTCATCGCGTCGCAGTGCTTGGAGCCACCGGATACACAGGCGTTGAACTCCTGCGCATCCTTCTTTCGCATCCCTTTGTGAAGGTCACCGAGGTCGTCGGTCATGGCAAAGCGGGCTTGCCGATCGCAAGCGTGCTGCCTTCGATGGCGGGCCTGCTGGAGGGCAACGTTGCCTCGTACGACGCCGACCGCATCGCGAAGAATGCAGACGTCGCGTTCGCCTGTTTGCCGCACGGCGCGAGCGCCAAGATCGTCGCCGAGTTGCGCACCCGCGGCGTCATCGTCTTCGACCTCTCCGCGGACTTTCGCCTGCGCGATCCTGCAGAGCACGCGCTCTGGTACGGCCACGACGATGCCCCCGAGCTTCGCGCACAGGCCGCGTACGGATTGCCCGAGCTCTTCCGCGAGTCGATTCGAGCCTCGGATTTGATCGCCGTCCCAGGCTGCTACCCGACGGCCTCGATCCTCGCGCTTGCGCCGCTGGTGAAGCACGACTTGATCGAGGACGCGGCCATCGTCATCGATGCGAAGAGCGGCGTCTCGGGCGCGGGTAGGGCACCCTCGGAGCGCACGCACTTTGCGGAGACGACCGAGGGCTTTCGCGCCTACAAGACGGGCGGGACGCATCGACACACGCCGGAGATTGAGCAGGCGCTCACACAGCTGGGCGGGCGCGCAACGAAGGTCATGTTCGTGCCGCATCTGTGTCCGATGACGCGCGGCATCTTGAGCGCGAGCTATGTGCGTCTGCGTCCGGGCGCTTCCTTCGACGACATCACGGCCCAGGCGCGTGCGTTCTATGAGGGTTCACCAAGCGTGCATGTCCTCGATACGGGCGCGTGTCCGGATACGCTTTGGGTGCGTGGTTCGAACCGCGCGCACGTGAGCTACACGCTCGATGCGCGGACGGGCTGGGTGCATGCGCAGGGTGCGATCGACAACCTTGTGAAGGGCGCGTCGGGGCAGGCCGTGCAGTGCTTCAACGTGCGCATGGGGCACCCCGAGGGCGCAGGACTTCGTCACGCGGCGATGTGGCCGTAGACGATGCGCATCCTTCACTTCAGCGATGTGCACGTCGACTTCCCCGTGGGCTCATTGCCCTGGTCGACGTGGCTCTCCAAGCGTGCGCTCGGCGGGCTCAATCATGCGGCGCGCAGACGCAGTCACTTTCTCCGTGCGCGCGAGAAGCTTGGCCTCCTTCACAGCTTTGCGTTGGAGCAGCGCATCGATCTCGCTCTCTGCACGGGCGACTACACCATCCTCGGCACCGCGCCTGAGATCGACAGCGCGTTCGACGCGATGAAGCCCTTCACGCAAGGGCCTTTTCAGTTCGCTACTGTCCCCGGCAACCACGACGTCTACCTCGAAGACTCCGTGCGCGATGGCCGCTTCCCGTTGCACTTCGGGCCATGGATGAAGAGCTCGCCGTCACGTTCAGGCGCGTGGCCTTTCGTGCAACTGCCGAACGACAACGTTGCAATCATTGGCATCGAGAGTGCGCGGCCCAACCCAGAGCCGTGGCGCTCCAGCGGTCGCATCCCGGAGGTGCAGCTCGATGCGTTGCGCGCGCTTCTTCAGGAGGACGCGATGCGCAGTCGCTTTGTGATCGTGATGACACACTACGCACCGCGCCTCTGGACGGGCGAGCCCGACGCACGCTCGCATGGTCTCGACAACGCCAGTGAGTTCATCGACGTGCTCGGCCTCATCGAGCGTGGATGTGTGCTCCACGGTCATGTGCATCGTCGCTACGGCGTGCCGCTCTTGCCGGCGAAGATTCAGGCGCTCTGTGCGGGAAGCACCACACAAGAGGGGCGCGAGGGGCTGTGGGTCATTGACGTCAACGGCACCGAGGCGCGCGCGACCCCTGGCGCTTTCAAGGAGGGTCGATACATCCTCTTGGAGAGCGAAGCGATTTCGCTCGCCCCAGGGTTGCCCGCATGACGCTTACACGCCCATCGCTTTTCTTCCTCATTGCACTCGTTGCCTTCGCGCCCGCATGCCTCATCCGACGCGAGAATCTCGAAGGGCCAATCGGTTCAGATGAAGACGCTCCGATGATGGATGCGTCCGTCGTGACAAGCGACACGAGTGCAGATGTCGGACGCACGCCACCCGACGCGGGGAACGACGCGTTCACACTGGGCACAGATGCGTTTAGCCCGGATGCATTCGTATGCGGCGGTGCGAGCGAGGTGTGCTGCACGTCGGGGCCGGAGTGCCGAGCGGAGCTGACTTGCATCGGTGGGCAGTGCGAGCACTGTGGCGCCACGACTGAGCCTTGCTGCGCTGGAAGCGCATGCCCCGGCGGCGTGTGCGATATGATGGATTCGACCTGCTATCCCTGCGGCGGCGAGGGCGACAGGTGCTGCCTTGGCAACACGTGCGGGAGCGCATCACTTGGCTGCAGCAGCGCAGGGCGATGCGAGGTGTGTGGTGGGAGTGGCCAGCCATGTTGCTCCTCCGGGCCCGCGTGCGGCTCGATGTTGATGTGTCGCACTGGCACCTGCGCTCCCGCGGCATCCGGAGGCTGCGACACGCTGAACGGCACGTGTTGCGCGGGGTTGCTTGGCGAGTTCTGCACAGGTCGTGGTCTTGAGTGCAACGGCGGCTCATGTACGTCGCGATGCGGAGCGCTTGGTCAGAACTGCTGCTGGGACGGCTGGTGTCGCACGGGAAGCTGCTCTGGAGTCTTTGGCGGCTTCATGTGCCGCTGACCGCTTTCTTGCGGTGACGACTTCGCATTGGGGACGATTCGTCCACCATGCATCCCTACGAAGTCACCTCCTCCACACGTCGCGTGACGCGTCGCTCGCTCGGCCTTCCCTGCGAGCTCCTCTCGAACGACACCGGCATTCGCCGCGAGCACATGCTCGACCTCTCGACGCGCGGCGCGAGCGTGACGGCGACCAGCCAGCTCACCGAGGGTGAAGAGGTCCTGCTTTCGTTTCAGCCACCAGGCCTTTCGCTGGCTGTCGAAGCCGTGGCGCGCGTCGCGCACGTGGCGATGCCGAAGTTGCCTTGGTGGCAGTCGACCAAGGGGATTGTGGGGCTTGAGTTCGCGCCGCTTCCCGCGAGCCTCCTGCGTGACATCGAGCGCTCCTTGCGCGGCCTTCCTCCGCCCCTGCCGCTTCCCCGCAAGCATCTTGAGCTCGCCTGGCTCGACCTTGAGGTCTCTTGGGAAGAGCAGCTTGATGATCGCATCAACGTCGTCAGCCTCTCGGAGCGCATGACACTGGTTGATGATGGCGAGGACCTGATCGAGGTGCGCACACCAGGCGTCGCGATGCGCTTGCCGGTGCACATCCGAACCTGATCGTTCACGCGAGGCAGGACCTCTCAATCGCAGCGCTGGCAGCGCGGACAAAAGTACGTCCAACGTACGTTCTGCTGCCTCGACTGAATCGTCCCGCCGCACGCGTAGCAAGCCTCACCACGACGCTGGTAGACGGCGAGCACACCCTCGCCGGGCCTGCGCTGAAGGCGTGTCACGCGCTGCCAACGGTCGCGCTCCGAGAGCCCTCTCGCGGCACTGCCATCCACATTCGCCTGCATCAGCGTGCGACCCCGCGTGAGCACATCGAGCAAGGTCTCGCGCGTGAAGGATGAGACCCGCGCGAAGGGATTGAGCCGCGCCTGAAAGAGCAACTCGCTCTTCCAAATGTTGCCGATCCCCGCAACGAGACGCTGGTTCATGAGTGCGACCCCAAGCACCTCATCGCCGGCCCGCATCAGGTTCGTCACCGCCTCCTCGAGCGCGTCTTCATCGCGGATCAAATCGGGGCCGATAGAGCTGCGCACATCGCCATGCACGAACTGCAAAGAGCCTTCGCGTGCGAGCTGAACCACCGGTGCATTCGTGCAGACCGCCTCGTGCTTGGCGGTGCGAATCACCACCACCGTGCTCTCCGCAAAGCGCTCTCTTTCGGACCGCGCGTAGAGACGAAAGCGCCCCTTCATCATCAGGTGCACGTGGAGCATCCAGGCGCCTTCGAAGTGCACGAGGAGGTTCTTTCCAAAGGCCTCAATGCGCTCGATGCGCTTGTCCGTGAGATGCGAAGTAGGCTGCGTGCTGCGCGGAAGGATCAACGCCTCGACCGTCTCGCCGACAAGGGGCTGAAGACGAAGTGCGAGGCGATGAAGGCTGTCTCCTTCGGGCATCCGTCAGTTGGCCCGTGGCGTCCCATCGAGAAGAAAGCAAAGCGTGACCGCGTTCGACCCGCGCTGCCCGCGGACGATCATTCCAGGGTGGAAAGCGCCGTCACCATGACGGACTCCGTTCGCTTCCCAACTCGTCTGGTACACGCCCCAGCCCACCTCGAAGTCGCCATCGGAGAAGCCATCCTCCGGCGCCACGCTGCCGTTTCCGGTGCCAGGCGGACACGGGGAAACGTCTGCCCCGACATTCCCGCGTCGTTCGCCACCCAACGCACCTAGGCGCGCCACCTCTTCTTCGAGTTGACCTTGAGCGTGCTCGGCGTCGGCGCTGAAGATGCGGTCCACGGAACTCTCGATCGCCGCGCGACGAGACGCAAAAGCGGCGCGAACTTCGCTCACTTCGGGCACGGCGGGAGTGCATCCCGAGAGGATGAGAAGCCCGACAACGACAGAAACAAGGCGCATCGTCGCCAGCATACGCGAGCGGTTGTCGATCTGCGCACGTGCGCTCTGCTACGAATCGCGCATGCACGAGCCCGCTCCCTACAAGCCGAAGAATCCTGTCCGCATCATCAGCGCCGCTGCGCTCTTCGATGGGCACGACGCCGCGATCAACGTGATGCGCCGCATCCTCCAGGCGACGGGCTGCGAGATCATCCATCTCGGTCACAACCGCTCCGTCGAAGAGGTTGCGATGGCGGCCGTGCAAGAGGATGCACAAGGCATCGCGCTCACGAGCTATCAGGGTGGGCACGTCGAGTACTTTAAGTACCTGCGCGAGCGTCTCGATGCCCTCGGCGCCAAGCACACGCGCATTGTCGGTGGTGGCGGTGG
>JBILQT010000360.1:0-6573 GCA_044373065.1 Sandaracinaceae bacterium
CGGGCGGCACTACGTCCACGCAAGAGCGCTTCCAGATGCGCCTTCAGACGCAGGCTTACTTCTGAGCGTGATGGTCAGTTGCTGTGATGGTCAGTTGCTGTGATGGTCAGTTGCGATGATGGTCAGTTGCGATGATGGTCAGTTGCGATGATGGTCAGTTGCGATGATGGTCAGTTGCGATGATGGTCAGTTTCACCACGCGTGGTGAAAACGGCATGCCTCGCCTGGGCACATCGTGATGGTCAGTTGGGGACAGAGGGAGCAGTTGACTGTACGCCGCGTTGGCGCGGGATTCCTTCCCGGTAGCGAGCGTGAGCGATGACCCGCAGGCATGCGTTCTGGGTAGTTTCGTACGTCAGCCTTTGCGCCGTCATGGCTTGGTTGCGGAACCACCCACAACGCTACCGAGCGCAGTGACGGTGACGCTCGCCTGCAGTGGCGCCACGAGACTCCGCATGCTCGCAACGTCGTTGCTGTGCGTGCAGTCGTGCGAGAAGCACCAACGCGGCGTTCAGCACTCCTTCTCTGCTGGTCAGTTGCGGTGATGGTCAGTTTCATCACGGATGGTGAAACTGACATGCACGCCGTGATGGTCAGTGCGTCCAGAGCCGAGCGTCATTGGCGAGATAGAGATCGAAGAACGCTTCGAGCGAAGGCGCGACAATAAATGGTCTCTCGCAGACGATGAGCACCTCACCGGACTCGACGTCCACGCCGAACTCGTGCGCGGCCATCATGAAGTCGGCGAACACATGCACGCTTCGTGATGCCTGTTCGCTGGCGACCCGCAGGCACTCCTTGTGGTGGAGTGCGTTTGGGTAGAAGTGAAAGATGTTTGCATCGCCACCACCGTCCGAGAGCGCGAGCAACTCTGCGAGACGGGGAATGTGCTGAACACGCGAAACATCCTTCGCGGGTTCGCCTCGCCACCACCATCGGGCCACCACCTTGGCCGCCTGGGAGTTGGGCATCATGACTTCCCGACGCGCGTCATCTCGGAGGTAGGTGACCATCGGCCAGCACTCGTATCGGACGACGATGCTGCGCAACCAAGAGCGGGGGATGAGCGACGGAAAGAACAAGGTCTGCACGGCCGTGTAGGGCTTTTGACGCAACCGAAGGGTGGGCTTGCTGATGATGCAAGTCCGTCGAAACCAGGTCTGTTCTTCCTCCCAGCCGCCCTCCATCACGGCGCGGCAGAGCCCCGCGAGCCAGACGAGATCGATCGGCGCATCGCTCACGGTGTACTCGCCATAGACCACGATGACTGTCCAAGTGGGTCTGTGTGCACTGACGTGGAGACGACTTCGCCCCTCCACTGCGGGCACGTCGACCTCGAGCACTTCGTCGGTTTCGTTTCGCGTCGCATTCGCGTTTCCGGCGCGGCGCGCGATTGCCTCCATGAGGCAGCGAACGCGTTCCCAGTTCTCGTTGGATGCGACGGTCATCGTACTCGCGCGACGTGATGGTCAGTTGCGATGCTGGTCAGTTTCACCATCGATGGTGAAGATGGCGTGCAGGGGTGATGGTCAGTTGAGGACAGAGGGAACATTGACTGTACGCCGCGTTGGCGCGGGATTCCTTCCCGGTGGCGAGCGTGAGCGATGACGCGCCGGCATGCGTTCTGGGTAGTTTCGTACGTCAGCCTTTGCGCCGTCATGGCCTGGTTACGGAACCACCCACAACGCCTCCGAGCGCATTGGCGGTGACGCTCGCCTGCTGTGGCGCATCAAGCACCAACGCCGTGTACGGTTCAGCACTTCTTCTCTCTGATCGACAGTCCGGAGTGGTCAGTTGCGATGATGGTCAGTTTCATCACCGGTGGTGAAACTGGCATGTACGGCGTGATGGTCAGTTGGGGGCAGAGGGAGCATTTGACTGGACCGTATACGGCGTTGGCGGGCGCCTCGTTCTCGGTAGCGAGCGGCAGCAATGACGCGCAGGCATGCGTTCTGGGTAGTTTCGTACGTCAGCCTTTGCGCCGTCATGGCTTGGTTATGCGACTACCCACAACGCCTCTGAGTGCATCGGCGGTGACGCTCGCCTGCAGTGGCGCCACGAGACTCCGCATGCTCGCAACGTCGTTGCTGTGCGTGCAGTCGTGCGAGAAGCACCAACGCCGTGTACGGTCCAGTCATGCTCTCTGCTGGTTCGTCTTAACGGTGATGGTCAGTTTCACCATCAGTGGTGAAACTGGCAGCCAAGTCCCGTGCGCGGTCCATGTGAACGCTACGTGACTGCGTGCTGGTGCTCATTGACCAAATCGCAAGTCTGCGCGACGAGTTCGCGCAAATGACTGAGCCCCGCTATCCCACCGTGCACGTTGATGTCCCCTCGGAAGAGACCGATGAAGTCTCCGCGCTCCTCTTTGAGCTTGGCGCGACAGGCGTGGAAGAGCGCGATGGGACGACGCTTGATCGCACCGAGAATGTCGGCACCGTCACGCTTGTCGCGCACTTCGATGATGACGATCAGGCGCGCATTGTCGCCGAGACATCGGCCTTCCCCGCGCGCGTTGTCTACATCGTGGGCGACGAGTGGAAGCACAAGTGGCGCGAGTTCTTTAAGCCCAGCCGCGTGGGACGAAACCTCGTGGTGAAGCCCTCGTGGGAGCCCTTCGATACCAAGCCGAGCGATGTGGTTCTCACGCTCGACCCAGGCCAGGCGTTCGGCACCGGTACGCATGAGACGACGCGCCTTGTCCTCGCGGAGCTTGAGGACCTCGTCCTCCCGGATCACCGCGTGCTCGATGTCGGCTGTGGAAGCGGCATCTTGGCGATTGGCACCCTGCTCCTGGGTGCGAAGTCGGCTGTCGGGTTGGACATCGACGATGAGTCGATGGAGGCCTCGCGCGAGAACGCAGAGCGCAATGGCGTGCTCAAGAAGTTCGAGGTCAGCAAGCGCTCCATCACGACGCTGAAAGACGCGTTCCAGCTCGTCGTCGCGAACATCGAGAGCCGCGTCCTTGTGCCGCTCGCAGCCTCGATCACCGCGCGCCTCGCACCAGGCGGAAGCCTCGTGCTCTCGGGCCTCCTCTCGCATGAAGAGGAAGAGTTGCTTGAGGTCTACACGGCGCTTGGGCTGAAGCATGAGCGCACCTCGCGTGAGAAGGATTGGATCGCGATGGTCTGGTCTTCACCGCTGAAGCTGAACTCCAAGGCGCCGCCTGCGAAGAAGGCTCCTGCGAAGAAGGCCCCTGCGAAGAAGGCCCCTGCGAAGAAGGCCGTCGCGAAGAAGGCTCCTGCGAAGAAGGCTCCTGCGAAGAAGGCCCCTGCGAAGAAGGCTCCTGCGAAGAAGGCTCCTGCGAAGAAGGCTCCTGCGAAGAAGGCCCCTGCGAAGAAGGCTCCTGCGAAGAAGGCCCCTGCGAAGAAGGCCCCTGCGAAGAAGCCCCCTGCGAAGAAGGCTCCTGCGAAGAAGGCTCCTGCGAAGAAGGCCCCTGCGAAGAAGGCCCCTGCGAAGAAGGCTCCCGCGAAGAAGGCTCCTGCGAAGAAGGCCCCTGCGAAGAAGGCCCCTGCGAAGAAGACCGTCGCGAAGAAGCGATGACCGAGCGCCGCTTTCGCGTGGAGGGGCCCTACGTTCTTGGCGAGTGCATTTCGCTCTCCACGGAGGTGCTCCACCACGTGCGCGTGCTGCGCATGCACGAGGGCGATACGGTCACGCTCTTTGATGGCCAGGGGGCCGAGGCGAGCGCGACGCTGGAGGGTGCGTCTGCACGGATCACGACCTTGCGTCTCGCGGAGGAAGAGCGCGCGCGCGTGGTGCTGATGTTCGGCCTGCCGCGCGCGAGTGTTTTTGATGCTGCGCTACGCGACCTCACCGAGGTGGGCGTGTCCGAGGTGCGTCCCTTCTTCGCGGATCGATCGGCTGCCAAAGACGAGCGTGATCGCACCGCGCACAAGATGGAGCGATGGCAGCGCATCGTGCGCGAGGCCTCGCGTCAATGTGAGCGCTTGCGTGAGCCCGAGGTGTTTGCACCGACGTCGTTGCGTGAGGTGCTCGCGCAACGTCCGGAGGCCTCGCTGCTACGCATGCTGGATGCGCGGACGGGCGATGCGTTGATCACCTCGATCGCGCCCTCATCGCGCGAGGTTTGGCTTGTGGTGGGCCCCGAGGGCGGGCTCTCGGAGAAGGAGATGGCGACCCTGCGTGAGGCGGGCGGGGAGGGTGCGCGGCTGCACCTTCCGGTGATGCGCGCGGAGACCGCGGCCGTGGTGATCACCGCGCTCGTCGTCGAGCACCTCGCGCGCCACGCGTGACATCATGGCGTGATGCGCACGCACCGAAGTCTCGCTCTCTTGCTCGCAGGACTCGTTGGATGTGAATGCGACACGACCGGGGAGGTCGTGGATGCGGCCACGGCGCCCGATGCACAGGCGCCCTCGGTGGATGCGGCGAGCCCAAGCGATGCGCCGCTGTCGCCCGATGCAGCGGTGGACATTCGCTCCGCGGGATGCGGCATGGCGGCGACGCAGGTTGGCCCCGAGTACATCGAGATCATGTCGGGCGGCGTCGCGCGTCGCTTCTATCTGCGCGTGATGCCTGGCTACAGCGAGAGCACGCCCTCGGCGCTCATCCTTGGCCTTCATGGTCGCGACTACGACGGCATTCGCATGCGTGACTACCTCGGCCTGGAGCGCTTCGCTCCGCCCGGAACCATCTTTGTTTATCCCGATGCACTCACGCGCGACTGGGAGGGCTTGAGCGCAGGCGGCTGGCAGAACGGGCCCATCCCTTCACGCTTTGATGGCATCGAAGACCTCACCTTCATCGACGACATGATTGCTTGGGTCGAGTCGCACTATTGCGTCGACACCTCGCGTCGCTTTGCGACAGGGCAGAGCTGGGGTGGTGACTTCTCGAACGTCGTCGGTTGCTATCGAGGCCCTGTCATTCGCGCATTCGTGAGCGTCGCTGCGAACTCGCCCTACTACCTGCCCACAAGCGGCGTGGCCTTTCCCTGCGAGGGCGAGACGGCCGCGTGGGTCATGCATGGCAAAGCCGATCCGTCGTTTCCTCCTGCGGTCGGCGATGCCGTGCGTGATTTTTGGATCGGAGAGAACGGCTGCACAGCCAGCTCAACGCCACTGACGATCGAAGGCGCAGCCGCAGACGATGCCTGTGTCGAGTACACGGGCTGTGCACAACGCACGCGCTACTGCAGCTACACGGCAGCCACGGGGCATCAGATTCCGTTCGACTGGTACGCACGCGAGACGATGCGCTTCTTCGAGAGCTTCCCCTCCACGCGATGAGCGATGGGCCCCGCGTAGGCCCGCGAACTGCGTTGACAGGCTAGGTGCACGCGGCGACGATGGGCGCAATTCTGGCTCGGGACTCTCGGCGCCAAAATCCCGTTGCTTCGGCAACTTACCCATCCCCCGCACACGGACGAATCGAACGCATGTCGGCCCTCACCTCGCTCCTCGCTCGGGCCCAAGCGGTACCCGTACGGAAGATCGAGGAAGCCCTGCAGCATCAGGTCGTGATGGGCGGCGACATGGGCACCTCGCTCCTTGAGTGCGACGCGCTTCCGGAGAACGTTCTCGCGGCCTATCAGGCTGCGCTCTACAACGTGCTTCCTGCGACGCGCGATGAAGTGATGCGCATCCCGCGCGACACGATTCGGTTGATCCCGCGCGAGCTCGCGGAGAAGCACCGCGTTGTGCCGCTGGCGATCGATGGTCGCGCGCTGATCGTCGGCGCCTCGGAGCCGCTGCTGACCGATGTGGAGTCGCAGCTCGGCTTCTTGCTGGGCTACGAGCTGGTGTTGCGGGTGGTCTGCGATGTGCGCATCTCCGCCGCGCTTCTGCATCACTACGGCGTCGAAGCGCCGCTCAAGCACCGCCGCCTGATCGAGACCTTGCGTCATCGCGATGCGGGGCCCGTGCCCTATGTGGCGCCGCCGGATGCCGCGCTGCTTGCGGAGAGTGCACAGAAGACGGTGGTGAAGAAGTCTTCTGCGAGCGCCTGGCTCGATGAGCTGGACGAGCCCGATGCAGACCCGGAGCCCTCGGCGCCGCCACCGCGTGCATCGCTTCCGCCGCCGCCCTCCGAGGGGCGCACGACCGACCCTCTTGGCTTTCACAATTCCAAGATCACCGAGCTCATGGGCGAGCTCGCGCAGAATGCAAAGCCGGAGACGATCCCGTCGCCGCCGCCCGCAGGTGCAAAAGACACTGAATCCGACGGCTCGGACACGATGCCCTATGGCCTTCCGATGGAGGGCGCGCCGCGTGTGATTCGGATCGAGGGAGAACCCAGCACGCCCTCGGCAGCGCCCCCGAGCGGGCAGAGCATCGCGCCTGGGCCTGCCGCGTCGAGTCTCACCTCGTCGTCGAGCGCAGGGCACGAGCTTGCGGTGAACCCGACGCTGGGTGTTGGCGTTCGTCGCTCGCAGCCACCGCCGCCCGAGCGTGCACGGCCGATCGTGGAGATTGCGGAGGCTGAGCCCGGAGACCGTTCGGAGCGTCCGCGGTCCTCCTCCAAGGTGCGTGGGCCGCTCACGGCGGCGCAGGGTGTGAAGCTGCTCGCCGAGGCCACGACGCGCGATGAGATCGTCGGCGTGTTCTTCGG
>JBILQT010000075.1:0-27753 GCA_044373065.1 Sandaracinaceae bacterium
CCCGTCATCCATCGCGCGGGCAAGCCTTCGTCGTGGGCTCCTCGGCCACCGCCGATGTCGTCATCGATGACCCGGAGGTCGCGCCCCAACACGCGCAGCTCACCGAGGGAGGCGATGGCCTCTGGGTCGTCAAGAACCTCAACGCGCCGAACGGCACCTTCGTCGACAACGCGAGCTACCGCATCGAGGAAGCGCGCGTCCCGGGCACAGGCCTCATCCTCCTCGGACGCTTCGCCCTCCCCTTGCGCGTGCTCGGTCGCCTGCTCGAAGATCCCTCGGGCACGAGTGCACTCGCAGACGCCGTCTCCCGCGCACTGGCCTCGCTCGACAAGCCACTGATCCACATCGGACGCGCGCCCGAGAACGAGCTTGTCCTTCCGCATCCGACTGTCTCGCAGCGTCATGCGCGCCTTCAGCGCCAAGCCGATGGCTCGCTGCTCGTCACCGACCTCGGCTCGACCAACGGCACCTTCGTTGACGGTGAGCGCGTCACCTCGCGTGGCCTCATCGCGAGGGCCGGGCAGCGCGTCACCATCGGCAGCGTGCAGCTCACGCTCGATGAGGGCGGGCGCATCGCAGGCGCCGGTCGCGCGAAGGTGCGGCTCGACCTGCAGGGCGTTGCACTCACCGTCAAAGACAGGGGCTCAGGCAACCCGCGCGCGCTCCTCGACCGCGTGACGATGTCGATCTTCCCCGGCGAGCTCGTCGGCATGCTCGGCCCCTCGGGCGCAGGAAAGAGCACGCTCCTGATGAGCGTCCTTGGGCTCTTGCGCCCGACGGCCGGCGGCGTGCTGCTCAACGGCAAGCCGCTCCATCAGCAATACGAGTCCTTCCGCACCAACGTCGGCTACGTGCCGCAGGACGACATCGTGCACCCGCAGCTCACGGTGCGAGAGGCGCTCTGGTACGCCTGCAAGCTGCGCCTTCCGCCGATGCCCGATGCGGATCTGCATGCCTCGATCGACCGCACGCTGAAGCAAGTCGGCCTCTTCGAGCAGGCGGAGCTGCAGATCGGAAGCGCCGAGGAGAAGGTGCTCTCCGGCGGTCAGCGAAGGCGCGTGAACCTCGCCGTCGAGCTCGTCACAGACCCCTCGCTCCTCATCCTCGATGAGCCGACCAGCGGCCTCTCCTGGACAGACGCCGCCGATGTCGTCGCAACGCTGCGCAGGCTCGCCGATGACGGCCGCACCATCGTGCTCACCATCCATCAACCCGACTTTCAGGAGTACGAGAAGTTCGACTCGGTGGCGATCCTCGGGCGCGGCGGAAAGCTTCTCTTCTTCGGCCCACCAAGCCCCGACAGCTACGAGTTCTTTGGCGCCGCACCGCACAAGCCACGCGAGATGTTCGACCACGTCGAGCAGATGCCCGCGGAGAACTGGCGCTCACGCTTTGAGCAGTCCGCCTTCTATCAACGCTTCGTCGTGCAGCGCGGCCCAGGCACAAGCGGGCAGCCAGATGCGCCCACGCCCAAGCCCCGCTCGCGCTCGAGCTTTAAGCAGTTCCCCGTGCTGCTCGCGCGCTCGCTGCAGCTCACCTTCCGCAACAAGACCGCGCTCGCCTTGCTCCTGCTTCAAGCGCCGCTCTTGGGCCTCTTGATCGGCCTCACGACGAACGGCTCAACGAGCTTCCGCGTCGGCACCTTCGGCTGCAACGACACGCATGACCGCGTCGACTACTGCACGGGCGAGGACACCGAACTCTTCCAATGCGATGCCGGTGTCGTCTCCGATGAGCTGCTCTCGCGCATGCCCGAGCCCGCCGCGCCGCTGCCCGGCATGATGCCAACGCCGCCCGATCCACCCGATGACCTCTGGGATCTCGCGACCCAGGGCGAGCGCCGCCTCTACCACAGCGCCCGCATCCGCGACCCGCGCACGGGCCTGCTGGCAACGCTGATGGCGCTCTTTCTCCCGATGATCATCGCGAGCTCCAACGTGCTCGTCAGCGAGCGCACCATCTACGAGCGCGAGCGCCTCGCGGGCTTGAACATCATCCCCTACGTGCTCGCACGCTTCGCAGTCCTCTGCGGCCTCGGCGCCGTCGTCGTGACGATGAATCTGCTCATCTCACTGCCGCTGCTCGGCCTGCACGGAAACCCCATGTGGTACTGGCTCGTCGGCGTGATGGTGACGAGCGCCGCCAGTGCCACCGGCCTCGCGCTCTCAGCGGCCGTACGCAATCCCGTCTCGGCCTTGTGGGGCATCAACTTCCTCGTCATCCCGCAGCTGCTCTTTGCAGGAAGCATCACGCGCCTCACCGGCTTCACCTGGTTTGTCTCCTGGTTCACGACGACACGCTATGCGCTCGAGGCGCTCACCAACGTCGACCTCCACGCGCGCGCCCATCTGCAGAACTGCCAGATCGAGCGCTACATGGAGAACCTCCCAGGCTTCTACGGCAGCATGAGTGCGCCCTTGCTCTATGCCGCGACAGGCACAGGCACGATCACCTTCCTCTGCATCTCCGCGACGATGATCCTCTTGCGCCTGAAGGACAAAAAGGTTGGCTGACGCGCGCGCTTTGCTCTGCCTCTGCGCATCCTTGCTCCTTGGCTGCGAGGTCGGCGCATCGCACGAACAACGCACGCCGACGGCCTCGCCTGAGGGCTTCGCAAGTGCCGAGACGATTCGCGTCCCACGCGGCATGCGCAGCGTCGAAGTGCACTGCGCGCTCGATTGCGGGAATGCCCAGGTCGAGCTCTCCCGTCTGCAGCGCGACTGTGTGCGCGACCCGCAATCCACCGTGCATCACGTGACCGAGAACGCGCCGATGATCGCACTCGGTTGCTGCACCGAGAGCGCGAGCGTGTTCGTCGAGGCCTGCGGTGAGGAGAGCGCGCTCGGTGCCTGCGTGCGGCGCTGGCAGACGCACTGCGAGCGCGGCGAGTTGCTCGAACACGCACCCGCGGAGGGCTCATGATTTTCGCAGAGGGGCTTGGCCGAACGTTTGGCAGCTACGTCGCGGTCGAGAACATCAACGTCGACATCAAGCAGGGCGAGATCTTCGGCATCCTCGGCCCGAACGGCGCCGGCAAGACGACCACGCTTCGCCTCCTCACGGGCCTGGTCGCACCCAGCTCAGGCCGCGCGGAGGTCGCAGGCATCAACGTCATCCAAGACCCGGACCTCGTGCGCCAGAAGGTCGGCATCCTCACCGAGACGCCCGGCATCTACGCGCGCCTCGATGCCCTTGAGAACCTGCGCTTCTACGCGAGCGTCTACGGCGTCGAGAACGCCGATCAGAAGATCCGCAACTACCTCGAGCGCTTCGGCTTGTGGGAGCGCCGCAAGGAGCCCGTCGGCTCGTTCTCCAAGGGCATGCGCCAGAAGCTCGCCATCGCGCGCGCCGTGCTGCACGACCCGCAGGTCGTCTTCCTCGATGAGCCCACAAGCGCCCTCGACCCGGAGTCCTCACGCATCGTCCACGAGCTCATCGTCGAGCTACGCCAGCGCGGCGCGACCGTCGTCCTCTGCACGCATCATCTCGATGAGGCCGAGAAGCTCTGCGACCGCATCGGCGTCCTGCGCAAGACGCTCCTTCACGTCGACACGCCACAGGCCTTGCGCCGCAAGCTCTACGGCCACCTCATCGAGGTCGACACGCGCAGCGAGCTCTCCGACGAGACCGTCGCACGCATCACCAGCATCGAGGGCGTGAAGCTCCTCGCCTCACGCGGGACGCACATCGAGCTGAGCGTGGCGCACGTCGAAGAGAGCGTGCCGCAGATCATCACAACGCTCGTGGGCGACGGTGCAGCGGTGCTTCGCGTCGCCGAGAAAGCGCGCTCCCTCGAGGACGTCTACTTCGAACTCCTTCGCACCGGAGGCGCATGAACCGCCGTCACATCCTCGCCGTGATGCACAAGGAATGGCTGGAGCTGATCCGCACGCGCACCCTGCTCTTCACGCTCGCGTTCGTCCCTGGCGCGCTCGTCTGCCTGAACGCCTTCGTCGAGTATTCGATCTCGACCGTCGCGCAGAACGCCTTTCACCTTCGCGAGGGCGAGCGCCTGCTCACCTCGATCATGGCGCGCTACCCCGGCATCAACGTGCGCGAGGCTGCCTTCGTGTTGCTCAACGAGCAATCGCTCTCGCTCCTCCTCGTGATCGCAGCAGCCTTGCCCGCAAGCATCGCCTCGCACGCGATTGTCGGTGAGAAGGTCGAGCGCACGCTGGAGCCGCTTCTCGCAACGCCGATCAAGACGCGCGATTTGCTGCTCGCGAAGTGCACCATCGCCGTGCTGCCCTCGCTCGTGATGACGTGGCTCGCCTACGCCGCAACCGTCGCCTGCATCGCGCTCATCGCGCACCAAGAGGTCGCGCTCATCGCGCTGCGTCCCGCATGGTGGCTCTCCTACGCCGTGCTCGCGCCCCTGCTCTCGCTGGCCTCCTCCTTCGCCGCCGTCATCGCAAGCTCACGCGTGGCCGATGCGCGCACCGCCCAAGGCCTGACGAGCTTTCTGCTCCTGCCAGTCGTGGGCGTCGGCGTCTCGACGATGATGGGCTTTCTCTATGTCGACGTGCGCTTCGTCTTCATCGAGACGGTCGTGCTCATCGCCTTCGACGCGATGCTGCTCTGGGTGGCGGTGAGGCTTTTTAGGCGCGAGTCGATCCTCACGCGCTGGAGGTGAGCAGATCCATTCTCGGCGCGAAGGATTTTGATTTCAGCGCGAGCGCGCCCGCAGGGACCGACCGAGGCGTAGCGGAGCTACGTCGCAGGGAGGGACCGAGGACGTAAGCCGCGATCAAATCAAAAGACAAGCGCCTCACTGAACCGCGGTGCCGTCCATCGCCGGCGCCACCGACAAGCGCGCTGCGCAGTGGCCCTCGTGACAGAGGCAGGAGCCTCCGCAGTCGAGTGTGCCGAAGCGGCAATCGGTTGTGCACATCACATCGCCGCACGCCTGCGCGTTGCCCTGCGCGACGCAGGCGCTTGGGTGGCAGCAGCCATCGGGGACGCAGTCTGCGTCGCTCGTGCAGGCGTCGGTGCCGACGACGAGGCCGTCTGCGGAGGGCGTCGGCTCGCTGCCGTGATCCACCGTGATGGGCTCGGGCTCACCGGAGCCAGTGACGGGCTCCTGCGTGCTGCCCTGCGAGGAGCCACAGGCAACAGCGAACGAGAGAGCGAGGAAGGTGGGGATGGCGGAGCGAGGATGCATCGCGCGAGCTTGACCGCATCACGCGCCTCCATCCACCGCGATGTGACCCCATCGGGCGCAGTGCCTCTGGTAGTCTCGCCGATGCGTGACTGACTCTCGGCGACAACCTCCCAAATCGAGCATGCCTCTCGGAAAGCTCACTCCGGGCCGCGCATCGCTGCCGCCGCCGCTTCCAAAGCGCGAGCTCGCCGTGGAGCCGAGCGCGCCGAAGCCGACCAATCCCAATGCGGCCGAGGCCCGTGTTCGTCCGCCGAGCATGCGGCCGACCTACCACGACAGCTCGCCGCCTCCCGCGCCCGCACGCGGCCTGCAGCCGCCCTCGCTGCCGACGAAAGAGAAGCTCGCGAGCGAGCTGCAGAAGAGCCCAGAGAAGCCGCGCCTTGAGCCCGCGAAGCTGGAGCAGCCCGTTCCGCTCGCCGCGAAGAAGCCCGAGCCGAAGGTCGAGCCCAAGGCAGAGGCCAAGCCCGCATCACGCTTCGCGGCCCCCGCGGCCACGAAGGCCGCACCGCCGGTGCGCACAGCATCGATCGACGATGACGATGACGACTACGAGGACGAGCCGACCTCGGTTCACGGCGTCGCCGAGCTTCGACAAGCCCGCATGCCGCGCATGGCCCCACCGCCGCCACTCGCCGCCGAGGCCCCGCGCTTCGCTGCACCCGCGAAGGCCTCGAAGTGGGCGCCCTCCAGCGCAGGGACGGCCAAGGCACCGACGGCCGCAGGCAACGTTCTGGCAGTGACGAAGGCGGCCGCGACGGGAGCAAGCACTCCGGCAGCGGGGACAAGCACTCCGGCAGCGGGGACAAGCACTCCGGCAGCGGTGACAAGCACTCCGGCAGCGGTGACAAGCACTCCGAGTCCGAGTCCGACACTGAGTCCGTCTCCGACACTGAGTCCGAGTCCGAGTCCGAGTCCGAGTCCGTCTCCGAGTCCGAGTCCGTCTCCGACGCTGAGTCCGAGTCCGTCTCCGACGCTGAGTCCGAGTCCGACGCTGAGTCCGTCTCCGTCTCCGACGCTGAGTCCGTCTCCGTCTCCGACGCTGAGTCCGTCTCCGTCTCCGACGCTGAGTCCGTCTCCGTCTCCAACGCTGAGTCCGTCTCCAAGTCCGACGGCCTCGCGCGTGACGAGGCCACTCCCAAGCTCAACAGGCTCCATCGCCGCGCCGAAGCCGCTCTCCGCATTCGTCACGCCCGTGACCGCCACAACCCCCGCGCACGATCCCGACAAGCTTCGTGAGCGTGTGGCGCAGCTTGAGTCTGCGGCGGCCAGCTTCCGCACGAACACGCAGCGCTCGAACGAGCAACTCGCCGAGGCGACCAAGCGTGCGCAAGAGCAAGCCGCGAAGCTTCAGCAGCTGGAGCAAGAGAGCGCTGCGGCCCGCTTCAGGCTTGAGGCCGATCTCGAAGTGCAGCGCGAGAAGACAGAGGCCGCGCTCCAAACGCAACGCGCGGAGATCGACGCCGAGCTCGCTGCGCTTCGTGAGCGCGCGGGCTCCAGCAACACCGAGGCGCTGGCCAAGCGCCTCGATGCGCTCGCGCAGGCATCCGAGAGTGCGCGCACGATGCTGCAGGGAGTCCGCGTTGAGGTCGATGCGCACTCACGCGCCTTCGATGCCCGCAAGATTCGCATCGACTCGATCGAGCACGAGCTGACAGTCCTGCGTGGCGACTCGCACCTCGCCGAGCTGAAGCGCGCGATGGAGCGCATGGATCTGCGCATGGCTGCACTGGAGCAAGAGGTGCAGGGTCTGCGTGCGCAGGTCACTGAGGTGCTTCCGACGGTGAGCTACGAGCGAGACCGTCTGCGCGTCGCCGAGGCGCGTGTCGCGATGCTCGATGGCGGCAAAAAGCCAAGCATGCTGCCGCCTTGGTTTGAGCCACCGGCAGAGAAGTCGTCGGCCATCCACGAGCTGCCGGTCGAGGGCGTCGCAGCCTTGGAGCGCATCAAGGGCGTGGGCCCGCGCACCGCGCAGATGCTCTTCGACGCAGGCATTCGCACCATCGCCGAGGTGGCCGCGTGGACAGACGAAGACCTGGGCCGCATCGCCACCATCGTCGGCAAGAAGCCCGCGCAGATCACCAAGGCCGGCTGGGTCGCATCGGCGCGCTCCCTCGTCGCAGGCTGAGCTGTGCACGAGGCCGACATCGTCATTGCGGGTGCAGGCGCCTCGGGCCTCTCGCTTGCGCTGATGCTCCGCGAGAAAGCGCCGCACCTCTCGCTGCTTCTTTTGGAGCCGCGCGAGGCCCACACGAACGACCGCACGTTCTGCTTCTTTCGCGCAAGGCCGCATCGCTTCTCCTCGCTCGTCTCGCGCTCGTTCCGCGAGGTCGAGGTGTGCAGCACGACGCGCGAGGTGCATCGCGTCCTGCGTGATCATCCCTACGAGGAGCTGCGCGCGAGCGCCTTCTATGCGCACTGCCTCGACGCCATCGCCAAGCACCCGAACGCGAAGCTTGAGCGCGGCGTTCACGTCGCCTCCTTCGACGAGCGCGGCACGCATGTCGAGATCGAGACAAGCCGCGGGCAAGTGCGCGCGAAGCTCTTCATCGATGCGCGCGGCGGTGTCCTTCAAGCGAAGAAGAGCGCGCGCGACGTCGACTGGCTGCAGCACTTCGTCGGCCAAGAGGTCACCACCACGCAGCCCATCTTCACGCCCGGCCTCGCGACGCTGATGGACTTCCGCATGAGCCAGGCCGAGGGCCCGCACTTCATCTACGTGCTCCCGAGCTCACGCACCGAAGCATTGGTCGAGGACACCTACTTCTCGCCCAAGCAGCTTCCCCGCAGCGTCTACGAGCAGAACATCCGCGACTGGCTTGAGGCACGAGGAGCCGGCGCATTCACCATCGGCCGCGAGGAAGAAGGCGCCATCCCGATGTCGAGCGCACCCGTCTCCGAGGGCGTGCCGAGAGCAACACGCATCCTCGCGATCGGCCAGCGCGGCGGCGCCGCCAAGCCCTCGAGCGGCTACGCCTTTCAGTTCATCCAACGCCAATGCGAGGCGCTCTCCTCGCACATCGCAAGCCACGGCATCGCCAGCGCGCTCACCTGGCTGCCCCCGCGCTCGCACATCACCACGCTCTTCGATCGCGTCTTCCTCAGCTACCTCCGCAGGAATCCCCAAGACGGACCGTCAGTCTTCACCGGCCTCTTCGCGAACACGAACGCCGATGCCCTCGCGCGCTTCATGTCGGAAGAAGGCGGCGTGCGCGATCACCTCGCTGTGATGAATGCCGTACCAAAGCGTGGCGTCGTCAGCGAGATTGCACGCTCGCGCCAGCTCTGGATGCGCGCGCGCTAAACGACATCGATGCGCAACCTACCGATTCACGCGGCCAACACCTTCGCGAACAGGCTCTCTGAGCGAGGCCTCCCGCAGCTCAAGCGCGGCCGCATTCGCACGCTACAGGTCAACGTCGGCAAGCTCTGCAACATGGCCTGTTTGCATTGCCACGTAGAGGCAGGGCCCACGCGCACCGAGGTCATGTCGCGTGAGGTTGCAGCGCGCGTGATCGAGCTCCTTCGGCTGAACGCGCACATCGAGGTCGTCGACTTCACCGGGGGCGCGCCCGAGCTCAACCCGCACTTTCGCTGGCTCGTGGAGTCCACGCGCGCACTCGGTCGCCGCGTCATCGATCGCTGCAACCTCAGCGTCCTCTTCGAGCCCGGCAACGAAGACCTGCCCGCGTTCTTCGCGCAGCATGAGGTCGAGGTCGTCGCGAGCCTCCCTTGCTACAGCGCAGCCAACGTCGAGAAGCAGCGCGGACGAGGCGCCTTCGACAAGAGCATCGAGGCGTTGCGCCTCCTCAACGCGCACGGCTACGGCCTGCCCGATTCACGCCTCAAGCTCGACCTCGTCTACAACCCAGGTGGCCCCTTCTTGCCGCCCGCGCAGAAGGCGCTCGAAGCGAAGTACAAGGAAGAGCTCGCACGCCTCTTCGGCATCGCGTTTCACAACCTGCTGACCATCACCAACATGCCGATCAAGCGCTTCGCACACGCGCTTGAGCGCGACGGTCAGCTCGCCTCGTACGAGCAACTCCTTGAGCACAACTTCAACGCGGCCACGCTCGACGGCCTGATGTGCAAGACGCTGCTGAGCGTCGGCTACGACGGCCAGCTCTACGACTGCGACTTCAACCAGATGCTCGAGCTGAACGTAGCGGGGCGCGCACGCACCCTCTGGGATGTCGACACGCTCGATGACGTGAAGGGAGCGCCGATCACGACTGGCTCGCACTGCTTTGGATGCACCGCAGGCGCTGGCTCAAGCTGCTCGGGCGCGCTGGAATGATTGCGCACACATTGCAATCACATCGCTCTGCGATTCAGAGGCGCGCCAGCATCGCCGCGCCGCGCTCACCCAACGCCGTGATCTCCGCCGTGCGAACGCCCTCCTTGAGTGAGAGCGAGATGACCAGGCCGGGCCCAATCGCGCGCTGAAAGCGCAGGCCCCACTCGATGACAACGACGTTCTCCGCGATGAGCTCGCGCAGCCCAAGCTCGTCCACCTCGTCATCGCTGTTGAGGCGATAGAAGTCGCAGTGAACGATGCCGAGCGGCTGCCCCGCGCGCGTGCCTTCGAGGGTGTGGATGAGCGCAAAGGTCGGGCTCTGCACGGGCACCTCGGAGTCGACACCAAGGGCACGACAGAGCGCGCGCGTGAGGAACGTCTTGCCCGCGCCCAGCGGTCCTTCGAGATAGAGGACGTCCCCCACAGACGCCACCGCGGCGACACGTCGAGCCAGAAGCTTCGTCGTGCGCCGCGTTGGGAGTTGGATTGCGAGCGTTGCGCTCACCGAGTCTCTGTCGATCAGCCGATGGCGATCTGGATGCCGAGGGCGACGCGAAGGCGGAAGTATTCTTCCGAGACGCTGAAGAGGACGAGGTCCTTGATCTTGTCCTTCGCGGGGACATCGACCGGGCCTGCGGCGCCGAGCGCCTGCACCATGCGGGCAGCCGTCTCGAGGTCGTTGCAGACGAGGAAGCCAGCGCGACACGCCGTCATCTCGACGCCCTGCAGCCACTTCTTCACGTCGGTGCGTGCACCGGCCGCCATGAAGCGACGACCGATCGTGCCGATGGCATCGATCTGCGGCGCCTGGAGGTATTTGCGAATCTCCTGCGCCGTCGCATCGATCTGCGGGTCACCGGGGACGAGGTTCGCGATGCGGAGCGATGCCATGAGCACCGTCTTCAACTCCGAGTTCGAAGGCAAGAGCGTACGGATGTAGTGCTCAGGCTTGTAGTCGGTGAGGTGACGGCCTGCGATGAACATCAGGTCGAGGGGCTGGAAGCCCGAGAGCAGCGTCGAGCCCGAGAGCGAGGCGAGCGGGAAGACGCGGCAGTGCGTGAGACCACCAGCGACATCCGTGCGGAGGAAGAGGCGTGGCGCGGGCATTCCGAGAACCTGCGACACGAAGCCGAAGGTGCGCGGGAAGGCGGCCGTGCTCGTCGCTGGGTCGACCTGGTACTTCTTGGCGAGGCCTGCATCCGCATCGGATTGCACGCGCATCGACATGATCGCCGGCCAGACCTGCGAGAAGAGCTTCGAGACCACGAGGTCTGCATCGGGATGCGCGAGGTCGCGGAACCAACGCTCATCATCGAGGCGTGACGTCGGACGAATCGGGCCCTTGTTGCGGTACTGCTCGAAGTATTGCTGCTGCTCCGCATCGGCCTTCTGGCGATACACGAGCGTCGACGCAAGACACCAAGCCTTGTCGTACTGACGCGTCTCGAAATAGAGCTTGTAGAGCGCCTGATACGCCTCGATGCGATGGGGATCCTGCTGCAAAAGCCAGTGCTGCTCGGCGATTGCCTCTTCCGTGCGTCCAGGTGTCGCCGCGTAGAGCTCGGCGAGAATCTGATGCTCGGTGGCGCTCTCGGGGAGAATCGACGAGGCCATCTTGAAGCACTCGATCGAGTTCTCGGGCTGCTTCAAACGGTCGCGGTAGATGACGCCGAGGTTGTGCCAGAGCGTGTGCTCAAGCTCGCGCTTCTCGTTGCCAGCGAACGACTTGCCGGTGACGCGCTTGAGCATCTTGCGGAAGGCGCGCTCCAGCTGCTTCCAATCTTTGCGGCCGTTGAGGATCTTGTTGATCGCCTCGAAGGCCTTGAGGAACGAAGGATCGAAATCCAGCGTGCGGTCGAACTCGACAAGCGCGCGGTCCGGGTCCTTCACCATGTCGCGGAGAATCGTTGCGACTGCGTTGCTGTACTTCGCACGCTGCGCCGCCTTCGACTCCACCGAGACGTTGCTCTCTTCGACCAACTGCGAGATGCGCTCGATGATCTCGATCGCGCCATCCCACTGGCTCGTCGTCTGGTGCACCGCGAGGAGCTTGTGAAGCAAGGGGTGCGTCTTGGGACGCATCTCAAGTGCCTCGTAGTAGGCCTCCACAGCCTTCGCCGGGTTCTTGACCTTCTCGCTCCAGAGGTCGCCGATGTGCTCCAGCATCTTGAAGCGGTCGTCACCCGAGAGCTGGTCGAGGACCTGCTTCTTGAAGTGAATCGCCTGCTCCCAGTCGTTCTGCGCCTCGTAGAGGCCAACGACGGCTTCGAGCGTCGGACGGTGCGTCGCCGTCTCCTCAAGCGCCTTGTCGAACATGTTGAGCGCCTTGCGACGATCACCCTGCTCACGCTTGATCACACCGAGTCGGTAGAAGACATCCGTGAGCTGGTCGCGGTCGACCTCATCGCGGTGATGCGCCAGCACGATTTGGTAGTGTTTGAACGCGTCGTCCCACTTCTGCGCAGCGTAGTAGGAGTTCGAGAGCGAGAGCAAGGTCGGGAGGTTCTGCTGGTCGAGCTGGAAGGCCTTGGCGAGCGCCTTCGTCGAGACGTCCAGATTGCCCGTCTTCTGCGCGGACTCACCGAGCATGAACGCGAGGCGCTGCTGCTCCGACGGGTCACGCTTGCCCGAGCGCTTCACGAGCATGTCGAGAAGCGGAAGCGCCTCTTCGTCACGTCCGGTGCGCGCGTACTCTTCCGCGAGCGGAAGCGCTGCATCCTCGTTGTCGGCATCCTGACGAAGCGCCGCTTCGAAGACGTCGATCGCACGGTCATGCTCGTCGAGCTTGTCCTCATAGAGGCGCCCGAGTTCGACCAAGAGGCGCGCGACAAGACGCGGCTGCGTCTGCACTTGCGCTTCCTGCTCAAGACCACGCGCGGCTGCGAGCCAATCGCCCGAGTCGAGGTGGATGCGGCGCATCGCCTCAAGCGACGGGAGATGTCCCGAATCCACGTCGAGTGCGGATTGGTACTGATCCACGGCACTCGCGCGATCCCCAAGCTTCTCGTCGAGGAGCTTGCCCATGCGGAAGCGGAGATCGACGACCTTCGCGGGCTCTTTCACGAGACGCGCCAAATGCATCATCGTGTCGAGCGCCTGGCTGTGCTCGCCGCGCTTGTCGTAGATGCGCGTCAACGCATCCAGCGCAACAGCATTGTCCTGGTTGATCGACGTGATGCTCAGGTAGGCATCGACCGCGCGATCGTCGTCATGCAACTCGACGTGGTGGACGTCGCCGAGGGCAGCCAGCAACTGCTGCTTCTCCGTGCGATCCGACGTCGCGCTGACATGGCGCTCATACGTGTGAATGAGCGAGTCCCAGCGCTGCATGCCGCGGTAGATGCGCGCAAGCGAGCGGTACGCCGTGTCGTTGGTTGGGTCGATCTCGACGACCGTCTCCAAACGCTCCGCAGCCTTGTCGGGCTTGACGAACTCTTCCTCCCACATCGCGGCGACGCGAAGCAGGATCTGAATGCGCTCCTTCTCGGTGGTGACGACGTCGTACTGACGCTCAAGGATCTGGAGGAGATCCGGCCAGGCTTCCTTCTGCGAGTAGAGCCGCTCAAGGCCCTTCATCGCCTTCAGGTTGCCGCTGTCCGTCTGCAGCACCTGGAGGTACGTCGCGATGGCCTCGTCGACGTTGCCCGTGCGGTCCTCATAGGCCTCAGCGATCTGCAGCTTCGCGCGAAGGATGTCTTCGGGCGTCTGGAGCGCATCCGCCTTGCGACGGAGCACCTCAAGAAGCTGATTCCACTCGCCGCTCTCGCGGTAGACGCGCTCAAGCGCTTCAAGTGCGCCGATGTGCGTCGGGTCGGTGTCGAGCGCCTTCTGATAGTGCGCACGCGCCTGGTCGGCCTGACCAAGGTGCTGCTGCGCGAGGTCGCCCATCTGCACGTAGACGCCGGCCTTGTCGGACGGATTCGCCGTGATGTCGACCAAGCGACCCAGCACCTGGTTGAGCGTCGGCCACTGCTGCGTGCTGCGGTAGAGATCCGCCATCTGGCGCATCGCCGGCACGTTCGCCGGGTCGAGCCCGAGGATCTGCTGGTAGTAGGGGATCGCGTACTCGGGGTGACCGAGTTCTTCGCCGTACCAGCGCGCGCATGCGAGGCAGAGCGCAATCTTCTGCTGCGGGTCGGTGACGCTGCGAAGCGCCTCGTTGGCCGCCGCGAGGAGGTCATTCCACTTCTGCGTGAGACCCGCGATGCGCTCAAGCTCCTGCGAGGTCTTGGCGTCCGTGTAGTCCTCTTCCCAAGCAAGGCTGAGGGCGTCGAACGCCTGCTCCTTGTCGTTGAGGCGCTTCTCCTGAACGTCAGCGACCTTGCGCAGAAGGCCGACGCGCGCAGGCGTCTCCGTCATGTGCTCGTGACGCGTGATGTAGAGGTCGACGAGTTCGTCCCAGCGCTCAGCCGAAGTGTGCAGCTTCTCCAGCTGGTCGAAGGCAAGCACGTGCGTGGGGTCAATCGCCAAGATGCGCTGGTAGGCGCTCGTGCCGCGATCCGCGTCGTCCTGCTTCTCAGCCCAGGTCTGCGCGATGGTGGTGAGCGTCGCGATCTTCGCCTCAGGCGCCTCAAGCGCATCCGCACGGCGCTCGAAGATCTGGACCTGCTCAACCCACTCGCCATTCGCAGCGTGAAGCCGCTCAAGCGCGTCCATCGCGTCGTAGTTGTTCGCGTTGAGATCAAGCGCTCGGTTGAACGCATCGATCGCGTCCGCAGGCTGCTCCAGCGTCGTCTCGAAGAGCGCGCCGAGCTGCATGTAGCAAGTCTCGATCGTCGCATCGTCGAGCGTCGCGGTACCAACCTCGATCACACGCTGAAGCGACTCGACCAACTCGGGCGTCGCATTGGACGCGCGATAGATCTCGATCAGCGCAAAGAGCGCATCCGTGTTCGCCGGCTCGATCTCAAGAACACGACGCCAGTTCTCAATCGCGTTGTTGTCGTTCTTGAGCTTCGCGTACCAGATGCGCCCAAGGTCCGCGAAGATGCGCACACGTGCATCGTCATCGGATGCAATCACCGACTCGCGGTCGAGCACCTCTACGAGCGCGTCGAAACGACCTGCGCGGGCGTGCAAATCACCGAGAGCGTTGAGCGCCTCTGGGTCCTCGCCACGAAGGTCGAGCACTTGCGTCCACGTCGCGATCGCACGGTCATCCTCACCGAGGTGCGCCGACGAAAGCCGCGCCATCTTCGCAAGGACATCCGAGCGTCCCGAATCACCCAGCGCAACGCCGAGCTCCTTCTCAAACGTCGCGTAGAGATTCCGCCAATCGCGCTTCTCCGTGTAGATGTTCGCAAGCGCCTGAATCGAAGGCTCGTGCTCCTTGTCGAGGCTTGCGAGCAAGCCCTGATAGACGCCGACCGCCTCGTCGATGCGACCAAGATCGTTCTCAAGGACCTGCGCCCGGCGGAACGCCAAGTCGACCTTCGACGGCACGTCCTCCGTGATCGGAATACGACGATCGAGCACCTCTTGCAGGGCTTCGGAAGCACCGTTTTCGACGTAGATGCGATCAAGCGCTTCGAGTGATTCCGCATCCTGTGGGCTCGTTGCGAGCACAAAGAGATGCGCGTCCACCGCACGCTGCACATCGCCCAGTTCGTTCTCAAGGATGCGTGCGAGACGATGCCCCGACTGAAGGCGCGTGGCCGGGTCCTGTGTCTGAGCGCAGACCGTTGCCAAGGTATCGGCGAGCTGCTCCCAGTTGCCAAGCGCACCCGCGAGGCGCTCCGCATCCGAAGTCGAGCGCTCATCGCTCGGGTGCTCGAGCAACGCGCGCTGATGCCACTCAAACGCAATCTGCGGCTCCGCCGCGCGGTCTTCCGCAATCTCCGCGATGCGGTGAATCTTCGCGAGACGCTGCTCGGGGTCGGCCACCTGCTCAAGCTCGACCTGGTACACGCCAACGAGGCGGTCCCAGGACTCGCTCATGCGGTAGAGCGGCTCAAGAATCTCACCGATCGCCATCGGCTCGACGCCGTTCGCGAAGAGCTCTTCCAAGGCGCCAAGCGCAGGCTCGTGCTCAGGCGCTGCGGCAAGGATCTCCTTGTACTGCTCGATCGCCTGATCGACGCGTCCAAGGTGCAGCTGATACGTCTGACCAAGGCGGTACTGGAACTGGAGCACCTCGTCCGGATTGCCAGCGAGCTGCGCCTCGCGCTGAAGAATGCCAGCAAGCTCCGGCCACTTCTCAGTCGCCTCGTAGAGCCGATCCAGCGACTCAATGGCCGTTGGATTGGCGTCATCCGCCGTGAGCACGCGGGTGTAGCGAGCGATCGCCGCATCCACGTCGCCAATCTGAACCTCATAGAGCTGCGCAACGCGCGTTCCGAGCTCCACCAAGCGATCCGGACGCTCCGCAAGCTTGTCGAGCTCCGCGTCGTAGAGCGCCGTCACCTGCGGGAAGTTGTTCAGGTCGGCAGCAAGGCGCTCAAGCGATCCAAGCGTCGTCTCGTCGCTGTTGTCGAGCGGCAGCGCGCGCGCGTACGCGTTGAACGCGTTCGGCTGGCTGTCGAGTTGCGTCTCGGAGAGCTCCGCGATGCGATGAAGGAGCTCGATCTTCCGAGGCGCGTCTTCCTCATGCGTTCCCTGCACTTCCAGGGTCGCCACGAGCTTCGCCCACTCACCAAACTGCTGGTAAACCGGCTCAAGCGTCGTCGCCGAGCGGACGGGCTCTTTGCCCTCGCGGATCATTGCCTCAAGCGCGTCGAGCGTTGGCTGATGATCGGGCGCCGACTCAAGAATCTCGGCGTACCCGTCGACCGCCTTCGAAGCATCGCCAAGCTGGTGATGCCAAAGGTCTGCGATGCGGAACTTGTACGAGGTGATCTCGCTCGGGTCGGAAGCGAGCTCGGCCTCGCGCTCAAGGATCTGGCGAAGCTCCTGCCAGTTGCCCGAAGCCTGATAGAGCGCATCCAAACGCTGAATCGCCGTGAGATCGTCCGGGTCGATCTCAAGAATGCGCTGATACGTGTCCACGGCCTTCGCCGGGTCATTCAGCTCGCGCTCGTAGACCGCGCCGACCTCGGAGAAGAGCTGCTTCTTCTCGTCGGGATCAACAACGACATCCGCCTTCTTGTTGTAGATGACGAGAAGGTCGGTCCAACGCTCCAAGCGGAGGTTGAGCTCGATAAGCTTGTCGAGTGCCTGAAGGTCCTCACCGTCCGCCTCGACGACGCGCTGATGCACCTGAATCGCATCAACTGGGCGCTCCAAGATCTCTTCAAAAATCGCCGCCGCGCGGAAGAGGTTTTCCTTCTTCTCGTCGAGCGTCTCGACCATGTCCGCCTTGCGAAGGAGGACTTGCGCAAGCTCTTCGTACTTCTCGCCCTCTTGGTAGAGGCGTTCAAGCGAGGAAGCCGCATCGAGGCTCGAGGGATCACGCGCGAGAACGCGCTGATGATGCGTGATCGACTTGGCCGCATCGCCAAGCTGCGTCTCACGGATGTCCGCGGCCTTCGTCAGCAGCACGTTCGCCAGCTGAACTGTCTCGTTCGTACCGTCGGGCGTCGCGTCCGGCGCCAGAGCCTCGCTGCGCTCCTCGTACACGCTCGCGAGCGCTTCGTAGTCGCCAGTCGTCGCCGCGAGGCGCTCAAGCTGCTCCTGCGTCGTACCGTTTGCCGGGTCCTCGGCAAGCGCACGCGCGTACGAAGCAAAGCCACGCGGGGCATCGTCGAGCGCCACTTCCGCAAGTTCAGCAACGCGATGCAAAAGCTCCACACGACGCTCAGGCGAGCTCGCATGACGCGTCTGGATCTCAAGCACGCCAATCAGCTTCTCGAACTCATTCGAGTCGCGGTAAATCGGCTCAAGCACTTCGGTGATCGCGATTTGATGCTGCGGCTGCACGAGCAAGCGCTCCAGCGAGCCAATCGCCTCCACGTTGGAGGGATCACGCGCGAGAACGTCGCGATGAATCTCAATCGCCGCATCGGCCGCACCCATGTGCGTCTCGCGGAGCGAAGCGAGGCGAAGCATAAGCGCCGTCTGCTCATCGGGATCAGTCGAGAGCTGCAGCTGACGCTGCACGTTGTCCGCAAGCTCTGTCCACAAGCCCTGCGACTCGTAGAGCCGATCAAGCGAGCCAAGCGCACGACGGCTTGAAGGATCAAGCTCGAGCACCTCGCGATACGCTTCGATCGCTCGCTGCGGCTCTTCCAGCACGCTCTCGTGAATCTCGGCGATGCGCGAGAGAAGGTCTTCCTTCTGCTCCGGATCCGACGTGAGCTCACCCTTGCGACGCAGCACCCCCTGGAGGTCGCTATAGCGCTCCGTGCGAACGTAAAGTTCCTCAAGGGCGTCGAGCACCTCGGCATCCGCCGGGTCCTGCTCAAGTACCTTGCGGTACGCCCCGACGGCTTCGTCGATCGCGCCCAAACGCTGATCGTGAATGACAGCGGCACGAATCCAGAGACGCCGTGCAAGGTCCGGATCGGCGGCTGCGTGCTCCGCTGCAAGCTCAGCCGTGAGCTTCACCAAATCGGCAAACCACGTGCGCGCCTCGGCGATCGCTTCAAGACGCGCGATCGTGTCGGCGTTCTCGGGCATCTCGCGCAATCCGCGGCCAAATGCGTCGAACGCGCGACGCTGGTCGCCCATCTGGCCACCAGCAACTTCCCCGATCTTCGTCAGCAACTCGAGACGTCGCGTCGGCTCATCCGCGCCGCGCACAAGCACTTCGAGCGAGCGAATCAGCGACTCCCAATCGCTGCGCATCTCATAAATCGGCTCAAGCAACTGCGCCGCAGCCGGGCCCAAATCTGCGCTGTCGAGGAAGCTCTCCAACGCGACGCGCGCGCCATCGTGCTCCGGAAAAATCGTCACAACCTCACGGTAGAGGTCGAGGGCACGCGGGCGATCCTCAAGGTGCTGCTCAAGCACGCGTGCAAGACGGAACTTCAGCGCGGCAAGCTCTTCATCCGAGCCTGGCCCGAGGTCAATCCGGCGCTCCAACGTGGCAGCCAAATCGCTCCAACGTCCCTGTTTCTCGAAGAGTCCGTCGATCTGGCGGTATGCGTCCTGCTCCTCATCGCCCCACTCCGTGACGATGTCGCGGTATGCGTCGATCGCACGATCGGGCTGCGCAAGCTCACGCTCAAGCAACCCAGCGCGGCCGTACGCAACACGCTTCTTGGCATCCGAATCCGTCTCCAGCTCAAGGCGACGGTCGTAGATGTCGAGCAACTCCTGAAAGCGCGAGGTCTCTCGGTAGAGGCCGTCCAACGCCTCGATCGCCCGCATGTTTCCGGGATCGTCGTCGTGCACTTTGCGGAACTGCGCGATCGCATCATCCACGCGACCCACGCTCCGGAGCACATCGCCAAGCTGGAGACGCAAGTCGAGCTGCGCTTCCACGTCCGACGTCTCCTGGATCGCCAGCGTGTATGCGGCGATGACCTGCGGCCAACCATCAACAGCTGGCGCCAGGCGCGCAACATCCTCGCGCAAGATGTCGCGCATCGCATCGAGACCGAGCGCCTCAAGATACTTGGCGAACGCAAGGTCGTTGCGCTTCAGGCGCTCCTCATAGAGCACGCCGGCTTCACGAAGCAGAACGATGCGCTCCTCAGGGTCCTGAAGGTGAAGGAGGCGCACTTCGTACGCGCCCGAGAGCTTCTTCGCGTCGCCAGCGGACTCGTAGATCGGGGTCAGCGCCAGTGCGGCGTCGTTGTTCTCCGGGTCAAGCTCAAGGACCTTTTCGTAGGCCTTCGCTGCACGGTCGGATTTGTCCTGGCGCTCCCAAAGGCGGGCCACGCGGAAGAAGAGATCCGTCTGCTCGGCCTTCGGCGCATCCTTGTTGCCCGCCTCACGCTCGAACGTACGGATGAGCTCGTCCCACTTGCCGCTTGGCGCGTAGAACTCCTCGAGCTCATCCCAGGCCTTCACAGCGACATAGCGACGCTTCAGCTGCTCTTGCGCACGCTTGTCGTCCGGGTCGAGCGTCAGCAAACGCTGGAACGCGCTGACCGCACCACGGTCATCCGTGAGCTTGTCCGCGTAGATCATCCCGAGCTTGGCCAAGAGCTGCTTCAGCTCATCACCGGAGACACGCTCGCTCTGTTTCTCAAGCACGTCAGCGAGTGGCTTCCACTCACGCGCACGCTCGTAGAGACCCGCAAGCGAGGTCAGCGCTTCTGGCTGCTCCGCGTCATACGCGAGCACCTTCTGCCAGAGCTCGATGCAGATCTCCGGCTTGCGAAGCTTCTCGGTCGCGAGCTGCGCCATCTCGACGTAGCGGATGCCACGATCCGAAGCGTCAAGGAGCTCGGCCTCGCGATCCATGACGCGAACGAGCTTCTCCCAATCGCGCCGCTTCTCGTACATCTCCTTGAGCTGCGCGATCGCCGTCAGGTTGTGCCCATCCAGCTCAAGCACGTGCTCGAAGCATTTGATGGCCTCCGCCTGATTCGACGACTTCTCCAAGTACATCGAGCCGGCACTCGACAAAAGCGCGACCTTGTCGTCGTTCGAGACAACAATTTCGACCTTCGCGAGGATCGTCTTGATGACGTCCGACCAGCGCTTTTGCGCCTCGAACTTCGCGATCGTCTCGTCGAGCTCCGCCAACCGCGCACGCTCCTGATCAGTCAGCTCACGTGCCGTCATCTCGTTCTCCACCAGTACCTCCAACGATCGCGAATCAGGTCAAACATTGAAAGGGCGCCGAAGCGCCCCAAAAGGAACAGTTGGTTCAGGGGCCTTCAAGCTGCGTCAAACGGTCTTGAGCAGCCTTCAGGTAGTGCGCAGGTGCGATGCCCGTTGAGCCATCGACAAAGCGCTTGAGGTAGCGTCGTGCCTCCTCGCGGTTGTTCTGGAGCGAGTACGTCCAGCCAAGCGAGAAAAGCGTGTCCTGCATCGCAGGGTCGACGGCGAGTGCCGCCTGGAACTCCTGCACCGCGCCATCGTAGTTGCGCTGCTGCTGGAAGACCGTGCCAAGCAGGTGATGAAGCTCTGCCTCGTCTTGGGTGCCTGGGATCGCGACCTGCAACCCGCTCTGCAGAACCTGCACAGCCTCGCCAGTGTAACCGAGGTCCGCATAGAGACGGCCCAGCGCGCGGTAGCCCTCGATGAAGCGGGGGCCATGCTGGATAGCCTCCGTGTAGCGGCGAAGCGCATCCTGCGGATTGTCCTGCCGCTCAAGGATCTGCCCAAGCTTGAAGTAAGCCTTGAACAGGTTCGGGTCGATCTCGATTGCGTGCTCGAACGACTGTTGCGCGGCATCCCAGTCCTGAAGCTCCATGAGCACAGTGCCCAGCTTCTCGTGGTAGCCCGCCACTTGTCCGTTGATATCAATCGCCCGGCGCAAATCGTCGCGCGCTGCATCAAAGCGCTGCATCTCCATATGGACAATCGCCAAGTTCCAGTACGCCTGGTCGTTGGTGGGATCCATTGCAGCGGCCTGCTGAAGCTTCTCGACAGCGTCGAGATAGCGCTTCTGCGCGGCAAACACGACACCTTCGTTCATCGCATTGAGCGATTCGACACGTTCACGCGAGCAGCTTCCGCCACTCAACCAGAGAAACACAAAAGCCCCGCTAAGTAGGGCGGATAGACGGTTCTTCGACACGATCCCTCCGAAACTCTTCAGCGCCGGGATACTAGTCAAACTCGGCTTCGCGCCTCAACGGAAAACGCGCAGAGCGCAACTTTTCGTCGAGGACCGAAAGCCAAGCCACCAGCAACACGGCCACAAACGAAAAAGGCGAGCCTCTCGGCCCGCCTCTTACAGTCGATCCCGCCGCGATCAGCCCTGGCTGTCGAGCACGAACGGGTAGTTCACGAGAACAGCTCCACCGCCATCCGGCGCCGGGAATGTCCAGCGACGAACCGCCTGCGAAACACATCCTTCAACGCGCGCGTTGTTGAGCGTCGTGTTTGCAACGCTGGCCGTCTGCACAGCACCCGTCGCACTGATGATGAAGGCGACCGTTACACGACCCGCAAGGTCAGGGCGTTGTGCGAGCTCTTGCTCATAGCAGAAACGAACCTCGTTGATGTGGCGGCGGATGACGCGACGAATGACTTCGCGTGAAAGCGAACCGCGGACCTCAGCCTCACCCGTACGGATGCGTGGCACGCTCGCCTGACGACCACTGAACCCACCAGCGCCCGAGCCGTAGCCCGAACCGGTGCCGTTTCCGGCGCCGTGACCGATCGTGCCAAGGTTGCCAAGACCGATCGTTCCCTCACCAGTGCCACCGCCGCCGCGACCCGTGCCGCGAAGACCAAGGCCGCCGAAGCCAAAGTTGCCGCCGATCTGGTCGCCCATGAGTGCACCGAGCGCGCTCATCGGGTCTGCGCCAAGCGCGCTTTCCTGGCCGTACGGCGATGTTGGCGAGTTCCAAGCGCCAGCCATCGACTGAAGGACGCCGATCGCGCCTGCCGTGCGCGCCTGATCACGAGCCTGCTCACGCGCCATGTGCGGATCAGCGTTGTCGGCCGGACCTTCGATGCCGTAGCGATTCGTCGTCTTCTCGTGACTCTCTTCGCCCATGGCGCCTTCGTCGTCCTTGTGACGCTTACCGGTGCCACCCTGCTGATCGTCGTTCTGCTCTTGCTCTTCCATCCACTCGGGCGTCTCCTCTTCCGCCGTTTCGGGCGGCGTTGCGAGGTACTGCACCAAGCGCGAATCCTGCGTGAGCAAGTCGAGCGAGAGCGAAGCCGGACGGGGCGGGAGGAAGTAGAACATCAGGAGGAATGCTGCGTGAACGCCAAGCGACACGAGCGTCCAAACCTGCTGTCCCCACTGCACAGCCTGCGCACCAACGCCGACCTTCTTGCCTTCCGAGGTTGGCTTCGTGACGAACGTGAATCCCTTGTAGTGGATTCGCGCCGTCGCGCCGGCCGGGAGCGTGTACTGCATTGAGCCAGGTGCTTCTGCACACGGCTGAAGCTTCCCCTGCGCCTGAAGATCAGAAACCGAGATCGCCTGATCTCCCACGGTGACCTGACCGGTTGCACCAGCCGGAATCACGACCGCCGCGCTGCCACCAGCGTCGACAAGCAGTGGGAGGCGATTCGTGCCGAGAATCTCCGAGCCGACGAGGTAGTCTGGCTTCGCCTCACCCTCGCCAATGACGAAGGTTCGCGGCGGGGAGAGATGGGCGACGTGGAGGACACTCAAGTCGCCCCACATGATCACCAACTCGACAGCAGCGTTGCCGCTCTCAACATCGGCAGGGTTCACCGGAGGCCCGCTCGCCGCGATTCCGTAGCGGAACTGCGACGGGTCTTCATCGTCGCCATGTCCATGACCACCACCGTGACCGTGGCCATGACCGTGCGACGCAGCCGCGCTTGGGGCCGCAGCCATCGGGGCCGCAGCAGGTGCCGCGAACGGATTCGCCACGCCGCCAAACGGATTCGCTGCCGCGAACGGATTCGCAACCGCAACGGGCGCCGGGGGAGGTGCCCCAATCGGCGCCTGACGTGCCATCGTGGTCACGTCATCCTCTGCACTGGCCGCACTCATCTCGACGACGACCCGCGTCCCACCGAGAACGAGTTCGTCTCCGTTCTGTAGCTTTCCTTTGTTCACCTTCTTGCCGTTCACGATCGTGCCGGCCGCCGAACCGAGGTCGATGATGTAGACCTCGTCGGGGCTCGTCACTTCGATCACAGCGTGCATGCGTGAGACGTTTTCGTCTTCGATGCGCAGATGGCTCGCCGGAAGTTTGCCTACCTTGATGATGTCTTGGGCAAGCGTTTCCGTGCGAACAAGCTGTTCGCCTTCATAAATCCGAAAGGTCATTGAGACCTTGGCGTTCTGACTCACTTCAGCCTCCCTGCGGGCCGCACGAACAGTTGACGTCGTGACAGGTTCGAACTCGAACCTGCCTTCCATTCAGACAGCCTTCAAACGGTCTCATTGTGAGTGCCGCTCGAGCCATCGCGTCCTCGCACACACTCCGACAGCGGAGCAGTACGTAGGTTCCCAAGAATCAGAGATTCTCAACCGACTTGAGCATCTCGTTCACGAAGTGCTCACGGACGCGAATAAGAGAAGCGCGACGACCGCGACGACGCACGTTCAGCATCTCGCCGTCAGGGCGCACGAGATCGCCCTGAACGAGGTCGTCCTCGAAGTCGTAAGTCGTCGTCTCGCCCTCTTGGGCACTCGCCGAACCAGCGAAACCAAGAGACATCGAAACCACCAACAAAGAGACGAACGATACTCGGCGCATGCTGTCCTCCAATGAACGCGAAACTCTATCGAACCAATCGGTACGGGGTCAACACCTACTCACTTCGGAGCGGGCGTCGGTGCGGGAGCGGGCGCCGCCTCAGGAGCAGGCGTAGGCGAAGGTTCCGCCGTCTGTTGCTGGGCATCGGCTTGCGCCTGCAAGCGCGCCATCTCGGCTTGCATGGCGGCAGCTTCGTGCGTCATCTGGATCGCAGACTCGATCTGCTGCAGGCGGCCCATCTGACATGTGGCGCGCTGCCAACGCCGACGGCGCTGGGCGCGAGCGTCCGTCGCGCAGCGGCGTGTGACGTTCTCGACTGCAGAACCGTAAGCCGCATTGGAACCTGCGCGCTGGACGAACTGCTCATAAAAGCCTCGCGCCTGAAGCAGAGTGGGCTCAGTGCCATCGCGGTAGTCCTGAAACAGAAGACCAAGGTTGAAGTACGACTCAGGACGCTGCGCGTCGAGCTGTTGCGCCCGCTCGTAGCTCTGTTGCGCACCTTGGTCGTTGTTCATGCCTCGCTGTGCAGCGCCCAAGCCCAGCCACGCGTCGTAGTTGGTCGCTTGCAGCTGCGTTGCACGCTCGAATGCACGAACAGCGTCCTCATACCCGCGGAAAGACAACGTCAGTTCGCCGAAGTTCATGTAGGCCTCGAACATCGTCGGGTCCATGTTGAACGCCCGCTCGAACTTCGCGAGGCCAGCGATGATGTTTCCCTGCCGAACGTTGATCAGGCCCCAGGTGTTGTAGATCGGGGCGTAGTTGCCATCAATCAGCTGTGCCTGTCGGCAAACGACCTCAGCAAGATCGAGCATCTGGCGATCGCTGCGCTCACCTGAATCACCCGTGGTAGGTGCTGCGGTAGCGGAACCGGAGACTTGTGCCGTGCCACCCGCAACTCGGGTTGGTCCAGAACTTCGAATGGCCTGCTCGTAGTACAGCAATGCCATCTGGTTGAACGCTGGGAGGTACGAGGCGTCGATCGCCAGAGCTCGGCGGAGATTCTGAAGCGATGCTGCCTCATCGCCAGCCCTACGCTGCATGATGGCCAGGTTGACGTAGCCCTCGGTGCAGGTCGTATCGTCGCGAATCGAACGCTCGAACTCCGCCCGTGCCTGTGGTTCACGACCGGCACGGAAGTGCTCAAGGCCCGCCGCGACCCGCGCTCCGCAAAAGCGTTCGTTCAACTGGAGCGCCTGACGGTAGAACGTCTGCGCCTGGTCGGCGTGACCACACCGTTCGTGGGTCACGCCCATCATGTAGACGGCCTCAGTGAAGCGACCGCCCTGCGTGCTGTTCGCTTGCTCAAACCCGCCAATGACCTGAGTGCACTCAGCCTCGGTGAGACCGCCCTCAAGGGCGGTGTTGTAGGCCGCGAGAGCGTCCGACCAGCGGTGCTGGGCAGCCTCCGACACGACGGTTCCAGCGCCGGTGGTTGGCGTTTCGCCACCCGCCGAGCCGCCACCGCCACCGCCTCCACCTTCACCGCCGCCTGAAGCCCCGCCGCCACCACCGCAGCCGACCGCAAGGACGCAGAGAACCATTCCAATGGTTTGACGCATGATGTTCTTCTCCTCGTACAGCTTCATGGCTCAGGTCTCCCCAGCCTGCGGCACGCCGCTGCTGTTCTCCGGGGTCTCCCCTTCGGCTTCCTCGGTCGAGAGTTCGACGGGACCGGGGTCTGCCACTTGGTTCTGGATGAACGATGCCGTTCCGCGCAACTCAGCCGCCAACGGGAAACGAGCACGGTCGAGTTGGTTGAGTTCCTGCTCACACTGCTGCGACCACTGGTTGAACCAGCGAACGCGTGTCGCAAGGGTGAGACAGAACTCGAAGGCGCCGAGAGCGCGCGGAATCGGAGCACCGGAACAAGACGCGCTGCCGGAGCCTTCCGAACAACGTACGTCGTCCTCTGTGTCCCAGCGTCCGTCAGGACCGGGGTTCGAGCCGTTGAGGACGTTTTCAAGTGCATCGAGGTAGATGCCCTCAAGCTCCGGATCGCGCGCAATCTCATCTGGAATGGGAGCGCTGCGGACGTCATCGATGATGGAGCGGTACATCTCACCGATGCGTGCCGCGCCAGCGATCTGCCACTGGGGAATCTCAAGCGGCGCGATCAAGTTGTAGGCAGCTTCCGCCGTGCGGAGCGCCGTGAACTTGGACTGAAGCCAGGGGAACAGTTCCGTCTGCGACCAACGGTTCACCGCAACCAGTGTCGTTGGACCCGAGTAGCGTGGGAAACGCACCGCGCGGAACTCCGCAAAGTTGTACTCCGCGAGATAGAAGAGCGCCTCAGAGGTCGCCTCGCGAGCGCGGGCAAGCCACAACGCGCGGTCGTCATCCGAACCTTCCGCAGCTTGGATTCCTGCCTGTGCACGCTCGAAAGCCTGCGTCGCAGCACGGAAGGCCGGCTGAGCCTGGTCCCGCTGATCGAGTTCCCAACGAGCGCGACCCATCTGAACGTTCGCACGAATGACTTCATGCGGCAGTGCAGTGCGACCGTAGTTGCGAAGGAACAAACGATAGTGATCGTAGACGCGATTCCAGTTGCCCTGACGCTCGTAGATCGACCCGAGCGAGAAGATAACCTGCGAGGTCTCGCGGGGACGCGTGCGTCGATAGTTGGTCTCGTAAAGATGTGCATCTTCGATCGCAGTCTCTTCCTCTCCCAAACCGAGTCGGAAGAAGACGGCGTTCTCAAGCGCGGCATGGGCGATTGCGCAGGTTCCAGCGGAGCGCTCGGCTTCGCTGCACGCTGAGCCGTCCTCGCCTGGGAAGCGTCGCGCGAACTGCTCGTAGTACTGAGCAGCTTGCGAGTAGATGGCGAGCGCGTGGTAGTTCGCGCCGACCTGATAGAGCGCGCGCTTCGCGTTGTCGCTCTCTGGGAATGCCTCAATCAGACGCTGGCGCACTTGAATGGCGCGACCGAGAAGGTGTGCTGCCTCGAAGTTGATCGCCGCGTTGTACATGACCTCGTCCAAGCGGCCGCACTCGCGGTGCTCACGAACGATGGAGACGTAGGTGTTGGCTGCCTCACGGAACTCGCGATTGCGCTGAAGTGTCTCAGCACGAATTCGGAGGATGCCGCAGCGGAGGTCGTTCAACACCTGGCAAAGGTCTGGATGTGCGTCAGACGCCGCATCGGTTCCACAGTAGAGGGCCGCCAACGGCTCGATTGCACCCTCGATCTCCGTCACACACGAAGTGCGTCCATCGCGCTGACGAATCATCTCAAGCGAGTCGAGGTAGAGGTTCGCCGCGAACTCGGCGAGCTCATGCTGCGGGTGGTTGATCGCGATGTCGCGGAAGAGCGTCGCCGCCTCCTCGAAGTGGTTCGCCTCGTAGTAGATGCGACCCCGACGGTACTTGACCTGCGGCAACTCTTCGCTGTCGTGAACGTAGCAAACGAAACGCTGGAATGCGTTGAGCATGCCCTGCTCGGTCGGCGTGAATTCACGCATCGCGAGACGCTGCTCTGCCGTCGGCTCTGGGGCAGCCTCTTGCTGGCCGCGACGCCCACGTCGACCTCGACGACCGCCCTCGCCTTCAGCCGCGGCTCCCTCGGCGGGACGACGCGTGCGCTCCGTTGCAGCGTACTGCTGCTGGTAGAGATTGTTGTAGCAAAGCACCGCAGCGTAGGCCGCGTCGGAGGTGTACTCGCCCTGCGGATTCAGCTCGACAACTCGGTCGAACGCCGGACCACAGCGCGTCCAATCCTCCATGCGCCAGAGAAGCTCGGCCCGGAAGTACGAGACTTTGTAGAGGGTTGGCCAGTCGTCATGGTTGAGATCTGGGAACTCCAGCTGCTCCATGTCTGGGAAGTGCTCAACGGCAAGGTCGTAGATGGCAGTCGCCTGCTGCATCGTTGTGCGGTTGTTCGTGCCAGGCTGCTCCTCGGTGCCGATCGCTTCACGGTGCCACGCAACGCCGAGCTCAAAGATGACCTGAGCCGCTGCCTGACGACACTCAGTGATCGCCTGTGCTGGGTGCTGGCCGCTCTCTCGGAACGCCGTTTCCACATCCACGAGGCGCTGAACCTCAATGATCTGGTCCGCCTTGGGCTGCGACGAGACCACAGAGTTCGTCACACGCGATTGCCAGTAGCAGAA
>JBILQT010000361.1:0-6536 GCA_044373065.1 Sandaracinaceae bacterium
GATGATGCGGAGCACGCCGTGGTCGTCGTAGTGCACGTTGATCTGCGTCGGTCGGCTGATCTGAATGATGGCCGTGCGGTAGTCGGGATACGCGTCGCGGCCCACGCCGAACTGGTAGGCGCCGGGGTCGAGGTAGGCATCGCAGGCGAGCCTGCAGACGAGGCCAAACGAGGCGCCACGGCCGGTCGCTGCGACCTCGTTGAAGATGCCCTGGTGGATGGTCACCTGTGAGGTGGTCAAGAGCTGGGTGACGACGAGGCCGCGATGGCTGTCGCCCTCAAAGCGCACGTGGATGCGTCCCTGGGCATCGCGCGCGGCGCTCGCGGGCCGGGCGACTTGGACGGGGCGCACGGCGGCGACAGAGGGGACGGTGCTGTCCTGACGCGTGCGCGCTGCGGTGTGGTCGCGGGGTGCACTCGGGAGCGTGTCGCCGAACTCGTCGGCCTGCGTCGAGGGCTGCGAGGGCGCTGCTGCACGCGGGTTTCCGAGCTCGCGTGCTTGCGCGAACGCGATGCTCTGCTGCGTGAGCAGGCTGCACATCACCACCATCGCGACCAAGCACTGACCCCGTCTGAACATCGTTTGATCCTCTGCGCAAAACCCTACAGGGATTCGCTGCGTGTGGGCCTCAAAAAAGTGCTCGTGCACGTGCTCCTCACATCGCGACGGAGAGAGCAGATGAAGATGACTGAACGCCGCGTTGGCGCTTGGTCGGCGTTCCTTCGTGCGAGGGCTACGTCTTCAAGCGCGCTGCGTTCTGGGTAGTCGGAAGTCCCGAGGCCATGACGGCGCAAAGGCTGCCGTGCGGGAGTACCCAGAACGGCGCGAGCGAGGCCCGCTTCACGCTCGCAGTCGAGACGGCGTCGAGCGCCAACGCGGCGTTCAGCATGCTTCTCCTCTGCTCCGATCATCCCCCAGCAGAGAGCACGAAACCCGGCTACTCGCCGACCTCGCGAATGAACGTCCCCACGCCTGCGGAGACCTCCGCCGTCACCTCGTGTGCCCCATCGAAGGGCAGAAAGCGCACATCCACGCCGCTCTCTTGCAGCCGCGTATGAAGCTCCTCCGCGGGACCAAACGGCAGCACCTCATCGCGCCTCCCGTGCGCCTGAAAGACGCGCAGCCCACGACGTGAGCGCATCCGAGGAACCCACTCCTCGCTGTCGACGAGCGAGCCGCTCAGGAGCATCACGCCGGCAAGCGGACGCGCATCGTGAAGCGCCACATCCATCGTCAGCATCGCGCCCTGCGAGAAGCCGCCGAGGATGATGCGCTCGCTCCCGATGTGGAGCTCCTCTTGAAGCGCATCGAGCAGCTGAATCACGCGTGTGCGCGCGAGCGGAAGGCCTTCGAAGCGCAGGTGACGCGGGTCGGAGAAGACATCGGGAAAGTGCCACCACATGTAGCCGCCCTCGGGGCCGACGGGCGGGTGTGTGGGCTCGGGCGCGTAGGGGAAGATGAAGCGCGTCCCCGCGGGCAGATCGGTGCGCTGCGAGAAGGCGAGGAAGTCCTCGGGGCGCGAGCCATAGCCGTGCAGCATCACGATGACGGGGCCGTCTCCCTCACCGCGTCGCAGCGTGCGCAGGGTCGGCGCGGTGTGCTCTGGCGGGCTCCCGCAGGCCAACACGAGAAGGGCGCATGCGACCAGGGCAGCGCGTTGCACGCGGGGTGAAGTCATCGGGGCCAACGTACGCGGTGGCAGAGGCCGAGTCATTGGCGTACCACCCGCGCCATGCGCGACCCCAACTTCGTCTCCGACATCTTCGACGCCGCCGAGTGGCGCACTGTCCCCGGCTTCGACTTCACCGACATCACCTACCACCGGCATGTCTCGCTCGGTGTGGTGCGCGTCGCGTTTCATCGCACTGAGGTGCGCAACGCGTTTCGTCCGCACACGGTCGATGAGCTCTTCAACGCGCTCGAGCATGCGCGCACCACGAGCGATGTCGGCGTCGTGCTCATCACGGGCAACGGGCCCTCGGAGAAGGATGGCGGCTGGGCGTTCTGCTCGGGCGGCGATCAGCGCATGCGGGGCAAGCACGGCTATCAGTATCAAGGCGATGAGGGCGCGATTGATCCCGCGCGTCTTGGACGTCTTCACATCCTCGAGGTGCAGCGCTTGATCCGCTTCATGCCGAAGGTCGTGATCGCCGTGGTGCCGGGCTGGGCGGCGGGCGGAGGGCACAGCCTTCACGTCGTCTGCGACATGACGATTGCGAGCCTTGAGCACGCGCGCTTCAAGCAGACCGACGCCGATGTGGCGAGCTTCGATGGCGGCTACGGCAGCGCGTACCTCGCGAAGATGGTCGGGCAGAAGAAGGCGCGCGAGATCTTCTTCCTCGGCGACACGTACACGGCGCAGGAGGCCTTCGACATGGGCGCGGTGAATGCCGCGGTGCCGCATGCGGCCCTCGAGAAGACGGCGATTGAGTGGTCGCGGAAGATCCTCGCCAAGAGCCCGACCGCAGTGCGCATGTTGAAGTACGCGTTCAACCTCACCGACGACGGCATGGTCGGCCAGCAGCTCTTCGCAGGCGAGGCGACACGGCTTGCGTATGGCTCGGAGGAGGCGGTTGAAGGGCGCAATGCCTTCCTCGAGAAGCGCGCAGCGCAGTGGAATCGCGTGCCCTGGTACTACTGAACGTTGAGACGTGTGCGCTGTGCGCATCGGACGGGTGTTAGGCTCGTCTGATGCGCACTTCGCTTTTTCTGGTGCTCGTCTCTTCGCTCGCAGGCGGCTGCATTATCGAACGCGCGCCCCTTCGAGGGGGCGAGGAGGATGTGGGCGTCGATGTGGGGCGTGCGGATGCTCCGCGTTTCGACACAAACGCCGATGCCTTCGGGGATGCGGGGATGCCCGACGCATTTGACCCCGACGCATTCGACCCCGATGCATTCGAGTTCGATGCGCCCGGCCTCGACTCGCCGGATGCGTATGTGGACCCCGATGCGTTCGTCGCGCCCGACGCCTATGTGATCCCCGACGCGTATGTGATCCCCGACGCGTATGTGATCCCCGATGCGTACGTGATCCCCGATGCGTACGTGATTCCCGATGCGTTCACGAGTGAGTGCATCGACGGCGCCCTGCGCTGTGCGCCCGTCAACACCGTGCAGCGCTGCCAGTTTGGACGCTGGGTCGTGGCGGAGTCCTGCCCACTCGGCTGCGGTGAGACGACGCCGCGCGTGGAGGGGCCGCACTGCCTCCAGCTTGTCCCCTCGAACGTCTCGAACACGCTGATGAACGGCACTGAGGCGTACGCCGCACCCGCCGGTACGCTCGTGTTCAACACGGACGACAACTGCCTGCCCCCAGCGAGCGTGGCGCGCGATGCGATCGGCCGTGAGCAGTGCGTGCTCTCCGTGCGCAGCGCGAGCATCCCGGCAGGCAGCACGATGCGCATCCTCGGCAGCCGTCCACTCGTCATCCTCGCCACGGGCGATGTGACGATCGATGGAAGACTCATCGTTGACGCCAATCGCACGGCGCGAGGCATCGGCCAGGACGGCGCAGAGGCCGCTGGCAACGACAGCGGTGGCGGTGGCGGCGGCAGTTACTGCGGCGCGGGCGGCAACGGCGGCGGCAGGGACGGCGCACCCGGCGCCGTGAACGGAGCCTCGCTGCTCAGCCCCTTGTTCGGCGGCAGCCGCGGTGGCGCAGGCAGCGCTGCGGGCGGCTCTGGGCTCGCGGGCGCAGGCGGACTCGGCGGCGGAGCCGTGCAGATCTCGGTACGCGGTGTCTTGACGATCAACGGCGCGATCGTCGCAGCAGGTCGCGGTGGGCAGCCCGGGCGCGGAAGTGGATCGAGCGCGGCCGCAGGCGGCGGCGGTGGCAGCGGAGGCGCTGTGTTGCTCGAGGCCGGTACGGTCGTCTACGGGCCCGCAGGCTTCGTCGATGTACGCGGTGGCGGAGGCGGAAGTGGCGCTTGCTTCCGTGCCTCCGAGGGGACCACGGGCATGGCTGGAGAGGACGCGCTCCTTGTGGCCGCAGCGCTTCGTCCCGCAGGCGGCGCGGCAGTCACCTGCGCTGGCGCTGGCACCAACTACACCTCGGGCGCAGGCGGCGGGGGCGCAGGCATCGATCAGATCACCGGCCTCGATGGCGCCGATGAGGACAACGGTGGCGGCGGTGGCGGCGGCGCAGGCTGCTACGCCGTGCGCGCGGTCAACCACGACGCCCTGCGCATCGCGACACTCCCGACGAGCACGGACATCTACCAGCACGCCGCACCGACGCTCGACTGAAGGCCACCCAGGGGCAGCGAGCCCTACTCGGCCGGTAGCGTCCGCAGCTCCTCGAACACCTCATGCGGGTCGCGCAGATGCGGCTCGCTGGGGTGCACGCTGCCGTCGTCTGAGACCGCACCTGGCTGCGCGACCATGCGCTTTCTGGTTCGTCACCCCGAAGTCGTCCCCTCCAACGCAGACGCCAGCGCCAAGGCCGTCGGGACGGCTTCAGCACTGGCGTTCACCCTCGTCGAATGAGGGCTGCGCGCGGTCGAAGGCGACCGCAGACGCGTGTGACTCAGGTCAGCTCGCGGCCATACCAGCGACAACGCTGGCGACGCCGTTCAAGACCATCGAACCGAGGATCGCAGCGACCCAGAGGTAGAAGAAGTTCTTGTACTTCACGCCCATGATCGGAGGCTGGCTCGCGTCGAGCTGATCCGCCGACGTGAACGCGAAGTAGAGCGTGTAGAGACCGCAGAAGAAGCCTGCGACCGCGTGGCCGGCGCCCTTGCTCTCAAAGAGCTTGAACAAGAAAATGCAGAAGCACACGAAGCTCACGAGCCCCGCGCCCATACCCAGCAAACCGATCAACATCCCGACAATGGCCATGGAAATCCCTTTTCTTTCTTGTCAATTCTTGACACCCGCACCGTATCGATTTGTCAAGACGCTGCCAAGCTTCTGATGAGGAAACTTGAATGACCGAACGTCTTGAAGGGGACGGGCGCAAGGCTGAAGCGCCACCCGCGCCCGCCTGGCTGGCTCATTTCACCCCGCGCTCACGCCGCCTCGTCGCCTGCCTCGCGCTGCTCGCAACGTTCGTCTTTCCCACCACCGGCGTCGGCATCGATCTCTGCCCAATTCGCTTCGCCACAGGCCTTCCGTGCCCAGGCTGCGGCGTCACACGCGGCATGGCCCTCCTCTCGCACGCGGAGTGGGAGCGAGCGCTCCACATGAACCCCTGGGTCTTTGTGCTCTGGCCCGCGCTCTTGTTCTGGGCGCTCACGTACTTTCTTCCGGACCGCGCGATCTCAACCCTCGTGCAACAGATCGCCCGACGCGAGCCACTCTTCACCAACGTGGCCAAAGCCTGGCTGGCCCTCTTCACAGTCACCGGCCTCGTGCGACTTGTGGCATTCGCCTTAGGCGTGCAGAGCCCCTTCGTGCACTGAGCGCAGCTTCTCGCTCACCAACTGCTCCCGACTTGCAGGTTCATCGCCCAGAGGCCGTTTGCGCCGAGCGGTGGGCCGAAGGGCTCGTTGAGGTTGAGCTGCACGCGTAGCTCCGCGAACCAGGGGCTACTGTTGTCGCTGCTTTCGCTCGCGGGAAAACGGTAGCGGATGAAGGGCTCGGCGGAGACTTGGACGGCGGCGTCGACCATGCCGGGAAAGCCAGGCATGCCGAAGCGATTCGCGATGCGGAGCACGGCCTGCGCGCGCGCGCCGAGGTCGAGGTTGGGCGTCACGTGACCGCCGACCCAGACGCCCATGCCCACCCAGGCCCAGAGGCCAAGCGCAGGCACGACGATGCCCGGCTCGGCGTTGAACGTCGGTGCCAAGACAGCGGCTGCGTCGATACCCACATCGACGACTGCACCGCGCCACTCGCTCATCCCGAGCAAGCCGACGGGCACCATGCTCGGCATACCAAGCCACTGGTTCCAACGCCCCCAAAGGCCTGTCGGATCATCGGTCGAACCAAAGCGTCGCACCGCGGTGCGGAGTGGAGGCGCGACGCCGAGCGAGAGACGCATCGTCTGTGTCGCCGTGCGCTGCGCGACACTCACACCGAGCCACGGCGAGCCCAGCCATTGACCGTTGAAGCGACCGAAGTCGTCCTGCATCTCAGAGAGCCCCGCGATGGCCTCGAGATCGAACTCAAGGTGCAGGTCAGGGCTGAGCGTGGTGATGCGTTGATGCAGCTCCACGGTGAGCCCCAGCGCATAGCGCTCGAACGTGCTGCAGGGCGCTGGCGTGCAGCCCATGCCCGTGATCCGCACCTGCCCCACATCGACCTGCACACGCAAACCGCCATGCCCATCACGCACAAGGTCGCGCGTCTGCTGTGCGTGCACCTTGGAGGCGACGAGCAACGCGAACATCAGCGTGAACCAAGAGCCCATCTTCATTCGCATACAACAACCGACGCCCCCGCCGGGAATCGAACCTGGGACCTTTCGCTTAGGAAGCGACTGCTCTATCCAACTGAGCTACGGGGGCGAAGCGGCGCGTATAGCACGCGCTTTTGGGATGCATCCACCGCGTTTGAAAGCGGAGCGCGTCTCAGTACTTCAGCACGCTGCGCAC
>JBILQT010000362.1:0-6535 GCA_044373065.1 Sandaracinaceae bacterium
CACTGCGGGCATTTTCGAGTCACGGAGCGATGCTACCGGTGCCCTCGTTAGGGTTCAACCAATCCGGGTGCATCGTCACGGTGTGGACTTCCGTCTTCTCTATCGAAGGCCGCATGATCCCTGTGTGAACGCACAACGAACGCTGCTCGCACACGGAACTTTCTTCGACGGACTCGGCGGTGAGGGCCTGCCGCGCGATGTGCTCATCGAGGGCGACCGCATTCTGCGCATCACCGCACACGGCGCGATGGATGATGTCGAGGCCGAGCGCATCGATGTGCATGGCCAGTGGGTGATGCCCGGCTTCATCGATCTGCACACGCACTACGACGCCGAGGTCGAGCTCCTGCCGGGGCTCAGCGAGTCGGTGCGGCACGGCATCACGACCTGCATCGTTGGGAGCTGCGGGCTCTCGATGGTCGAGGGTGATCCGGTCGATCTCGCCGACATGTTTTGTCGCGTGGAGGGCATCCCGCGCAGCATCGTGAAGCCTCTCCTCGAGAAGACGAAGAACTGGGAGGGCCCGCGCGAATACTTCACGCACCTCGACACGCTGCCGCTCGGCCCAAACATCGCGGCCTTGCTCGGACACTCGGCCATTCGCGCCAAGACGATGGGCCTCAAGCGCGCACTCACCAAGGGCGTGAAGCCGAGTGAGGCTGAGCTCGCGCGCATGGAGAAGACGCTCAACGAGGCGCTCGATGAGGGCTTCCTCGGGCTCAGCATCAACACGCTCACCTGGGACAAAATGGACGGCGACGATGACGACCTGCGCAGTCGTCCGACGCCCTCGGTCTTCGCCACCTGGAGCGAGTATCGGCGTCTCATCCGCACGCTTCGGAAGCGCAGCGCCATCCTCCAGGGCGTGCCCAACGTGAGCACCAAGGTGAACGTGCTGCTCTTCTTCTTGGAGTCGATCGGCATCCTCCGGCCGGGCCTCAAGACGATGCTCATCTCGATGATCGACGCGAAGGCCTCGCGCCTTCCATTCATGGCCGCGGGGGTGCTCTGCCAGGTGACGAAGCTGCTCGGCGCAGATGTCCGCTTCCAATCGCTGCCGAATGAATTCGACCTCTGGATCGACGGCATGGAGGCGCCTGTCTTCGAGGAGTTCGGCGCGGGCACGTCCTTCCTGCATCAGCGCACACGCGAGGAGCGCGATGCGCTTCTGCGCGACCCAGCCTTCCGCAGACGTTTCCGAAGAGACTGGGCCGCGGGCATCTTGGGGAGGGCCTTTCATCGCGACTTGAACGACACGAACGTGCTCGCCTGTGAGGCCGAGCCGAGCCTTGTTGGACAGAGCTTTGGCGCGATTGCACGCGCACGAAATCAAGACCCGCTCGACACCTTCCTCGACCTCGTCGCCAAGCACGGCGAGGCCCTTCGTTGGTACACGGTGCTCGGCAACGACAGGCCCGCCTGGCTCGCCTGGATCGTGAAGCACCCCGCCGCGCTCATCGGCTTCAGCGACGCGGGCGCACACCTTCGCAACATGGCGCACTACAACTTCCCGCTTCGACTTTTGCGGCTCGTGCGCGAGGCCGAGAAGAGCGGCAAGCCGGTGATGACGATGGGCCGCGCCGTCGAGCGCCTGACGAGCGAGATCAGCCGCTGGCTCGGCCTCGATGCGGGTGTGCTCGCCGAGGGCAAGCGCGCGGATCTGGTGGTGGTGAATCCCGCGGGGCTGACGGCTGCGGTCGGTGAGATTCACGAAGAAGAGATGCCCGGCTTCGATGGGCTCAAGCGGCTTGTGCGTAGGAATGATTCGGCGGTGCCGCTGGTGATGATCGGTGGACGCGTGGCGGTGCGTGAGGGGTTGCCGGTGGCGGCACTTGGGAGTGAGAAAATGGGGCGGGTGCTGCGCGTCGAGCAAGCGCGTTGAGCGCGATGGAGTTCTTCACACCGGGCGTCTTCTTCGTGCTCTGCGATCAGGAGGATTCCTTGGTCTCGTGGTGCGTTTCGGCGACCGTCCATGCGGGCAATGTCGACGCGTACTTCGAACAGGTGCGCGCTTCCAAAGGCTTCGTCGGAACGACGCTTTTTGCGGGCACCTATCGCGTTCAGGTAACCACCGAGGAGGTTGCGATTCCGGTCGAGATGAGTCTCCAGGAAGACATGAATGTGTACTTCCCGACCGGGAATTTGCTGAGGCACGGGGAGGCGGGTGAAGGCCGTTTTGTATCCGTTGGATCGGTTCCCGCCGGGCACTACCAAGCCTTGCTCTACTGGTCGTGGAGTGAGGACAACAAGCACATGGGCCTCGCATGCAGCGAGTACCCCGAGGGCGATGGTCCCGACGGCATCATCGTGCTTCGTCGTCTGCAGCGAGATGTGTGGATGGGCGATGTGCTTGAGTTCTTCACGCGCGCTTCGAGCTTCACGGTCTTCGATGAAGCAGATGCGGATCGCTCGCTCGGCTACACGTGGACGCCTGCCATCGCGGGCACGTGTTTCGTTCATCTTGGCCTCGAGGATCGGGTGACTCCGAGCGCAGAGATGAAGGTGCTCGATCGGCGCAATGTGCGCTTCAAGACGGGGCGCTTGAGGCAGTCCTCGGGCGACATGATCGGGACGGTTCCACCCGGCTACTACGAGGCGATTCTTTACGGGTCCGAGACTGCGCCGAGTGAGGATCCGGGGCGCGTGTTGGCGGATGCGGTGATCGTGCTTCGGCCGCGTATTCCGGTGGGTTGAGTCTCTCCCGGCGACTCGGCGAATCCGCGTGCCGGAACCTTCGCGCGCACGCGCTGTCTCTCCCGTGTGCTGACACGCCGCAGTGCTCTCGCTTGGATTGCGCTTGCAGTGTTCGTCGTGATGGTCACGCCGCGCATGTTTGGGGAGGGCTGGCATGCGTTTCGATACGGGGTGCTGGTCGCCTATGTCGCGCTCTGCGTTGTGCCGCTGCGCTTGCTCTTCATACGGGGCGCTAAGTCGCACGCGCGCTCGCAGTGGCAGTGGCTCTTCGCGCCCTTGCTGGCGCTCTACGTGTTCGACCTCTTGGGATGCATCGCCGCCTACCCATTCCCGATGAGCTGGGAGCACTTCAACGCGATGCTCGACGACTCGCTGGAGACACCGTGGGTCGTCCTCGCGCCCTCACTGCTCGCGCTCTTGATGCTCGGCGACACGCTGCGACGCACGAACCTCACGCACCGTCAGCGCGCGATGCGCCTTGGGTTAGGCGCGACGTCGGTCACGCTCTTCGCCACGCTGGCCGGTTTCGGCACCAGCTTTGGTTGGCATGCGTCCGAAGTCATCAGCACAGAAATCGGCGCACGTTGCGCGCTCGATGTGCTCGGAGGCATCACGGCTTGCCATGGCGCCGTAGTGGTCACGCTCGGTATCGCGCTGCTTCAGCGCGGAACACGCGCATCGCGCCTTCCGCTTGGGGGCCTCTTCGCGTTCAACCTCGGAGCGCTCATCGCAGACTTCGCCACCGCGCCGCCCGCGCTCGCGTTGATGCATGGGTTCAGCTCTGACGAGCTTCCGCAAGCGTCTGCGCTGGAGCCGTGGGCGTATCTCGCTGACCTCGCAGAGGGCACGGGCCTCGCTGTGGCAATCGCCTGCTGGACGTACACGGCCCTGGGCCAGCCATCGCTCATTGCGCGCGTCGCATGGCGCACGTTTACGCCCCTGATTCCGCTCGTCGTGCTCTTCAACTCACTCGTGCTCGCGCCATCAACGCAGTTCAATGGCATGCAGCAGAGGCCGGACGACGCTTGGCGCGACATCGCGGACTTCACGCCACTGACGAGGCCTGGTGTCGACCACTACGCGCACTGTTCTCCACACAACTGGAGCGCGATGCTCGATGCCGAGGGGCGTGTGTTTGTGCTTCAGGACGAGGCGCTCGCGGAGCTGACGGATGAGCACCTCGACGTTCGTCACGACGTGAACCTCCTCGTCGATGCGCGAACCTCGTTCACCACGCTGATGCGCGGCGCCCAAGCCCTCCGACAGTTCGAGTACATCCACGTCGCCTGGCGCTACGAGGACCTCGATGAGGCGGTGCATGCGCGGGCGCGCTGGCCCTTTGTGGAGATGTCGAATCGCGCGCTGCGGGGTCACACACTTCATCTCGTGGAGCGCGGTTATGCGTGCCCTGAGGCGAGCGATGTGGTGCTCGGTGATGCGCACTTCACGACGTGCACGTACTTGCCTGCGTACCGTGAACGCGACGGGACACGCGAGCCGCTTTGGATTGCTGCGCCCTCGACCGAGATGGACATCGAGACCTGGCTCACCACGATTGATCTGGTCGACGAGACCATCGCCCTTGAGGTGGATCGGACGCTTCCAGCGAGCCCTCTGCCGCTGCACTTCACGCCTCGTCCTTGGCAGCGCACCTGGGAGCGCATTCGGCTGCGTGAGCCGTTCATTTTCGTGATGATCGGGGTGCTGCTGGCTGAGGTGGTGCGGGCGTATCGGATGGTGCGGGTGCCCTCGCGTCGGCTGTGGGGCGGGGTTGTTTTTGTGGTGCGGTGGGTGGGGGTTGTGGGGGTTGTGATGGTGTTGTTGATGATCCTTCGGGAGTGGATTGCGCTTCGCTGAGGGCGGTTGCTGTCGCTGCCTCTATCGCTGCCGCTGCCTCTATCGCTGCCGCTGTCGCTGCCGCTGCCGCTGCCGCTGCCGCTGGCTCGGTCTCAGCCGCTCTCGCCCGCTGCTGCCTTTCGACGACTTGGTTGGTGTGAGTCCTCGCCGGACGGGCCGAAAGGGCCGTGGGCGGACGGCCCTCTCGACTCCCGCCGCTTCTTGCTCGCATGAGGTAGTTCTGCGCTGGCGCGCGACATCGCCCTTGTCCGATCCTCACCTAATCGAGTTGACTCTTGGCTTCGCGCTGCAAGGAATTCCTCCGCTCCGGCTTTGATCTGCAGAGGTTCTGTTTGCCGACCGGAGGTTTGCGCGTGGAGTCGACTTACGGCTGCTGACGCTTCTTGGGTTGATGCGATTGCGTGCTTGCCGCGCTTGGTCTCGGCCTCTTGGTGTCGTCTCGGTGATGGGCCCGTCGCTGTCTCGGTCGCTGTCGCTGTCTCTGTCGCTGCCGCTGCCGCTGCCTCTGTCGCTGCCTCTGTCGCTGCCGCTGCCGCTGGCTCGGTCTCAGCCGCTCTCGCCCGCTGCTGCCTTTCGTTGAACTGGTTGGTGTGAGTCCTCGCCGGACGGGCCGAAAGGGCCGTGGGCGGACGGCCCTCTCGACTCCCGCCGCTTCTTGCTCGCATGAGGTAGTTCTGCGCTGGCGCGCGACATCGCCCTTGTCCGATCCTCACCAAATCGAGCCGACTCTTGGCTTCGCGCTGCAAGGAATTCCTCCGCTCCGGCTTTGATCTGCAGAGGTTCTGTTTGCCGACCGAAGGTTTGCGCGTGGAGTCGACTTACGGCTGCTGACGCTTCTTGGGTTGATGCGATTGCGTGCTTGCTGCGCTTGGTCTCGGCCTCTTGGTGTCGTTTCGGTGATGGGTCCGTCGCTGTCGCTGTCGCTGTCGCTGCCTCGGTCGCCGTCGCTGCCTCGGTCTCTGTCTCTGCCTCGGTCGCCGTCGCTGCCTCGGTCTCTGTCTCTGCCTCGGTCGCTGCCTCGGTCGCTGCCTCGGTCGCTGCCTCGGTCGCTGCCTCTGCCTCTGCCTCTGTCGCTGACCGCGCAAGAACGAGCCCGAAGGATTGCTCCCTCGGGCTCATCGACTCGCGCTCAGTGCGTCAGCTTCCAGAGCACCGCGACGCAGTGATCAAGCTTCGCTTCTGCCTGCGCCGTATCGCCTTCATCGACGTACCCCCAAGCACAAGCCACACGCAAAGCCGCCCGACTCTCATTCGCGCTCCCCGCCGCGATGTGAAGCTGCGCCTTGCGGTTGCCGCCCTTCGTGTAGCTGGACTCGCTGACGTTGAGCGCCATGGAGGTTGCCGCCCGCTTGAGCTGATCTGCGAGGTTGCGATCGTGTGCGGAGATGCTTCGCACGATGGGCTTGAGGGCTTGGATGGCTTCGAGGGTGAGTGCTTCGAGTTGGAACATTGGAGCTTCTTTCTGTGAGCCCCGTTCTTTGGTATCCGCTGCGCGATCACCGTCGCTCGCGCCCTCTCCGCATCCATCACGCTTCGCCCATGACGACAAATCAAGAAGAGCGTGTGCGGCATGTGTTGGGTTGGCGGCAGAGTGGGCTCACTGCGGTTGAGTATGCGGAGAGGGCTGGGGTTCCGACGTCGTCGTTGCGGTATTGGGCCTACGAGCATGACCGCGCGAATCGCCGCAAACCAGTGCGGTTGGCGCGTGTTGAACGTGCCGAGAAGACACCTTCACTCGTGATCGAAATGGGTGACGTGCGCATTCGTCTTGAGCGTGGATTTGATGGCGCGCTGCTTCGTGATGCGGTGCGTGCGCTGCGTGAGGGCGCATGATTCCGCGAGGCGTGGAAGTGTTCTTGGGGCTCGATCCCATCGACCTGCGGTGGGGCTTTGATCGCCTGGTTGGCGTTGTGCACGAGCGCATGGCGCGTCGCGCGCGCAGCGGTGCTCTCTATGTTTTTTTTGGTCGCGGTCGCACTGCGAT
>JBILQT010000363.1:0-6533 GCA_044373065.1 Sandaracinaceae bacterium
TGAAGCGCCATCTTCGGGAGGTCTGCAACGTTCCATGCGGAGACGACGAGACGACGCGAATCGGGCCGCGCCTTCAGCTCTTTGAGCACATCGCCGAACTGATCGATCACGCGTCCCTCGGGCGCAGGCCAGCTGCGCCACTGCACGCCGTAGACGGGGCCAAGCTCGCCCTCGGCGTTCGCCCACTCATCCCAGATCGTCACGCCGTGCTCGCGCAGGTACGCGACGTTGGAGTCGCCGCGAAGAAACCAGAGGAGCTCATGCACGATCGACTTGGTGTGCACCTTCTTGGTCGTGATGAGCGGGAAGCCCTCGCTCAAGTCAAAGCGCATCTGATGACCAAAGAGGCTCAGCGTGCCCGTGCCGGTGCGGTCGGTCTTCTTGGTGCCGCGTGAGCGCACTTCGCGGAGCAGGTCTTCGTAGGCCGTGTTGATCGAGGGCATGCGCGCGCTTGTAGCGCGGAATCGACATGCAGATTTTTTGCGCGCTGACCCCGCGGCCAGTTACTCGGCTTTCGTTATGACCGCAGTCGCGCTTCCCGAGTCGCTTCTCACGCTTCGCACTGGCCCCTCGTGTCCGCATTGCGAGATGCAGGTCAGCGCGGGTGATTCGCTCTGTCATTCGTGCGGCGCAACGCTCGGCGAGCCTCCGCGTCGCAGTGGGATGACGCAGCGAGCGCTCGTGCTCGATGCCGCGCGTGCCGAGGCGATTCTCGCTGCGAAGGCGCCCTCGCCCGTCATCACGATGATGCGCGAGAAGCAGCCATTCCTTCGCTCGTGGAAGGACGTTGTGCTCCTTGTGTTCACGCTCGGCTTGGGTTGGTTCTGGCTCGCGCGGCGGAACGCCAAGGGCTGACTGCGCGCGCGGTAGGGGCGATGAAGGCGTGCTAAGCGGGCCCGATGCGAACCCGCTTTGTTGCCCCGCTCACCGTCTCGCTTTTTCTCGCTGCATGCGGCTCATCGAGCCCGACTTCGACACAGGCGAGCGGCCCGCCTTCTTCGGGTGGAGAGCGTGCTGCGGCAGCGGAGCCGGAAGAGTTTCCGCTCGACCCGATGGGTGAGTGTCTCGGCACCGGCGTGTCGATTCGACCCCCGCGCGGGAGCGAGCCGAATCCGCATGGTGCGGGCTTTGTGCATCGCGCGCGGCGCATCCAGATCATCGTCGCGGCTGCCCGCGGATCGGCCGACGTGATCGCTGCATTCCATGCAGGCGTCGAGGTGGATGCGGAGTCGCTGAGCACGGAGGAAGTGGAGATCGCAGGGAGGCCCACGACGCTGCACATCGATCACCAAGAGAGCGGCGAGATGCTCGTCGAGCGCGTGTGGGCGATTGTGGAAACGGGTGATCGCGCGATGGTCGTGGGCGGGATGTACGACGCGGAGAGATCCGAGCGCTTGCAGGGCTTGGTGCGCGCGAGCGTGCTCTCGGCACAGTGGGACCCAATGCTGCCGCTCGACCCCGAGACAGCACTTGGCTTTCGTCTCGCTGCACCCGAAGGCCTCGTGCTGGAGCGCTCGACCACAGGCTCGGTGACGTACGGTCGCGAGGGCGAGATGGTGCCGCCGCGCCTGGGCTCACCCACTGTGTTTTTGATGGCGCTGCCCGGCACGATTCCCATGTCGCAACGCGATGACGCGTGCGAGCAAATCCTGGTTCAAGCTGGGCCTATCCCCGATGAGCATGTGCGCACGCGCGGCCGCTTTGAGACGGAGGCCTTCGAGGGCTGCGAGCTCACGGGATGGCAGGAGAACGAGCAAGCCGACGGCACGACGCGGCGCTTGGCCACGTACGCGGCGCTCGTCTTCATGGCGGATGACATGTTCATGGTGGCGGGCGTCGTTGCCGACGAAGACAAAGAGACGTGGCTGCCACGCTTTGCAGAGGCCGCGCGCACGGTGTCGACGGTGCGGTGAACTCATGTCCTCTCGAGGCTTTGCAGGGTCCTGGCTTGCTTCCCTCGGCGTCGCACTCGCAGGCTTCGCGGTCTCTCTGAGCCCCCTTCTGCTCGCATGCGATCGCTGTGGCTTGGGAGGGCCAGGCTGTACAGCGAGCCGCATTCAAGGTGCGTGCGGGGCAAGCGTTCTTGTGGGCCGTGCCACCGAGATTCGCTTCGTCTTTTCGGACGATGCGATTCGCGCGGGGGAGGCCGACGTCACTGCGTTCACCTTGGATGCGCCAAGCCCCGTCGAGGCAACGCGTGTGAGCATGGGTCGCTTTCTGCTCCTACCGCGTGCCGAGGGACCGCTGACGATTCGCGCGCGCATCGAAGGTTGGGAACGAACACAACGCTTCGAGCTCCAAGCCGTCTCAAGCCTGCCAGAGGCCGACGCGGGCGAGACAGGTGGAGCCGATGCCGGGATGCGCTGCGAGGACGTCCAAGGCGCGGACGAGTAGCGCGACATGCAACCAAAAGGTTGCGCATTGACATGCAACCAAAAGGTTGCGCATCGATCGATTGCGCATCGAGGCGCGCTTGCGGTCCACGGAGAGCGTGAACACGTAGACGCTGCATGGATCGAACGTCCGTGGAATGACGGCGTACGGCAATTGCCATGACGATCGAGGAGCCCTCCGGCATCGCGATCGGCGATGGCCACGTCTACGTCTCGGATCACGCAGGCTGATGAATGCAGATCAGGTCATTCGTCTGAGCGCGACGCCGTAGTCCTGCGATGTTCGTGGTCGGCCTGGTTGCGGAGGAAGGCAGACGCAACCCAAAGGTTGCACATTGGATATGCAACCTTTGGGTTGCATATCGCTAGATGAACGGGTTGACGCGATGCCGCCCGTGTATGTTGCTGGGATGGTCCGCTCCAAGCTCATTCGCCTCGTCCTCGCGGTCTTGCTGCTCAGCTTCTCGCGCAGTGCAGAGGCACAAGAAGACGCGCCCTCAGCGGACGTCGCGCCGGTGGAAGTCGCGCCTGAAGTCGTGCCTGAAGTTGCGACCGTGCCAAGTGAAGACGAGGCAGAGCCCACGGCGACTGCTGCCCAGGAAGAGTTGCTGCGCAGCACGCACATCACCGAGCTCGCGCAAGAGACGCGGCGAAGCCTTCAGCGTGCACAACCGCTGCTTCGGTCTGACTCCTCGATCACGCGCATCGCGCGGGTGATCGATCGCGAGGAGGTCGAGATGATGCGGCTCACGCATCCAACGCAGCTGGCGCAGATCGACCGGCTCTCTCAGCGTGAACTCGCGGATTCGCGGCAGGAGTGGCGTCGCTACCGTGAGCGCTATCAAGACTGGCAGGAGCCGCTCGGCGCGCGGGCCACGGCGCTCGAAGAGTCACGCGCGGAGCTTGTGCAGCTGCGGCGAACCTGGCGCGATCTCCGCGATGCCGCGGATGCCGTGGGCGGTGCCGATGCCCGGCGTGAGCGCATCAACAGCTCGCTCGATGCGGTGCGCGAGGCCGCGGTCGCACTGGAGACTTCGCGCGAGGAAGTGGTGCGCTTGGAAGACCGCGTCTCGGAGCTTCTCATCACCACAGACGATGTCTCCGATCGCATTCGCGATGCGCTCTCTGCGTACCGCGAGCGCCTCTTTGTTCGCGATCGCACGCCACTCTGGCGAGGCCTCGACCAAGACCTTGTGCAAGAGGGCGATGAGAGCTGGTCTACGCGCGTGCAGGCGCAAGGCGCGCTCTTGCTCGAGCAGGCCTCTTCGATGTTTCGGCTCGTGCTCCTCTTCGCGTTGCTTGCGGCGCTGATGATGTTGGTCTCGTATCGCAAGGGCCAGCTGTTGGCGGATTCGGCCTCAGGCAGTGCGTCCGAGGGTGACGAGCTTTCCGTCGCACGCGGCATCGTCTCGCGGCCCATCGCAGCCGCCCTTGTGATGACGCTCTTTGTCTCGCCTATGGTCGTCAGCCATGCGCCAGTGCTCTTTGGCGATGCCGTTGCGATCGTCGTTCTCTTGCCGCTGACCTGGCTCATCACGCCCCTCCTGGCACCCTCGGTGCGCTCGCTTCTCTTCTTCCTCGTCGTGCTTGTGGTGACCGATCGCGTGGAAGGGACGATGTCGGATGGCAGTGCGATGCGGCGACTCCTGGTGACCGCGGAGGCTTTGGTCAGCGCGCTCGTTCTTGGTGTGTGGTTGAAGCGGAACATGAAGACGGTGGGCCCCGCGGCGAACTGGACGCGTGCCCTTGCGGCATCCGGCGCGATCGTCTTTCTCGGTGGCTTCGTCGCCAACGTGCTCGGCTACGCATTCCTCTCCACCGTGCTCGTGCGCGGTGCCGTGTTCAGCCTGAATGCAGCGCTCTTGCTCGCGACCACCGTCGTCATCGCCGACACCCTCGTGACCATCGGGCTTCGAAGTGAGACAGCCAAGCGACTGAACGGTGTGCGCCTCTTTGGCCCGCTCATTGGGGAGCGCACACGAAAGCTCTTCGCCCTCGCGGCGCTGATGAGCTGGTGTGTCCTCGCGCTTGCAGGCTTTGGCCTTGCGACCCCCTTTGAGTCCTGGCTCAGCGATGCGCTTGAGCATGAGTATGCGTTTGGAAGCTTGGAGGTCTCGCTCGGTGATCTGGTGGCCTCCATCGGTGTGCTCGTCGCGGCATGGGCATTCATGCGTGCGCTGCTCTTTGTGCTCGACCTCGATGTGCTCCCACGCTTGAAGCTGGAGCCCGGTGTGGATGGCGCGATCTCAGGCCTCACGCGCTACATCGTGATGGGCACAGGCATCCTGCTCTCGCTTGCCGTGCTGGGCATCGATGCGAGTCAGATCGCACTCATTGCCGGCGCGCTCGGCGTCGGTGTGGGCTTTGGTCTGCAGGGCATCGTGGCCAACTTCATCGCGGGCCTTGTGCTCATGCTGGAGCGACCTGTGCGCCTGGGAGATCGCATCGAGGTCGGTCAGCTGATCGGCCGCGTGCAGCGCATTGGTCTGCGCTCGAGCACCGTGCTTGGAGAAGACGGCGCCGAGGTGATCGTCCCGAACGAGACGTTGATTGGACGCGAGGTGGTGAACTGGACGCTCTCCGATCGCCGGCGTCGTGTGTTGCTCGCGGTGGGCGTCGCTTACGAGACGGATCCTCAGCATGCGCTGAAGGTCATCGAGGGCGCGGTGGCCTCGGTGCAGAGCGTGCTCAGACAGAGCGCTGGTGCGCCCGATCCCGTCGTTCACTTCACTGGGTTTGGTGCGAGCTCGCTCGACTTTGCGATCAAGTTCTGGACGGCCGAGGCCGAGGCGGAGAATCGCGTGAAGAGCGAAGTGGGCCTTGCGGTGTACGCCGCACTCACGGAGGCCGGCATCCAGATTCCATTCCCGCAACAAGACCTCTACGTGAAGAGCATGCCGGCGGCAAAAGCGCCGGAAGCAGCACAGGCAGCAGCCGAAGCGCCGCAGGCTGAGGCGCTCACCGCGAAGCCGTGATCGGCCCACAGAGCAAACATAAAGATACGTTGCAATGCTCCTCCCCCCCCGTTGACCAGGTCGAAACGAGACCCACTGTCTCGCTCATGTCCAACAACCACGCGCTTCGTCGTCCCCAGCCCGGTGAACCCCTTCGCGTCCTCGTCCTCGCCCGCGATGCGAGTGGAAAAAGTGCCCTCGCCGCAAGCATCGCAGCGATGGGACGCACTGCCCTCGTGGAGGACAGAGAGTCGCACGCACACGTTGCGATCATCGATGTGAGCACCTTGCCCACGCAGACGATGGTGCTCGGTCAGCCCGTGGATGCGGCACGTCAGCGCCTTGTGCGTCACGCGCTCGATGAAGCGCTCGCCGCGATGGCCGAGCTCTCGATTCCGACGCTCGTGCTTGTGCATGACGAGTCGCAGGCGCGTGCTGCTGTCAGCAAAGGCGCGCGTGGCGCGGTGAAAAAGTCGGATGCGCAGCGCGTGAAGGCGGCGCTCGATGGTGTGGCCGCAGGCCTCAGCGTCGTCGACTTTGCACTCGTGCAGAACAAGGTCGAAGGCGAGCCCGAGACGCGTCTCACGGGCCGCGAGCAAGAGGTCGTCGAGTTGCTCGTTCAGGGCCTCTCGAACCGCCGCATCGCCAAGCGCCTCGGCATCAGCGAGCACACCGCGAAGTTCCACGTGAACGGCATCTTGCTCAAGCTCGGTGCAGGCACGCGCACAGAAGCCGTTGTGCAAGCAGCCCGTCGCGGCCTCATCGCGCTTTGAACTGAAGCAACTCAAACGAAGAGCCCAGCCGAGTCATCGGTTGGGCTCTTTGCGTTGGTGGCCTGCGTTGGCGTCCCTCAGAACATGCAACCAAAAGGTTGCACGTCATTCTTGCGAGAACATGCAACCAAAAGGTTGCACGTCGTCACACGCGGCGCAGGCGTCGCAAGCGCGCGACCTTGGCACCTTGGGGAACCGGATCACGCGGCGGGAGCGAGGTGACGAGCTTCTCGATCGTCGGCAGCGCGCGCAGCACGGCGGCCTCCGCATGCAGCTCGGAGTGCGCCCCCTCAAAGACGAGGATGAGTGTGTAGATGCCGGCGAAGCGTCGCTCAAAGGCCTGCACCGTCTCGTCCTCGAGCGCGTCACGACATGCGGCGATCGCCCGAATCGCCCGGAGCTGCGCGCCCTCG
>JBILQT010000364.1:0-6508 GCA_044373065.1 Sandaracinaceae bacterium
CGATTCACTTCTACTCAGTCGGCCGCAGCCTCAGCGGCCGACCTCAGCGACAGCGGCCGACTCAGCGACAGCGGCCGACTCAGCGACAGCGGCCGACTCAGCGACAGCAGCCGACGCAGCGACAGCAGCCGACGCAGCGACAGCGACCAAGCCCCAACCGAGACCGATGCGACGAGCCGAAGCCAAACGCAGCAAGCACCTAAGCACATCAATCCAAGAAGCGTCAGCAGCCAAATCCGAACCACAAAGAAGAGTTCCAGCATCGCGCGATCGCGGAGCGCGACGTGCGTTGAGTTCGACGTCGCGAAGCGAAACCAAGAGGGCTCATGCGCGAAGGTCCGGTCGAAAACTAGAACGCGACGGGTCACGCCACGAGCGCACGCACCCCGTTGCACGAAGCCGCGACTCCACCTTGATTTGGTGAGGGAGGCTGCGGAGATAGGGACCCGCACTGACGCGGCTCACGCGCAGCGGGAGACGCGTGTGGAGGGACGAAGCAGCCGGCGGACAAGGCGCTATGCCGCGGCAGCGGCTCTTCAGCTCATGTGTGCAAAAAGCGCGGGGAGTGGAGAGGGGCCCGCGCCCGGGTCCCTTTCCGCCCGTCCGGCGAGGACTCACACCAACCAAAGAGCAGACCGCAGCGGCCAGCGACAGATTCAGAACCAGCGACAGATTCAGAGCCAGTAGCGCGCTGCTACAGCACGTCGAAGGTCACCGTCCCCTCAAACGTCCGATCCCAGAACGCGCCCATCGTGCCCTCTCCATAAGGCTCGACGCCGTCGGGCAGGAACACCGTGCGGTAGCGGCACTGGACGACGTAGTGGCCGCGTGCGGAGAGGTCGACCCAGGAGGCGAGAGGCACGCGCAGCGTCTCGGTGGCGGTGCCGGGCGCGAGGGGGAGGAACTGCGAGAGGCCGCCGAAGTTCATCGCCTCGATGTTCGTCAGCGGCTGGCCGTCGCGTGTCACGGTGAAGTCGAACTGGTCGTCGCGTGGGCCGCGGTTGGCGCCTCCGCGCTCCCAACGCACGACAGGCGCGCCTGCGGGGTTCGAGATGACGAGAACGATCTCGACGTCTGCACCCGACCGCACCCGGCGATGCGGTGTGGAGAAGGTCGCGGTCACGCGCTCGCCGAGTGGCTGCCTGTCCTGACGCACGGTGTGAAACGTCGTGGCCGCAAGCTGCGCCTCGGTTGGGCTCAAAGGGAAGTTGATGCTGCAGGCTGTGTCGTCACCGCCCCACGACCCGGAGACACGCGCGGTCCCGGAGAGACTCAATAGGCCCTGCGCGCACTCACCACGGACGCGCGGGTAGCGAATGTCGAGCGTGAACGTGTCGTTGGCGTTGCTGTTGGCGTAGACGCGCACCTGCGTCGGCGCGAGGCGTGCGCCTGGGCGGATCCACGACGCTTGCCCACCGCTGCCCTGCGCCTCGATGGCGCCTTCCACCGCTGCGGGATGCGTGGAGGCAATCGTGTAGGCGCCCTCTGGCAAGTTCTGCAGCGCGTGTGCGTCCTCGGGCAAAAGCAGCAGGAGGGCGAGTGAGGGCCAGAGTTTCCGCATGCGCGAGCCTACGCCCGGTGCATGCGCTTTCTTGCCTAGGGCGTGAAGTCGATGGCCGTGAGCACGTAGCCGTTGCCACTCGGCGTGAAGATGGGGTGCGTGCCGTCGCGCTGGCAGAGCGTGGCCATCGCGCTTGTGCCGGAGAGGACGAACACGGTTCCGTCGGGCCCAACATCCAGACCCGCGACCGCGCCCGGCATCCTGCGTGAGCCGAGCAGGCGAATGGCCGAGGCATCGTTGGCCAAGTGGATCACGTATCCACCCGCGCGCGCATCGAGCCCAGGGATGGAGGGTGTTCCGTTCGATGTGGTGCCGATGAAGAGCGTGCCGTCGGCTGCGGGTGCCAGCATCACCGAGGGGCTGAGGTCGTCGGGCGCGCTGGGGAGTGGGAAGGCGTGCGAGGTGCCGTCGTCGAGGTTGAAGGCGCGCACGGAGATCGGGCCGTTCCCCGAGGTCGTGGTTGCGGCCCGGGCGATGACCCAGAGCGTGCGTCCGGTGACGATGGTCTGCTGCTCCGCGAAGAAGTTCCTCATGTCACCCGGCTCGTAGAGCCGGAAGTCCGTGCCGAACGTGCGCACGCAGGTGTTGGGCGCCGCGATGTCGCGAATCTCAATCCGTGAGGCGCCAGACGGCATCGTGCAGCCTGGAGCACTCATCGTGTTGGGCCCGATCGTGACGAAGGTGGAGGCATCCACCCAGGCCGCAACACCCGGCGTGACAACGTCGGAGGCGGCGACCGCGACTGCGGCGGCAGCGGCACTGTCGATGTACGCGATGATGTTTCCGCGATCGTTGGTGCCCGAGATCGCACCCGCCATGAAGGGCCCCTGCGTGGCCCGATAGGAGGCGAGCAAGCGCGTGGGTGCGCTCGGCAACACGCGCACGTGGCCCGCGTTGAAGTCGGCACCTGGAGTGAGCGCGATGCGGTCCACTTCCACACCATTCACCATCTCCACCAGCGCGCCGGGCACGTACATCCACACGCCCTCGGCCCCACGCCAGACGCTCGCGAAGGGCGCTTCATTCGGCGTGTCGCGCTCGAGCGCGGTCTCGCAGACACCCGTCGCGGCGTTGAAGCTGAAGGTCCACGAGCGCGAGATGCCGCTGGGCGAGGTCAACATGCGACCGCAGAGCATCGCGCTGCCCGTGGTCATCCATCCGTTGCTGTAGAGACGCCCATCGCCACCGACGACGAGGCTGCGAAAGCCTTGGTCTCCTGGGCCATCAAAGGGCGTCTGCCAGATCACATCGCCGCCGCCTGTGAGGCCGCATCCCTCATCGAAGCGCGTGTCCATGTCGTCATCGATGCAGTCGCATGCGCTCTCTGGAATGAACGCATCGGTGCCCGCATCCGCGCTCGGCGCGTCCATCGTCGGCGCATCGAGCGGCACGCTCATGGGTGCATCCCCGCTCACGCAGAGGCCGCTCACACAGGTCGATGTCGCGCAGGCGGGCCCGGTCGACGCGATCAGGTCGACCAGCACGCGCTCATCATTGCGTGTCGCGTCCACACAGCGCGAGGCGACGACGCCGCACATCGCATCGCGCGCCATCACAAGGACACCAAAGCGCTCAGGCAATGTGCCTGCGAGTGGCTGCGAGGCCTCTCCGCGACGCCAACTCGACATCGCGCGCGACACCGCCGGAGGCCGCGTGGTGTCGCTCGGACATGTCGCGACCACGTAGACCTCCATCGCACTGGCTTGCGCGGAGACACCCGAGGGAACGTTGATCTGAAGCGGGATGCTTCTCGACCCACACGCCGAGACGAACGCGCCCGAGGCGAGCAGGTGGAGGGCAACGACGCAACGCACGAGGCTCTTCATCGCTGCGGAGGGTGCCGTAGTTCCGAGGCCTTGGCGACGCTCAAGGGCAATCGATGTCCCCGTTCCAGACGCCAGGCGCTGCAGGGGCAAGTGCACTGCCTCCGCGCGGGAAGGCCTGGGGGTGCAGCGCAACGATCACTGCCTCTGTTTCAATCGAGAGGCCGTGCAGGGACAAGCACGCTGCCTCTGCAAGCGAGCCATGGGGTTGCGGGGCAACGCTCACTGCCTCTGCAGCCGACGAGCGCGGCGTGCAGAGGCAGTGCTGCTCCCTCTGCAGCCCAAGGCGGAGGCGTGCAGGGGCAGCGACCTTCCCTCTGCAGCCCAAGGCGGAGGCCTGCAGGGGCAGCGACCTTCCCTCTGCAGCACGAGCCGAGGCCTGCAGGGGCAGCGACCTTCCCTCTGCAGCACGAGCCGAGGCGCGCAGGGGCAGCGACCTTGCCTCTGCAGCGCAGCGCTGAGGCGTGCAGGGGCAACGCCCTTCCCTCTGCAGCGCGGGGCGAGGCGTGCAGGGGCAGCGTGATTGCCTCCGCAGCGGAAGCGGTGGGGTTGCGGGGCAACGATCACTGCCTCTGCGGCGCAGCAGCGCGCGTGCAGAGGGAGCGAGGTTGCCTCTGCAGCGCAGCAGCGAGCGTGCAGAGGGAGCGAGGTTGCCTCTGCAGCGCAGCAGCAAGCGTGCAGAGGGAGCGAGGTTGCCTCTGCAGGGCAGCACCGGGTGCGCGGAGGCAGCGCCGTTGGGTCTGCAGCGCATAAGCCGCGCGAACGAGGCTCTGCGGAGGCAGCGTGGCTGCCGCTCGGCTGCGACGAGGTCCTCACGCGTCGCACGGAAGGTCGTACGCTCATGGCATGCGCATGCGTCTCATCGTGCTGTTGCTGGCCTCCTTCTTCGCGCCAACCTCCGCAATGGCGCAGTGCACGGTGGACGGGTCGTTGAACGTCCAGGCACCGAGGGACTCACAGGAGGAGGGGCTGCTGGTGCTCGTGGATGATGACCGCGAGCTGTACGTCGGCGACGGAACGTTCAACGTGACGCTGAGTGGAGCGCGCCGAGGCTATCTTCCGATCCACTGGCTCACGCCCTTCGCGTTGGAGGGTCGCATCCGCGCACACGACATGACGCTGCGTGTCGGCCCTGGTGGAGCGCTTGAAGGATCGGCCGATGCACATTGGATCGCGACCGTCGGGCCTGCCCGCGATGGCAGCGCGCGTCTGACGCTCAACGTCGATGGGCTCGGTTTGTTCGAGGATGTCCCGGTGCCCTGTGCTTCACTTTCGTCGCCATCCGTCGCGCGCTTTGGACTGCGCGTAGAGGCCATTCGCGAGGGCGAGATCGTTTACCCGCGTCGCGGGCGAATCACGCTGCGCACGGGGCCGAATGCAGGCGATGCATTCACCTGGCGTGCACCGTCGCGCGTGCAGGCACGCGTGGGTCGGCGCGAACGCGGTTGGGTCGAGCTCTTCCTGCAAGGGCGCGTCGATGGCGTCGCACCACTCACACTGCACGCTTGGGCGCGCTTCGGTGACCTCTTGGTGCATCCACGGCGTGCGCTGGGTGCGTTGGGCACCCTCGGGCACGGACGAGGCTGCGGTCGCGGTGAGCCAATCGACTTGCTGATCGGCACGCTGCCTGTGGGCACGCGCATCGCGCGGAGCGGCACTTCCATCACCGTGACGGCCCTGCGCTCGTGGATGCTGCGCGCGCACCCCGAAACCGGCACCGCAGACGTGCTCTCGTTGCCCGGAAGCCTTGAGGGTGGTTGCGACGCACCGCCCACCCTCGGCACCGTCCCGCTCTCTATCGTCGTGACTGACTTGCTGCGCATGCGTGATGTCGACATCGAGCCAACGCGTGACCGGCGCTTCATCGTCGTGGCCTGCCGCGGTGGCCCACAAGGCTTGCTCCCGGGCGATGAACTTGTCGCATTCGGGGCACTCGAGCTCGCATCACTGAACACGCAACCGGTGGAGGCCGCGCAGTACTTCATCGTCGCAGAAGCCTTGCGCGGCGGGCGTTGCCCTGGGCCCATCACCGTCCTGCGCAACGGCACGCGCATGACGCTCGACCTCTGCCCCGATGGCCGCCGTGTCCCCGCAATGTCTTCGGCGCGCTAGAAGTAAGCGGACACCCTCCTGCGCCTCAGAGCGCGAGCGAGAGCGTCGGCTTCGAGATGCGCACATGCAGCATCGCCGGACGCAGCACCACGACGAGCTCCTCGTACTCACAGAAGAGCGCAGCCTCGATGCCGACCTTCCCGTCACCGTGCTTCTTGCTCCACGCGAAGGTCGGGTCCACGCCCGTCAGGTCTTTGCGATCACGCGGCGCCTTCCACGAGACGCCCGCACGCTCGGTTGCCTCGGGCTTCACCAAGAGCCCCGTCACGAGGCGCTGAAGGCCGCCGTGATCCATCAGCTCGGATTGCAAGGTCACGCGCGCCTGCGGCAAGGCATTGAGCGTCTCGATCGGGTCCTGCCCACGGCCCACCTCAATCGAGTCGGCGTAAGGCATCGTGCGCATGAGCGCCGCAGGGATCGCCGCCTTGTCGATGGCGAGCTTCATCTTGTTGCGCCCTGCCTTCTCCAGCGTGCCGATGACAACGAGCCCTTCATTCATCGCATCGTTCAAGAGGTCGCAATCGCCGTCCTGAAACATCTCGCGCAGCTCGAGCGCGATGTCCTCGGGCAAGACGAGGTAGGCGTCGTTCTCCGACATGTGAAAGGGCGGATGCAGCTCGATGGCCGTCAGCTCCTCCCCACCCTCCAGCGCCTCCCGCATCGAGGCGAGCGTCTCGCCATCGGCGAAGGCAACGCAAAGCGGAAGGCCAGCAACCTGAGCAGCAAACGACGACGGCTTGAGGGCGTGCATGAGGCGACCCTTCCTGCAGCTGCGGCCCTGGGTCAACAAAGTCACACGCGTGCATCGAAGGGCCCCATTGGCGCTGCATCGACGCGCACCGAAATGCGCTAGGGTCGCGCCCCAATGCTTCTTGAGAATTTCGGCGAAGAGAAACGCTACGGAGGGCTGACCCGCGTTGGCTGGTGTTATGCGTCCGTGCTGCTCCTCGCTGCGGTGCTGCGCTTTGTTGGATTGCACTTCACGCCGCACCTGCCCTGGGCCCGCCCCGAC
>JBILQT010000365.1:0-6487 GCA_044373065.1 Sandaracinaceae bacterium
GCTGCGCATCGCGAGTGGCGTGCTTGGCGCGAGCTCGACGGCGACACCCGAGGAGGCGATCGCCGCGCTTCATCGTGCGCTCAACCGTGAACTCGAGAGTGGTCTCGACCAAGTGCTTGCCGAGCCTGCGCGCAGTGCCTGGCGTGAGGAGCGAGAGCGCTATCGCGATGGGACGCGGTTCCCGGAGGCGCTCGAATGCACGGTCGATGAGGGACATGCCCTCGCGACAACACCGCTGGGCGATGAGATTGAGCTCGTGCGGGAGGGCAACGCTTGGCGCGTGGTGGGAATGCACGCGCACGAAGCCGAAGCTGACTAAAAGCGAACGCCGAGCTTGGTGAAATCCGCCTCAACCTCGCGCGCCCAGCCACGATTCGCACGCGGGCTCGCTGGGCTTGGATGCAGCACCGCACCGAATTGCATCGGCCGCTTGGAGCCCTCGAAGGCTTCGCGTGCGCGCCCCTCGCCGAAGGCGCCGATGCCGATGACCCAACTGGCCGAGAGCACTTCAACCGTGCGAACGAGCGCCTTGTCGCAGGCCGCGTAGAGCGCCGTGCGCTCCTCTTTGGTGAGCTTGTCCGGCGTGAGGTTGCGGCTGCTCTCTTCCATGAAGACGAGCGGGCAGTAGTTCACGACGAAGAAGCGCGCGAAGAAGTCATCGGCCTTCGGAAAGCGGCCCTCGGCCCAGCCCCAGAAGCGCGTCCCGCTGACTTCGCTGCGCTTGCAGGCAAAGCCCTCGATGGGCCGCTTGGGATGCGTATTGTCGACTTCATCGATGGGCTCTTCGATGCCGAGGTAGCCGCGCACTTTGGCGATGTCGCCGAAGGGGACGCCCGTCTGCGCCATGCCGAAGGGGCCCGGGTTCATGCCGAGGAAGATGACTTCCTTCGTGCCGTTTCCGTAGCGCTCCAAGTAGCGCTCGTGCGGCTTCTGCGCGTAGGCGAGTGGGTTGTAGACGTAGGCCACCGGGTCGCGAAAGACGATGCGATCGACTTCCTTGCGCAGCGTGCGGCTGATCTCGACGAGCGGGTGCGTCATGTGCTCAACCGAAGAGATCGACAGTGATGTGTGGCGTCGCGACCTTCGCCGCCTCGGTGCGCTCGAGGTGTGCGAGCACTTGCAGCACGGTCGCTTCATCCCAGGCGTCGCAGACGATCTGAAGACCGATCGGCATCCCACGCGCATCGCGTCCCACAGGCGCTGTGCCTGCGGGCAGGCCCGTGAGGTTGCCGAGGTGCACAAAGCGCGAGGCGTTCTGCAGCGCGGTTGCGTCCGTCATGCCCTCGTAGAGGTCGACATCGGAGACCTCGGTTGCGCCCGACACGCTCGTCGGGAATGCGAGCACATCCACCTCGCGAAGGAGCGCTGCGACATCGCGACGAAGGCCTGCGCGCAGGCGCTGCGCATCGAGGTAGTCGTCCGACTGAAGGACGCTCATCGTGCGGCAGAGGAACTGCAGATCCGGGCCGATATCGGACCAGTGATATTGGATGAGCTCGCGCAGTCCGGCGTAGGTCTCAAGGCCAATCGTGAGGAAGCCAATCGCCGTTGCGTGGCGCGCCATCTCAAGCTGCACAGGGACGAGCTTGGCGCCCTCGGCCTCAAGCAAGCGAAGCGCATCGCGACAGGCACTTGCAACGGCGGGCTCTGCGGCATCGATCTCGTCTTCGATCACACCGATGCGCAGGCCGCGGACACCGCGCTTCATCGCACTCTCGAGCCAGCCACGATCGAAGCCTGGGTTGCCCGCGGTGAGCTCGTCTTGCTTGTCGTCGCCGCTCACGACTTCGAGGAAGGATGCGAGGTCGTAGGTGGTCGAACCGATGGGGCCGAGGTGGTCCATCGTGCCGCCGCCGAAGCCATCGCCGTGGCGCGAGATGCGGCCGAAGGTGGGCTTGATGCCGAAGAGGCCGTTGTAGGCGGCAGGCAAGCGAATCGAGCCTCCGCCATCGGTGCCGAGCGCGACGGGAGCGAGGCCTGTGGCCACGGCGACGGCCGAGCCTGTCGAGCTTCCGCCTGCGGCAAAGCGCGTGTCGCATGCGTTGCGTGGAAGCCTGCGCTGCGCGGAGCAGCCGATCGGAGACATGCCGTTCTCCGTCATCATCGTCTGGCCGAGGATGATGGCGCCGCCCTCGCGCAACCACTTCACGGCAGTGGCATCGACGGCATCGAGGTTCGACTCGCGCTTGAGGCCCAGCGTTGCGCCATGCCCTTCGATATCGAGCTCCTCTTTGATCGGCACGATCATGCCGTCGAGCGGTCCGCGCAGCTGTCCATCGCGGTAGCGCTGTGTGCTCGCCTCGGCATCGCGCAGGGCACGCGCCTCATCGAGGGTGTGCATCGGCATCATCGAGGGCGTCTGCGCTGCGAGCACCTTCACTTGGGCTATCGCGCGCGCTGTCACCTCGCTTGGCGTGAGGCTGCCCTCTTTGAACTTCCTGCGAAGCGCGAGCGAGCCCAGCGACTTCGGCGTGGCAGTGGGCAGCGCGAGCTCTTGCGAGGCACGCGGATGCGTCCGACGCGCCTGCCAGGCCTTCGCGTTCAGCGGCAAATCCATGCGACAGCGCTCGGGCAAGGCGCGCGCTGCATCGAGGCCCAGATCCTTGCGCAGGAGGGTCGCGAGGAAACGTCGCAAGGGCTCGGCATCGGTCGCGCGGACGAGGGTTCGGAGGGCACGACCAGAGATGCGCGGCGGGGGCGGAAGCTTCATGGGCGAACGATCCCATTGCTCGAAGAGAAGGGTCAACCGCGAAGGCGCCAAACGACTACGCTGCGTGCGTGAAGTCGACACCGAGCGCGTTGCGAGCCCTCCTTGAGAAGGGCGATGTCCGAGCGTGTGAGGAGATGCTGAAAGAGCTCTCGCTGACACCGGGCGCGCAGATCGATCTGGGCGACTGGATCGACACCGCGATGCACGCGCTTCACCTCGAACACGAGGCGGTGGGCAGGCGCATGGTGAAGCTCGCGGAGGCGCAACCAGCGGCCTTCGAACGCGACGAGGATGTCGACGTTGAGCTTGCGGAGCTCGCGCAGTGGCTTGGGCTTGAATCGCATATCCCCAAGGCGCATCAGCGCGCGCTCCTTGAGTACATGCTGGGCAATGAGGCGCCGCTCACGCTGCTGCTTCAGAGCGACGCGAGGGCCTCTGCTGCGACGCATGCCGTGCTTGTGAAAGAGGCGCCGCTGCTCGCCTCGTTCTTCGTTGTGCAGGCCCCCGTACAAGCAGCCGTGCGACGTGATCGATTGACGCTCGTGCTGGGCGCCTCGGGCATCGTCGTTGCGCTCCTCATGTTGGGTGCGCTGTTCAAGTACGGCTCGTCGTGGGCAGGCCCTGCGCTCGAAGCGCCGCGAAGAGGCCCGCCGCGCGAGACCGCTGCACCCTCCCCCGAGGCGCCTGCGGTGCACCAAAGCGATGACGTCTTTGAGCTGCGCGTTGCACTCCTTCGCGCGCGGCCCTGTGTCTGCGAGAGCGCGCTGGCTGCATGCCGTGCGATCGGCGACTTTGATCGCAGTGCATCGCCCTCGTGTGCACTGCTCGTCGATGCACGCGGAGAGCTCGATGCGGCTCTTGCGACATGCGGAAACGACGAAGCCCGCGAGGTCTTGTCGCGGGCTTGTCCAACACTGCGCTGAGGCGCGGCCTACTGCGTGATGACGAGCGAGGTGTTGATGTTCTGCGAGGCCGAGTAGCTGCCCACCCAGACGTCGTACTGGCCCGCCTCGACGTTCGTTAGCTGGATCGCGGGGTTGAGCCCGTCGCCATCGTCATCGGAGCACCAATACTGGCCTGCGTGGTGCACGACGAGCGTTGGGTCTCCGTCGCTCGTGACGTTCAGGTTCAGCGTCGCCAGCGTCGCCTGCACATCGAGGATGTAGTCGGGCTGCGCGGTGCCATAGCCACGGCATGAGCCGCTGTTCGCCGCGCGAAGGCCAAGCTCGCTGAAGGAGACTGAGCTTGTGGAAGTCGCACCGGAGACGATGGCCACGGGCGCAGGGTTCACGCCCTGCGAGAGCACTGCGTTGCCGTAGTTCGAGGAGCGCTGTCCCGTGATGAGCTGCGTCACTGCGACGGGCGCTGGACCGCTCGGCGGTGCGAAAGGTGGTGTCGACGGCGGTGTCGACGGTGGTGGATAGGGCTCGTTGAACTGCTGCACACGTGACTGCGCTTGGTAGCGCTGGAAGGCCATGATGCCGATGCCACTCAAACAGCAGAGTCCCGTGAAGAGCAGGCTAACGACGCCTCCGATGATGGCGGGAAGTCGATTTTGCACAACGCATCGTCGGACAGATCGAAAGGGAACTCAATCGCGAAACGGGTCGCTCAGCGGAGCACGCGGAGCAGCTCGGGCCCCTCGCCACGCATCGGTGAGAACGCGCCGCGCTCGGTGTAGACGCGCTCAATCAAGCGCGCGGGCGTCACATCAAACGCGGGATGACGGCAGGGGATTCCGTCGGCGACGAGCACCTTGTCGCCAAGCCTTGCGACCTCCTCGCGTGAGCGCTCCTCGATCGGAATCTCGGCACCCGTCGGCGTGTGCAGATCGACCGTGCTCCAAGGCGCTGCAACCGTGAAAGGCACCTCGTGTGCGCGCGCGAGCACAGCCAATCCGTAGGTGCCGATCTTGTTCGCGACATCGCCGTTCTTCGCGATGCGATCGGAGCCCACGACCGCGAACTGAATCTCTCCGCGCGAGAGGAAGTGCCCAACCATCGAGTCGGTGATCACCTCCACGGGGATGCCGTCTTGATGCAGCTCCCAGGAGGTCAGTCGCGCGCCTTGAAGATAGGGACGCGTCTCGCAGGCGAGCACGCGCTTCACTTTGCCCAGGCGATGCGCCGCGCGAATCACACCGAGCGCCGTCCCGAAGCCTCCTGTCGCGAGCGCACCCGCATTGCAGTGCGTGACGATCGTCGCGCCCTCGGGCACATCGAGTGCGCCGAGCGCACCCATCGCTTTGCAGGCCGCGATGTCCTCGCGGTGGATGGCTTCTGCCTCCTCACGCATCGCAAGCGCACGCGCGTCAGGCTCGAGTGAAGCCACCTTCGCGGCCCTCGTGCTCATGCGTGAAATCGCCCAGGCGAGGTTCACCGCCGTCGGCCGCGTCGCACCGAGCACACGCCCCGCAACGCCCATCGCCACAAGGAAGAATCGGTTGTCGCCGCGCTCGGCATTCGCGACCAGCGCCATCGCATACGCCGCCGCAATTCCAATCGCGGGTGCACCGCGCACGACCATGTCGCGGATGGCCACGGCGACCTCATCGGCCTTCGTGTAGCGGTGATAGACGACCTCGCTCGGCAGGAGGCGCTGCTCGAGCATCACGACCGCGGGCCCTTCGGGGTCGAACTCGACGGCGAAGAACGCTTGGTCGCTTGTGATGGGTGCACGAGAGAGCGGGGGGAGCGAGATGGAGGACATCTCCGCTATCATAGTCAGACCCGATGACCTCCCGCTCGCTCAAGCTCCTCGCATCCCTTGGCTTTGCCCTTGCCGCACTCGGTTGCCCGCAGCCGCGTGAGCACGTCTACCGCTGCACGCCGGGTGAGCGCATTGATGTGGCCTGCGGCCAGCTCGACCTCGGGAGCTGCACAGGCTCGGGAAGGATTCGCATCTGCGACGGTGCGCTCACGGGATCTGGACCGTGCACAGAGGCCGAGACACTGGTGCTTGGCGGCGGCAGCTTCGGCTGCCCGCTGGCGACGACGTACTGCCCCGAGTCCGGTGCGTTCTCGGTCGCGACGGAGAACGGCTCCTCGTTCGGCGAGTTCACGTGCAACTGGGAGGCGCGCCGCACCCCGATTCAATCCGCGCGTGTCGCCTCCTTCGCGTGCACACCAGGCGTCGCAGTGCGCGCCTCCTGCGGCTGCGGCATCGGGCGCTACTGCAGTGGCGACCCCACGATGACCGTCTGCCTCGGCACGATGGCCTCCTGCCCGCGCGATGCCGCGGCGATGTATGACGACGATGAGTGCGGCAACTGCCCGCTCGTGGAAGCCATCTGCCCGACGAGCGGCTCGGTGACGTTCGAGACGACGGCGCTCTCCTCGGGGAGCGCGTTTAGCTGCGAGTTCCAGGCGGTGGATGCGAACTGGGTTCCGCTGTCGCGGATTGGGGTTTGAGCTGGCGCTGGGCTGGTCTCGGTCGCTGCTGCCGTCTCGGTCGCTGACTCTGTCTCGGTCGCTGACTCTGTCTCGGTCGCTGACTCTGTCTCGGTCGCTGGCTCTGTCTCGGTCGCTGGCTCTGTCTCGGTCGCTGGCTCTGTCTCGGTCGCTGGCTCTGTCTCGGTCGCTGTCTCGGTTGCTGCCGCCGTCGCTGCCTCTGTCGCTTGCTGCTGCGGTCTGCTTGTTTGCGTCGTGTGAGTCCTCGCCGGACGGATCGGCATAGGGGCGTCGGGCATTCAGCCCGACGTCCCCTGCCACACCACCGGACATGCGGGTCCGCATCCGGCGGTTCGATGAGTTGAGGTCATGCGGCCAGTCTCGGGAT
>JBILQT010000366.1:0-6485 GCA_044373065.1 Sandaracinaceae bacterium
GCCTCTTTCAAGAGCTCGGCGCACAGGTCGTCGATGCGGATCAGCTCGCACGCGAGGTCGTTCTGCCAGGCACAGAAGGCCTTGCCGAGATCTGCGCTGCATTCGGTGACAACGTGCTCTCCGAAGACGGAACCCTCGACCGCAAGAGGCTCGGCGCGCTCGTCTTTGGAGATGACGTGAAGCGGCGCGTGCTGGAGCAAATCACCCATCCCCGCATCGCGCAGCGCTCGATGCAGCGCATGGCCGAGATCGCGATGAGCGACGCGCCCTATGGGCTCTATGAGGCCGCGCTCTTGGTCGAGAAAGGCACGCACAAGATGATGGCGGGCCTCATCGTGGTGGCGAGCTCCGATGCGGTGCAGCTTGAGCGTGTGATGAGGCGGGATGGCCTCGATGAAGCGGGAGCCCGCGCGCGGATCGCCTCACAGATGCCGCAGTCGGAGAAGGTCGCTCAGGCGACCTGGGTCATCTGGAATGACGGAGACCTGGAGGCCCTCCGGGCGCGCGTGCTTGAGGTGGACCACGCCATCCGCAAGGCCTAGCGCCGACGATACGATACGATTGATATCGTATTTCAACATGTATGCGCTGACTTTGGTAGCATCCTGCGATGTCAAACAGCCGGGATGACGAGGCCACGCATGACACGCTTCGCGCGGACTCTCCCCAAGCCATCTCTGAGCAGCCCATCGTCTTTGGCGGGAGCGGCACGCTGCCTCTCGATGATGTGACGACCGTGGCAGTGCGCGCGCGCAGCACGAGTGCCCCGGCCTACGAACGCTATGCGCTCGTGAAGCTGCTCGGTGAGGGCGGCATGGGGACGGTGAATCTCTGCCGCGATCCGATCATTGGTCGCGAGGTTGCCCTCAAGAGCATCAAGCCGGAGGCCGCTGCGTCGAGCGACTCGGCCGCGCGATTCCTTCGTGAGGCACGCGTGCAAGGCCAGCTTGAGCACCCCGCGATCGTGCCCGTCTATGACCTCGGCGCGCTCCCTGACGGCACGACCTTCTTCACCATGAAGCGCATCCGCGGCGTGACCTTTCATGAGGTCTATGAGGGCCTGGCGCAGAACGATCCCGAGTTCACCTCGCGCTTCAATCGCCGCAAGTTGCTCAGTGCCTTCGCGACCGTCTGCCTCGCTGTCGACTTCGCGCACGCGCGCGGCGTGATTCATCGCGACCTCAAGCCGGGCAACATCATGCTCGGAGATTTCGGCGAGGTTCACGTGCTCGACTGGGGCCTTGCCAAGCTCCAATCGCAGGCGAGCGAGGAGACGGTTGGGCCCGTTGCATTGCCCAAGGATGAGTCGAAGGAGACGCTCTTTGGGTCGCTGATGGGCACACCCGGATACATGAGCCCAGAGCAAGCACGCGGTGAGACAGACAGGCTCGATGCACGCACGGATGTCTATGCACTCGGCTGCATTCTCTTCGAGACGCTGCACCTTGAGCCCTTCCACAAGGGCAAGGGCGCGATGGAGCGCTTGGCCGCGACGGTTGCAGGCATCAGCACCGACATGCCGCGTGCACGCAGCGGCGATGTACCGCCCGAGCTCGACAAGCTCTGGCGTGAGGCCGTGGCGCTCGACATGGAGAAGCGCATTCCGAATGCGCGCATCTTGGCCGAGCGCGTTGAGCGCTATCTCGATGGCGAGAAAGACGAGTCGCGTCGTCGTGAGCTCGCCTCCGAGCATGTCGCGAATGCGCGAACGAAGGTTCTCTCCACACCCACGGGTCGTGCCGATGCGCTGCGCGAATTGGGCCGTGCCCTCGCGCTCGACCCGATGCACGCAGAGGCGCTCAGCGCGCTCTCGCATCTGCTCACGGACCTGCCGAGTGAAGTGCCTCCCGAAGCCCGTCGCGCCATCGAGGAAGCGCAGTCCGAGCGCCGCGTGCAGATGGCGCGCACCACGTTCATTCGCAACAGCACGTGGATCCTCATCATCCCGCTCGTGGTCAGCTTCGGGGTACTCGATTGGCGCCGCGGTGGCGCCTTGATTGGTGCGCTCGTGATCGCTGCCATCGTCGCGCTCTACGCCTGGCGTGCGAAGTCCACCTCCGACGCTGCGACCATCACGCTGATGGGCGTCTCGAGCCTCGCGATCATGCTCGTCTCGTTTGTGATGGGGCCCTTCATTGTGGTGCCCGCATTGGCCGCAACGAACGCGATTTTCTTTGCGATGAATGCCGACGCGAAGCTGCGTCGCGCTGTGCTCGCGCTGGGTGTCTCGACGATTGTCGTGCCGCTCTTGCTCTCGTGGCTTGGCCTCGACGCGGGCTACTACACCTTCGAAGATGGCGCGATGATCGTGCGCTCTGCGATGGTCACGCTCCCGCCCTTCGTCACGCAGCTCACGTTGGCGCTCATCTCGGTCTTGCTCGTGATCACCCCCACGTTGCTCGCGGGCCGCATGCGCGATCGACTCGCCGCCGCAGAAGAGCGCGTCCTGCTTCAAGCGCACTACCTCGCCCAGTTGCTCCCGAAGACGGAAGCGTGAGCATGAGCCCCACGAGGAGCGAGACCTTCGGCGCCTGGCCGCGCGAGCTCTTCTTTGTCCTCTTGGTGATCCCGCCGGTGCTCGGCCTCATCTTCGAGCCCGATGGGCTTCGCTACGGTTGGCTCCACCAAGCGCGCTCGCTGCTCGCGATCTGGGTTTACACACTCGCCCTGGGTGCCGCGATCCACGTCTCTACCAACGCAATCTCAAGGCGCTGGCCGCGCCTTCTCGTGGGGCCGCTGGGGGCCGCGATTCACGTCGCATTCACCTTGCTGCTCGTGAGCTTTGTGACGCTCGTGATGATTCGGCCCCTCGTGTGGACCTGCCCAGGCATCGGGCATCGCGAGTTCACACTCTGGATGCGGGGCATGACCCTGAGCGCCTGCTTTGTCCTGTTGGGACGCGTCTACCAGCACGTCATGCGCACGCGTGAGGAGGCCGCCGTGGCGCAAGTGCGCTCCGAGCAAGCGCTCTCCGAGGCGCGCTATCAGGCGCTCGTCTCACGCACCCAACCGCACTTCCTTCACAACGCGCTGACTGCCGCTGCGGGGCTTGTTCCCACCGATCCCAAAGCCGCCGAGAACGCGCTGCGCGACCTCGGTTCGCTCTTCCGCGAGATCGTCGATGGCACGACGAAACCCGTGCTTCGCGCAGGCGATGAAGTCGAGACCGCGCGTCGCTATCTTCGTGTCCAAGAGATGCGCTTTGCGGGTCGGCTCGATGTCGTGATCGACGAGGACGCGCTCACGCAAGACGAGTTGGTGCCCTCGCTCATTCTCTTGCCGCTCGTCGAGAACGCTGTGCTGCACGGGCTCTCGGACGGAGGTCGATGCCACGTGCGTGTGACGTGCGCGCTCACTGCAGAGCACGTTCGCTTCACCGTGGAAGACGACGGGCCCGGGCAACACTCAACCCATCGCGAGGGCACAGGCATCGGTCTTCACGATGTGCGCGCGCGACTTGCGACGCTCTACGGAACACGTGGCTCGCTCGTCACACGGTCGCGTGAATTGGATTCCAAGCGCCCCGGATTTCTCGCTGAGATTCTCATTCCAAGGGAGGACGAATGAAGCCGCTCCGCGCGATCGTGGTCGATGATGAGCCGTATGTGCGTGCGGATCTGATTCGCGTCCTTGAGGCCCTTGATATCGAGGTGGTCGGAGTCGCCGAGGACGGAGTGCGCGCGATTCAGTTGATCGACACGGTCGAAGCCGACGTGATCTTTCTCGACATCCACATGCCCGCGCTCGACGGCCTGAGCGTCGCCTCACGCACCGTGCATGAGGGCCCAAACCGAGCGCGACCTCCGATCGTGTTTGTGACCGCCCACGCCGAGCACGCGACTTCCGCATTCGACCTCGACGCCTGCGACTACGTGCTCAAGCCCGTGACGCAAGAGCGCATCGAGCGTGCACTTTCACGCGTGCTGCGTCGCGTACAGATCGACGAGACCGAGCGCGATGCGCCGCGTCTGCGTGTCACCGACACAAAGGGCTCCCGCTTCATCGACGTGCGCCGCATTGAGGTCTTTCGCGCGGTAGAAAAGTACGTCTCCTTCGAGATGGGCGGGGAGGAGCACCTCATCCGCGAGAGCCTCGACGACCTCGAAACACGCTTCGCGCCCCTGGGTTTCCTACGTGCCCATCGCGCGCACCTTGTGCGTACAAGCGCGGTGGCGAGGACGGAGGACGCGGAGCACGGGCTCGTGCTGGTGCTCACGGGCGGAGCACGGGTTCCTGTCTCCAAGCGGATGCGGGCGCAGGTGCTGCGGGGGTTGGGCGCGCGTTGATGCAACTGACCATCACGAAACTGACCATCACGAAACTGACCATCTCCCGCTCCTGATGACCATGCCTGCGGTTCATCCCCAAGGTCTCTTAGGTGCCATCGGAGTGGTCGACGGCAAGACTCTGCTTGCGCGTCGCACACTTACTCACGTTCACGTGAGTGATGAGCACGGCCACGAGGTCTTCTCATTGAGGCTGGCAAAGACCGAACGCTGGGCGATGCATTGGCCCCAGTTCGTGAGCGATTGCATCGTCGTGCCGAAGATTTCGAGCACTGCGTGCTTTGGGCTCTGGGCCTGGGAGCTCAGCAGCGGGCGCGAGATGCTCAACATCGACTTTGCCTCTGAGTGCGGCCCATTCATCGAGTTCGCGCCGCTGGTTGATACGACCGTCTTTCTCGCGACAGACCCTGTCGGGATTGCCCTCTGGGATGTGGCCACAGGGCGATGTCGGCGGCGTGTCCACGCAGACCAGGTGGTGTCCGCCGCACTGCATCCGAGGTCGCGGCGACTCGCCTACTTCGCGAGAGGTTCGATTCATATCGTGCACAGCTCCGGCCTGCCGAGCGAGTCGTGGCATGCCCCGACGGCGAAGTGGACTGGGCTCGTATGGGGACTCGATGGCCGCGTCCTCGTAGGCGCCGACGTGCAAGGCAATGTGTTCGTCACCGACGTGCAGACACGCTCAACGCAAGCGACTTTCTCGAAACTCGGGCTGCCCGTGACCTGCTCCCTCGAGGGCCGATGGATTGCCTTTGAGTGTGGCCTCCTCGATCTACTGGAGATGCGTGCTCAGGCTCATGATGCACACCGCGTGGCCCGGGCAGGTTGCTTTGACACCCGAAGTCAGACCTTCGTCTTCACCGATGTGGACGGCAATGTGTGGAGACTGCGAGTCTGACTGCCAGTCTGAACTGACCATCTCACTGGCGGTCTACTGGCAATGGGGCTCAGTCGCGGGCCTCAACTGACCCTCACGGGCTACCCCCCCCTGATCACGACCAACAGGCAACGCATCTGCAACCCCACCGTTGCGTATCTTGTGCAGAGAACGGTCGCTATGCTCCCAAGCTATGGTGCACCCGACCTCGCCCACATCCACGCAGTACGCGCTCTTCCTTTGCTTCATGCTGCTCGGGCCTGCGATGGGCGTGATGGCCGGCTTCCTCGCGCATCAACGCGCGCGGGGCGTCGCAGGCGCCGCACTGATGACGCTCGTCGCGAGCTGGTCGGGCTGGGTGGTCTCGTGCGTGTGCGCCGCGGTGATGTTCCCTACCTATCCACGGAGCGGCGTCCCCAGCGAACCGATTGCGATGCTCTTCGTCGTGCCAGGTTTCGTCACGGGCGGCCTCGCGCTGGCTTGGGTCTATAGGTCCGCGCGAGCCCGCGGGAGTGCACGCGGGGAGGCCCAAGTGGGGCTCGTCCTCACCGCCCTGGCCGCCCTCGCTTCGGTCGGCTTGGTTCAGCTCCACACCTACGCCACGATGTGGCCCGCGCGACGCCATCTCCCCACGGGCGCGGTCGTTCTTCGCGAGGACATCCTCGTCGACGCGTTCATCGGCGACTTCGTCTACGAGATGGACGCGCGCATGACGGAGGGCGAGTTCCGTGAGTGGATGCAGGCCCTCGAACTCGACTGCGTGCCCGCAGGCGCGGGTCTCGACTGCACATCGGCAACCTCGACCCCAGACCCCACCGCGCCAGACGCGAGTGGGAAGACCGGCCGCTACGAGGACGGCGTCGGCCACTTCAACGCGTTCTCCAGTTGAGTCGTGATGGTCAGTTCGTGATGGTCAGTTCGTGATGGTCAGTTCGTGATGGTCAGTTTCACCACGCGTGGTGAATGGGCTCGAGGACAGAGAGGGCGGAAGTGGACTGAACCGCATGCGGCGTTGGCGCTCGGTGTCGATTCGACCGCGAAAGCCACCTGGCCTCGCTCGCGTGCGTTCTGGGTGGTTCCGCACGTCACCCTTTGCGCCGTCATGGCTTGGTTGTGGAACCACCCACAACGCATCAAGCAGCACCACGGTGACGCTCGCTCGCGAGTGCGCATCCAGCAGCAACGCCGTGTACGGTGTCAGGTCGCAGCGGGGTTTCCCCCGCTGCTCCCACAGATCCGGACGTGCGGATTTCCCGCATCCGGCTCTTCGTTTCATCGCTTCGCTACGTTCGGTAAAGCACGCTGTGCACGACGCGGGGCTT
>JBILQT010000076.1:0-27377 GCA_044373065.1 Sandaracinaceae bacterium
GCAGCTCGGGTATTCCAACCACGAGAACCGCAAGGCGCCAAAGAAGGTTTCAGTGATGTCTATCCAAGCATCGCGTCCTCTTTCTCCAAGTTACTTGGCGCACCCAGCCATCTCCCTCGACCCGCTTCAGCACGATCTGAGGAACCCCGTGCGCGTCGAGTTCGATGTCGTGGACCGGGATGATGTGGGGGTGCTCGAGCAGGCCGGTCACCCACGCCTCGCGTACGAGTTCCCCGATCGCACGGTCGGTGACGACCTCCGGCCGCAACGTCTTGACCGCGACCTCGCGCCCGAGCCGAAGCTGCGTCGCGCTGAGCACGAGCCCCATGCCGCCCTCGCCCAATCGATCGTGGATCGCGAGTGTGGCCCCGCCGAGCTTGGCCAGAGCTTCCGGTGGAGGTCGCACAGAAACGGAAGCGCTCGGGTGGATCGTCGCACCGGGATGGCGCTGAAGCTCAACGCCATCGACGCCTGCCGCCTCGAGCGTGGCGGTGATGGTCGCCTCGAAGGTGGACGTGGGTTGGTTTGAGCGAGACGCGTCGCCGGAACGCGAGGGCGGGAAGCTCACAGCGCGAAGTGTACCCGGCAGCTGCGCGGAGGGTTCGTTGTCAGCCAATCCGCCGACGCCATCGAGTGACTCCTTCGCCGCTCTACGTCGCCAACGACCGCACAAGGGTCGCACTCTTCCGCGCCAGCATCACCGGCACCGAGACCCGCCGCCAGCAACCAATCCCTGTCCACCGAGCGTTCGTTGAAGCGCTTGAGCGCGAGGTCGCGACGAGCGCGCTGGACGCGAGGGCCTCTCTGAATCGTCGCGTGGAGCCGCTACGTCGCGCGCTCAGAAGCAGTTGCGCCCCTCGTGCAGCAGCAAGAAATGCGAGACGAGCGTGAGCCACATCGCACCAATCACGATGAGCTCTATCGCGGAGGCAAACGCCTGAATCGGCAGCGCGCGCATGAACCCAGCCCTCGCGATGTACGCGATCGGCAACGCATGTCCGACGAACACCGCGATGAAGAACGGAAGCATCCAGTGATGCGCGAGCGCGACCGCGAGTGAGTTCATCGCGGCCTCAAAACGCCTGCAATCAAAGCGAAGATTCGCGGCGACCTCGGGCAGCGAACTCAGCGCGCAGAGGACGAAGAATGCGGCGCTCATTTGCAGCACGACAACGATGAACGCAGCACTGCGCGGGGACGAGTTCATCGCGCGCCAACGCAGGGGAGTGTCATCGATGTTCCCCAACACTTGACCCTTCAAGCGGCCCCGTAGACGCTTGCATGATGATGGGCAGTACCAATCAAGTTCGCGCACTGGCAGTCACCGCAGCACTTCTCGCAGCATGCAGCAGGTCGCGTCCTCCCCAAGCGCTTGATGCGGGCGGCAGAGTCGACGCGGCAATGCCGCTTCCAGGTGAGCTGAGAACGCTCGCCGTCGACCCTTCCGAGACCATCGCGTGGCTTGCGGTCGACTCTCACAACGACTTGTGCGCTCTGGTATCTGCCCGCTTCAGCTTCCCGCACACGGAACTCCGCTACGGGTGCTTCGATGCCGCGGGAACGTTCGTGGCACGCGCCACCATCGCAACCGGGTTCGCGCGGGTGCAGCAGCTCACGCTCGATCACGATGACAACCCCTCGATGATTTTGGGGAACGGCGATCCGGGGGTCGAGTTTGTGATCGATGGGCGCACACACTCCCAAGCCTCGTGTGCTGTCCGTTGGACGGACAGAGCAATCTGGTCGGAGTGCATCGCCTCGCCCATGTCCATCACGAGCTTTGCCTACAGCGATCGCACCGGCGCCGTTGCCGCCATCATTCGCAACGAAGGTCTCAACGGCATGATCGGCCCGGTCAGGGTCGCGGCGGGCGCGCACCTCGCTTCGGGGTTGCCCATCGTTGAGAGTTCACAACTCCATTTCTTCGCAGCCGGCGACAACGTACCGCGCTTCATCGCGCCGGCTGCAGACCGCGGTTGGTGGGTCGCAGGGAACTATTCGTCACCGACCCCTTCCGCCTGGATGCTGCCTGAGACTTCGCAACGAAGACCGTTCTGGGCAAAGGTGGATGCCAACTTCAACCCAGTCGAAGTTCACACCTACGCCGAAGATGCGTTCACCCAGTCGTGGAGTCTCGATGCGGAGGGGCGCCCGATCGCGCTCGCGTTCAACGATGTGAACAGCCTCATATCGATGCCGATTTCCCTTGTGGGCGCGGGATTCGAGAACTTGGTCATTGGTCGAGGTGGGTACGGCAGTGCAGTAAGCGCGAGTGCCAACACCGTGGCCGCAATGCTTCAGTTTTTCCAAGGCCCGTTGGAAGTCGGCGCACAGCGCTTCGAGCTCGATCCCATGACGCAGGTGCTGGCCACGTTCACGCGCTCCGGAGAACTCCTCACCGCCCGGCAGGTGCCCGGTTCTTGGGCGACAAACCTTGTCATTCCGCTGACCGGGCCGAGATCAAGTCAGTCGCTTGCGTCGCGATGCGAGGTAGCGCGAGCCACGGTTCCATTCGCTCTTCGCGCATCAGCGCGAGCCGGACGCGCGAGTGCCATTTCGCACCATTCGCCATATGATTTGTATATGAGAACACCGCCAAGCGGAACGAGAAGGACGAGCCGTTGCCGCCGCTCATCCCCTCCGACAGCCCGTAGTGTTTCGAGACGCATCGATGACGTCTCCATGCTCGCCCAAGACTGAGCGCGCTCGACGCGCGCATTCGCCCAACCTACGGTCGCGCACATGAACTTCGTTCTCTTCGTGGCGGATGACGCCGACTTCGCCCGCGTCATGCGCGAGCAGACCAGCACTGTTCGCAACCCGAGCACGGGCGAACGAAGCGAAGTCAGCTTCGTCAGCGTCGACCCCGACGTCATCGACACGCTCCCCAACTGGCAAATCGAGGACCCCGAGCTCTTCGTGCACTTGGTGACCAAGCGCTTTGGGCTCACGGACGTCGGCGAGATCGAGAGCCTCGGCGACGCGGAAGACATGCTGCGCCTTCCCGTCGAGGTGCGTGATGCTGTCGCGCAGGGCACCGCGGCCGACCTTGGCGGCCTCGACATCGCCCCGTCGATGCGCGCAGATGCGAACCTGTTCGTCTGGGTCGACGCGTAGCCTCAGCCGCCGAGCCTCAGCCACCGAGCCTCAGCCACCGAGCCCGGACAGCTTCGCCAGAACCTCACTCGCCATCACCGGTGAGAGTTGCGCGAGTGAATCGACACCAAGGACTTCAACGCGCGTGGTGCGCTGCTCTGTATTCGACCTTGGGTCGCCCCGCAGAAGGCCGGGCTCCAAGCTCACAAGAAGCTGCACTCGGTTCGCGAACATCGCGCGCAGCGTATGGATGCGTGAGCCCGAGCTCGCGTCATCAAACCCTTCGCGCAGAAGGCGAAGCGCAGTCTCCCACGGCACGCGCTTGCCCTCGAAGCGGCGAAGCTGCGTGCCCTTGCGCTCGTCGTCTTGCAGGGCATGCGTTGCGCGACCGAGCTGCGCGAAGGGTTGGAGGATCTCGTAGTCGGCAAAGACGCGCGACCACGCCATGAGCGCATCACCAAGCTCGACCGGATGGGCCACGCGCACGTGCGCCGCTTCAAGCGTGAACGGCGCGTCATTCACATCGGCCAGGGTCGCATCTTCGACGACGCGAAACGTCCGCCCGTCTGCATCGCGCCACACCAAACGACGCGCCAAGTGCATGAGCAGAGGGTGCGCGAGAATGACCTCGCGAAAGGCCTTCGCGGTCCACGTGCGCTCGCTTGTCATGGCGCGCTCGAAGCGCTCGATTTGGGATGTGGCCACAAGCTTCGCGTTCTTCTGAAGCGCCTTCCAACGTGTGACATCCGCGGCCGCGGCGCCCTTCACGAATGCCTTGCGCGGCTTGCCTTCGGCGTCGAAGACGATGGGCTTCAGATGCGCATCGAGGCTCGCAGTCCAGCCATTCTCGAAGGCCATCCGACCACGTGCATCGAGGTCGAGATGCGGCGCACGCCGATCCTCCAGCTCATCGGGCGAGATGCGCAAGCGCATCGCCACACGCTCCATCGCGGCCTGCGCATTCGAACGCAAGAGTGGTGCGCTGCCCTTTCGCGCGACGTGATCGAGATGCGCAAACGCGAGGTCGGTGCCGACGAGTGCAATCGCGTGAAGCAGCTTCGTCGAGCGACTCGCCACACGCACGAACTGCCACGTGCGAAGGAGTGGAATCGCACGCGCGACAAGCGCGTCGTCGCCGAGATGACCGAGCGCTGTGATCGCCCAATCGTGTGCGGGGTCTGCATCGGCCTCGAGCCACTGCGAGAAGAGGCCCCAAGCAAACTCGCGCAGCGATGCGCGATCACACGCCGCGCGCACCGCGCGGAGGCCTGAGTACGCCGGGATCACATTCGTGAATCGCAGCATGAGCGCGAGGTTCTCGCGTGCACTGCGCGGCAGGGCTTCCCCATCGGCCGTGAGTGTCAGCGCGTCGAGCTGCACAAACGCGGGCAGCGTGGGCACACGCGCGGGCTGGTCGTCCTCCAACACCTCGCGCACCTCGCGTGCGATGTCCTCGCCCCAGCGCAGCGCACTCGCTTGAATCGTCTCAAGGTGCCCTGTGTCCGCGAGGTAGCGAAGCGCATGACCCGAGGCGCTCGCGAGCGTTCGATCGGCACCAAGCGCAGCCGGGATGAGCCCGACGCACGCAGCCTCCGGATACGTCAGGAACCACTTCTCTGCGAGCGCAGCCTTCTTGCCCTTCGCAAGCACGAGCGCGAGGTCGGGCGCGACACGCGGAGACTCGACCCTACTCAAGCCAAGCACCGCACTCGGCAGCTTGCCCCTCGCGTAGCGCAAGAGACCCTCGATCGCCGGAACGCCAAGCCGCTCCATGTGCGCCATCACCTCACGCGCATCGTAGTCACCCCCGTGAAACCACGAAGCCTCCGAGGCGTTCCACGTCGCCAGCGCCTCCTCATCCGGCAGCGCATGCAGCACCGAGACAAACGCCCGACGCTCACCACGACGGGCCGCCGCAAGCTCACCACGACAATGCTCCTCCCGCTCCGACTCTCGATACGCGTGCACGCCCCGCGTCGTCACAACGCGCTCCGCATAAGGCAGTGCCGCGAGCATGCGCGCCTTGCGCTTGGGCCGCGGCTGCAACCAGGGAGGCGACGCGAGCACCGTGGGGATCATGCGCGAAGTGTCGAAGTCGGCGCGTGGTGGAGGCAAGGTCAAAGCGTGTGCGCACGCGTTGGCGGATCACCCCGCGTCACTGCGCGAACGGAGGGAAGTTGCGTTGGGCCCAACCTTCAACGCGCGCTGGACGTCGGACTCCGCGGCCCAACGAGTTCGGCGTACCACCATCGTTCACGCTTCCACGCGACGACCTTGTCCCCAGCAGCCATTGCCGCTGCCTGCCGGGGCCTCCGCAAGAGCCGCTCCGCAACAACCGAATCGAACTGCGCTTTGAGTGATGCATCTGCGCGCATGCCGAACGCCTCAAGCACAAAGACGTCGTCGCAGAGCGAGAGCAGCTTGTGGAGTTCCTCGTACATGAGCTCGCCGTCTGCTTCGGCGAGTCGGATCGCATACTCCATCCGATTCACGAGCACTGCGGAGTCCTCCCCAAAGGCGTGCGCGCGCTCCATGAATCGCACGACGAGCTCCTGCACTTCGGGCTCGTGACCGAGACCCAGACCGTGCACCAAGTCATCGAGCGTTCCGCACAGCGCGGCGGCATCGGACGCATGTTGCGCGGGATAGAGAAGCGCCGTCTTTGCGCTGGCGATGAGTTTCTCGCGACTCGGCTTCGACCTCACGTGTTCCTCTTTGGCAACGCGGTTTGGTTCTTCAGTCGCAGGTCAAACCGCATCTGCGAGCGTGCCCAGAAGAAACTCGAGAAGCGAGGGGCAGAGAGGCTGCGCGTGCGGCTCAAGCTGGGCGCGGGTCAGGGGCTCGGGCAGGCTGTGAATCTGCTCGTGGTCCAGCCAAACAACTGGCGCCTCGTCACCTCGCGCAAGGTCGACGCAGATAGGCCCATAGTCGTCGCCGTAGGTCGCGAATGGCAGGTAACCCAAGGCCACGAGCGGCGCCCACGCGTCGAGCTGCTCTCGAAACGGACCGAGCGGCGCATCGGAAGGGATTGGAACGAGGCGCACGTCATGAGCGGCCCATCTCGTGTGACTCAGGAGGTGGCAATGCGCGCGGAGGTAGGCTCGGAGCGGCGCGCAAGACGGGGAGGCGAGCGCGTCGAGCTCCGCGAGTTCGTCCTCACTGACCCGCGAAGGAAGCCATCTCCAGGCGACCCAGTCGTCGTTGTTGTCGACCGGTCCCGCCTCCATCTCAAACGGCACGCCCCCGTCCTCCACATCGCCGTCTGGTCCCTTTGCCGGCGATGGGACCGCGTGCGCCGTCCGCGCCTCGATGAGGCGATTGAACTGTTCAGTGAGGTCGAACTCTGTCGTCACGATGTGACTATGCCCGCGGAGCGAGTGCCGGAGACACGTTATTCAGAACAAGGGCACGCGCAGCAGCTCATGTGTCCCGCGGTCTACTGGCAAACAACCGCCATCCTCATCGCGCCCACACCGCACAGATACCCGAGCACATCGCGCAGCCCAGCCTCTCCGTGAACATCAGACACGCGGAACCCGTAGGTGGGGCCAGGGAGTTGGTTGTTGAGATGGGGGCTGTCGATCGGGCAATCGAGAGGCAGGCCGAGCAGGTCCGCCTCGTGTGCGTAGCGCGCGTTAGCCTCCTCGATCGTCTCGTCGTTTCGCCAGTGCGCGATCTCGATCGCGATGATCTCAGGGTCCCAGCGCGGGTCGTTCACGGCTTCGCGTTGGAACTGCTCAAGGATGGGCACGGCGACGTCGCTGATCGGTCCCTCGTGGGTGCGAATGATCTCAAGATGGTCCGCGCGACGTTCCGCCTCCATGTAAGTCGCACGAGCACGCTCGTGCCCAACCGCGGTCGGGTCTGCTTCCCACGGCGGCGGCCAGCACGGGAAGCGCTGCCATCGCCAAGACTCAAGCGCTGCCGTGACGCTCGCAGTCGGTGCGTCGAAGGTGATGTCGGCGAGATCGCAGGCATCGAGCGGGTGACTTTCGACTTCAGGCAGAGGCTCCGATCGCCACTCCACAGTCGTTCCCTCAAACCGTGCGAGTGCAGCGCCCTCACACACGGCGCGCGTATGCACGAGAGGCGGCATCGCATGCGTGTGAAAGATGCCGGCGAGAACCCACAGCGCGAAGAGCGCGAAGGCGACGAAGCGGAGCAGCCGCCACAACTTCTTCAGCACGCCCCAAGCCATCGGCACTCCCTCCGGCCAACGCGGCCTGAACATCGCTCGTTGGGTCGCCAACGCGAGAACGAGGTCCCGACATTCCCACCCGAGATGCCCGCGCTCTCTAGGCCATCTCGCCGACGAGGCGCATCACGGCGACGACATAGACCTCAAGCAAACCCGCGTGCAGCCTTCTTCAACTTGCGCAGCACACCGCTCTCCAGCCGTCCCACCGCGACCACCGCGAGCGCCTCGGGGGTCAAGAACTGCTGCGCCACGCGCACGACATCCTTGGTCGTCACTGCGGCCGCGCGTCGCGCGATCTCATCGAGGCTTGTGGCCTCTCCGTGGAACTCATCCTCAAGCAGGATCTCGCCCATCGCTTGCGGGTCATCGCGAAGCAAATCGAGCTCGAAGCGCACACGCGTTCGCACGCGCTGTAGCTCCTCTTTCGAGACGCTCTCACGCACCTCGCGCGCAAGCTCAAGCAGGGCCTCCACGGCGAGCGCGGTGCTCTCTGGGCGACACGATGCACCGAGCACGAGCGCTGCGACGTCGGGGTAGATGTCGAGGCCGCCGAAGGCCTCGTAGGCTAGGCCGCGGTCTTCGACGAGCGTGCGGAAGACGCGGGCGCTCATGCCGTCATCAAGGATGCGCGAGAGCATCGAGAAGGCCATCGAGCGCGGGGAGCGTGCGGCGAGCGGTGCACGAAATGCGACGCGCACATCGACCTGACTTCCCGTTGCGGGGGTGAACGTCTCGCGGTGCACCTTGGCGCTCGAGAGCGGCGGACGCACAGCCTTCGTGCCCGCAGGGAGCGCGCCAAACGTCTTCTTGAAGGTCGCGCGTGTCGAAGCTGGGAAGGCGCCCGCTACCACGCAGACGAGGTTCGCGCCGACGTAATGCGATGCGTGCCAGGCGCGCAGATCCGCCTCGGTGATCGCATCGATGCTCTGCAACGTCCCGCCGATCGGGCGCGCCAAACCATCCTTGCCGAAGAGCGCCTGCGCGGTGAGCTCGTCTGCGTCAATGAGCTGATCGTTCTCATCGAGCGTGTCGAGAATCTCCTCGCGCACGACGTTTCGCTCGAGCGTCAGATGCGCCATCACAGGCGCGCGAAACATCTCTGCGATGAGCTCAATCGCGGTCGGCACCGCCTCGGGTGGGAGCGTCGCTTGGTAGACGGTGGAGTCCACCGAGGTCGCCGCATCGAGTGTCCCGCCGAGCGACTCGAACGCGAAGTTCTGCGCGTACGACGTGGGGTGCTCCTTGGTGCCGCGAAAGAGCATGTGCTCGAGCAGGTGCGAGATGCCTGCGAGCGCGAGCGGCTCGTAGCGCGACCCAATGCGCACAGCGACGCAGAGACTCGCGTGCCGTGCGCCGCGAATGCGCTTCGTCAAAAGAACGCAGCCGTTCGAGAAAACTTCTCGAACGGCTCCGTGGGGATGCGCTGAAGCAGAACTCGCTGCGCTCACGCGGGGACAGGATCCCGACGACGCGGAAGCGCCGTCTCTTCTTCTGCAGGCTCCTCATCCGAGTCTTCATCGCTCGCCGGCTCGCCGTCGCCGTAGTCGAGAATCGTCGGGTCCTCCTGAACGCGCGAAGCCGCGGCTGCACGAAGCTGACGCACGTAGACGCGCACGGCCTCGACACGCTTCATCGCAAGCAGCTGCTCCGTGATGCGCTGACGCACCTCATCGGTGAAGCCCTCGTCGGTCGCATGCGTGCGCTCCTTGAGGCTGTACACAAACCAATCCGTGCCGAGCTGAATGGGCTCTTCCGGAAGCGGCGATTCCATCGTCATGCCGAAAGCGATGCGCGTGAGCGGACCGGAATCAAACGAGCCTGGGATCGGCGCATCCGTGCGGCTGAAGTTGCGCGTCTCACGCACCTGCGGCGCGAGCGTGTCACGTGCGGGCGTCTCGGCTTCTGCGACTGGCGCGGGCGTCGTCCCATCGGCTGCGGGCTCGACCGGCGCGGGCGGAGGCGGAACCTCCCAGTTGTGAAGGAGCTGCGTGTCGAGCTCAGCGACGGTGTGGCCATCGCGGAGGTACGCGATCGCGCGGATGGCTTCCTCATGCGCCATCTCACCCGAGCGGGCCGCGACGTAGAGCGTCTCGGCAAGCTCGCGCTTCGCCTCGTCTTCCGGCACATCGCCCTCGCGACGCGCTTCAACCTTCACAATGTGGAAGCCGAAGGGCGACTCAAGGAGCGTCTCGCCAACCTGGCCGGGCTCAAGGGCGAACTGCACGTCGTCGAACGCCGCATCACGACGACCGCGCGGCATGAAGCCAAGGTCGCCACCACGACGCGCCGTCGTGTCGTCATCGCTGTTGTCGCGCGCAAGGGCGGCGAAATCTTCACCAGCACGGGCGCGCACAAGAAGCGCCTCTGCACGCGTGCGGGCTGCTGCACGCTCGGCCTCCGTCATCGTGGAAGGCGCGTCGATCTGGATGTGGCGCGAGCGCACCTGGAGCTCAAGGCCCGTGTAGAGATGACGCTGACGTGTGTACTCCTCGTCGACCTCCGTCGTGTGCGCGGCCATCCACGTGCGCACATCCGCATCCGTCGGCTGAATGCGATCGCGGTAGTACGAAGGACGGAACTGGAAGTACTCAAGCTGCGCGCGCTCGGTGTCGCGGTCGTAGACGTTGCGCACTTCCTCGGGGCTCACGCTGACCTGCGCGGCGATCGTGTCGCGCATCTTGAGCGCGAGGTGCTCGCGGGTCTGCCACTCCAAGAACTCCGCCGTCGAGCGACGAAGGCCGTAGTTGATGTAGCGCGTGACCTGCTTGGCCGAGAAGTGACCATCGCGGTTCTGGAAGGCCTGGCTCGTGTCGATGCGAGGCCCTGGATAGCCCTGCGGCGCGTCCACCGGCGGGTTCACAAAGACGGTCCCGTGATCGTTCAGCTCGTCCATCACCTCATCTTCGGTGACGCGAATGCCAAGACGCGTCGCCTCGTCGGCAAGCAACTCGCGCTCGATAAGGCCAGCCAAGGTGAGCTCGCGAAGGCGCCACGTGCGCGCATTCGTCGCGGGGTAGCGAACGTGCCCCGTGGCCGCATAGGCCGCGCGGAAGTCACCGACCGTCAGCGTCCTGCCATTCACGCGCGCCGCGTAGGCTTGGCCGCGCCCAAACTGGCTGCAGCCTTGTGACTGCGCACCGAACTGCGTGATGAACACGCCGCTCATCATCACGACCATGAGGAAGAGGAAGAAGGGCTGAAGTCGTTGCATCGGGGTTCTCTAAATCCTTGAGCCATCAAGCGGTTGCGAGACGTGTGGAACACGCGCAGCCCAGAAATCGTCACTTCCATTGCAGGAAGATTTCATCGCTAAGTTTCCCGATTTTCCCGTAGGAAAGTTGGTCACCCGGCGCTGAAGGGCGCGAACCCTAGCGAAGCGAAGCGAAAGCGGCAAACGATGTCTCGCTTGAGACCCTTGCTGCTCGCTCGTTCAGCCACCGTACTTCGCGACAATGCCGCCGACATACGTGACGAACTCAGCGCGGTGATGGCGCTCAAAGTTCTCCCAGGTCGTGAACGATTGTTTGTCGAGCACGCGGTCGATGAAGATCGTCCCATCGAGGTGATCGCACTCGTGCTGGTACGTCCCCGCCGAGACGCCGCGCGCGATGAGGTCGATGTCGACGCCGAACCTATCCCAAGCACGCACGCGCACATTCGCATGACGCGTCACGCGGCCGCGCAGGTTGGGCACCGAGAGGCAGCCCTCGAAGTTCTCGAAGGTCTCGTCGTTCAACACCTCAAGCACCGGGTTCACCAGCACCGTGAGCGGAATCTTCGGCTTGTAGGGATAGCGCGGGTTGTCCCCGACCTCGATCGCCACGATGCGCACCGGCGCATAGATCTGAATCGCCGCAAGCCCTGCACCATTCGCATCACGCATCGTCTCGATGAGGTCATCGATGAAGCGCTGCATCTCCGGCGTCGCGAGCTCCTCACGCGTCACTTCACGCGCCCGCTCACGCAGCACCGGGTGTCCAACTTGGGCGATCTTGTGGAGGGTCATGGCTGTCCTTTCTCTGTTCTGCGTGTGGCTGCGAAGCGATCGACGAGCGCGCGCTGCTCGCGATGAAGATGCACCAGCGGTCGCGCGCGCTTGAGGTGCGCCTCCGCACTCGTGGCATCGGGTGCAATCGAACGCGCGACGACGAGGGCCGCAGCGAGCGTTGCAGACCTTCCATGGCCCGCTGCGCAGTGAATGAAGATGATCTCCTCGCGTGGCGAGAGCTGCTCCACCAGGGCAATGAAGGGCACCTCTTCAGGCGCAGTCGCATCGAGCGTGGGCAGCACGTGATAGCCAAGGGCGCCCTTCTCCACCGACGCGCGCACCCCTGAGATCGCAGGGAGCTCTGCGGTCAGATCGACCACAACCTTCGTGCCCTCTGGCAACGCGCCGAGCGTGCGACGTCCGAGGTAAATGCCGGGCGCGACTTCGTTCCATGCGTCCTCGCGATGACGCCAGAGGTCCCAGTGCATGCGGACGAACGCGACCACGTGGTAGGGCAAGAGCACGAGCGCGCGCAGGGGTTGAAGGCTGCCATCGGGCTGCTTGCCGAAGATGCTCGGGCCCAGGCGCAAGTAGCCGATGCCGATGATGATCACGGCCACCGCGGGCCAGACCATCACCCACATCACGCCGCGCATCGATGCGGCGATCGCCAGCAAGAAGATGCCAAGCGCGACCTGCAGCCAGCCGAAGCGAAAGCGCGTCATGAGCGAAGTGCGATCACGGCGAGCTGGCGCACATTCGGAGGTGCCGCATCCCAAGGCCCGTCTTCGAGCGTGACCCAGCGGAAGTCTGTGAACTCATCGTTCGGCGTGATGTGCATCGTGCGCACATCGACGACGAAGACGAAGTTCATGTGCATGCCCTTGGAGCCCGCGACGTGCTCCTCGTAGCCAATCAAACCGAGCGGCGTTCCGTCCACCTCGCTCGTCTTGGGGAAGGAGCCCTCAAGGCCCGTCTCTTCCTTCAGCTCGCGCACTGCACATTCGAGCGGCGTCTCGCCCTCATGCATCTCGCCGCCCGGAGGCAGCCACTTCTGCAAACGCTTGTGGTGGATGAGAAGGAGCTTTCCCTCGTGACGCGGAAAGACTGCGATGGAGAACGCGCGGCGCATGAGGCGGAGTAGTATCGCGAAACGAGTCACGCGCTTCGCTGAGCGCGCCCTCACACCTGAAGGAGCCGACATGACAGACCCGAACTGGGCACCACTCGCCCCGCCTTCCGCACCGCAACCCAGCCTCGATGAAGAAGAGCGCGCGATGAAGAGCGGGCGCGGAAAGATGATCGCCTTCGCAGTCGTCGTGGTGCTCGGCGTGCTCGGCCTCGTCGGCTTTCTGATGACGAGCGGCGGCACCAACGAGTACGGAAATATCGGCCGTCAGATCAACGGCATGCGCACGGGCAACTTCGATGCGTTTTGGATGTGTGCATTGCCCCGCGCGAACCTCCGCAACATCCAGAACAACCAGCAGCTGCGCGATGAGATTCACGAGCGTGCGCGCTTCAGTGCGAGCCAATACGCGCAGCTCGTCCGCACGACCTGCATGCGTGATTTGAACGATCACGTGCAGCCGCTCGATCAGCTGATTCCATCGGATGATCTGCGCCCCGGCATCGATGCACTTCGCGCGGCGCTGCGTGCACAGATCGACAGCTGGACGGCCTACCTCGCCTACCTCGACACGCTCGATGGCGCCTACGACGCAGAGAGCGACCAAGCGACCTCGCTCGTCTCGAACATCGCCCGCGCATGGTTCGACTACAAAGTCGCGCACGGGCAGCTCAACGACATCATCCGCACGCACGTGACGGAGTAGCGCCTCTTCCTCAGCGTCCCCCGCATGGCCCGCGCACGCATCGGCATCCTCGCGAAAGGCGCTTCGTCGTACAGCACGAAGCGCATCGCCGAGGCGTGTCGATTGCGCGGTCACTCCGTCGATGTCTACGACCCAACGCGCTTCTCCCTCATCGTCGAGAACGCGAGCGGTGAGGTTCGCTACAAGGGCCGCGAGCTGACGACGCTCGATGCGGTGATTCCGCGCATTGGCACCTCGATGACGCTCGTTGGGACGGCGATCGTGAGGCAGCTCGAGCAGCGCGGCATCCTCGTGTTGAACGGCTCGCACGCCATCACCGTGGCCCGCGACAAGCTGCGCGCCTTGCAGGTGCTCGCACGCAACAACGTGCCCATCCCCAAGACCGCCTTCGTGAAGAGCGGCGACGACATCCTCCCCGTGATCGAAGCGCTGGGCGGTGCTCCACTCATCTTGAAAGTGCTCGAAGGGACGCAGGGCATTGGCGTGATGCTCGCGGATACGCGGCGCGTGGCGCAGGCCATCGTCGAGACGCTCGAGAGCGTGAACCAAGACGTCATCCTGCAGCAGTTCGTGGGCGAGAGCCGAGGTCGCGATGTGCGTGCCTTTGTCGTCGGAGGGCGCGTCGTCGCGGCGATGCGAAGGACGGCCACCGGCGATGAGTTCCGCAGCAACGTGCATCGGGGCGGGACGACCGAGCCTGTGAAGCTTGAAGCGGCCTACGAGGACGCCGCGCTGCGTGCCGCACGCATCCTTGGATTGCACGTCGCAGGCGTCGACATGCTTGAGAGCGAAGCGGGCCCGCTCGTGATGGAGGTGAACTCCTCGCCAGGCCTCGAGGGCATTGAAGCGGCGACGGGCATCGACGTTGCGATGGCCATCGTGAAGCACCTGGAGGCCTCACTCTCCGCGCCCGAGGAAGCGCTGCGCGAAGTGGCCGTGCTCGACAAGAGCGACATCGTCGCGGAGCTCACCTTGGGCCCGCGCAATCGCCTCGTCGGGATGACGCTCTCGGAGAGCAAGCTCGACGCACTCGACGTGCGCGTGCTCTCGATCAAGCGCGGCTCCCTCTCGATGATGAACCCATCGCCCTCCACGCGATTCTTCCTCTCGGATGCCGTCGTCTTCTTCGGCAAGCGCGCATCGCTGGAGTCGCTGGTCGCACGCGCTTGAGGCGTTTGGCTGGGCGCTGTCGTTTGAAAACGCTTGGCGCGGACAACGCCTTCCGGTAATCGACTTCCATGAAGCTCGCCTCCCTCAAGCAAGGCCGCGACGGTGCCCTCATCGTCGTCTCACGCGATGGAACTCGCTACGCATCCGCCGGTCACATCGCACGCACGATGCAGCAAGCGCTCGATGCGTGGGACCAAACGGCGCCGCTTCTGCGCGCGCTCTTCGAGCAAGTCGAGGCCAACGTCACCGAGACGCACGCACTCGAAACGCACCTGCTCGCATCGCCCCTTCCGCGCGCATTCGAGTGGGTCGATGGCTCGGCCTACATCAACCACATTCGTCTTGTGCGAAAGGCGCGTGGCGCAGAGCCACCAGCCACGCTGATGACGGATCCCCTTGTCTACCAAGGCGGTTCGAGCGTCTTCCTTGCGCCGACGGATCCGATCCCGCTGAAGGATGAAGCCTGGGGATGCGACTTCGAGAGCGAGGTCGCCGTCATCCTCGGTGACTTGAAGCAGGGCACGACGAAGGAGCAGGCCGAGGGCGCGATTCGTCTCGTCGTGATCGTCAACGATGTGACCTTGCGAAACCTGATTCCCGATGAGCTCGCCAAGGGCTTCGGCTTCTTCCAGAGCAAGCCCGCGAGCGCCTTCTCGCCCTTTGCCGTGACGCCCGATGAGCTTGGCGATGCATGGCGCGAGGGGCGCCTCCACCTGCCCTTGAAGACACACCTCAACGGCAAGCTCGAGGGCGACCCGAATGCGGGCCCGGAGATGCACTTCTCCTTTCACGACCTCATCCAATTTCTCGCCAAGACCCGCAGCTACTGCGCGGGCACGATCCTCGGCAGCGGCACCGTCTCGAACGAGGACCCCGCCCGCGGCATCTCCTGCTTGGCTGAGCGCCGCACACGCGAGACGCTCGACACGGGCAAGCCCGTCACGCCCTTCCTGAAGCACGGCGACAAGGTCGAGATCGAGATGCACAACGCGAGCGGCCAATCGATCTTCGGCAAGATCGAGCAGACGGTCATCCCCTTCAATTCCTGAGTCGGAGCGAACCATGACGATGCGCCTCTTCAACTACTTCCGCAGCTCCGCGAGCTTCCGCGTTCGCATTGCCCTCGGCCTCAAGAACCTCGCCTATGAGTACGTGCCCGTGCACCTCGTCAAGAACGGCGGAGAGCAACTCGGCGCCGCCTACCAAGAGAAGAACCCGATGGCGCAGCTGCCCACCTTGGAGTTCACACTCGATGGCAAAACGCACCTCGTCGCGCAGTCGATCGCCATCATGGAGTTGCTCGAAGAGCTCTACCCCGAGCCCAGCATCCTCCCGCGTGATCCCTTCCTTCGTGCACGCACCCGTGAGCTCGCCGAGATCATCAACTCGGGCATTCAGCCGCATCAAAACCTCGCGCCGATGAAGCGCATCGATACGCTCGAAGCGGGTGCTGGAAAGGCTCATGCCCAGCACTTCAACCGCGTGGGCTTGGCCGCGTACGAGGAGCGCGTGAGGGAGACGGCCGGGAAGTTCTCCGTCGGTGATGCGCCCTCGATCGCCGACATCTGCCTCTACCCGCAGCTCACCACCGCGCGTCGCTTCGAGATCGATCTCGCGCCCTACCCGACCCTGCTCGCGATCGAAGCCGCATGCCGTGAAGTGACCGCGTTCATCGCTGCAGCGCCCGACAAACAGCCCGACTTCGAAGCCTGATTCTGAACGTCTCAACCACTGGAGAAGCCCATGTCCAACGTTGAATCCCTCCGCATCAAGCGTCTCGAAGCGATGCACTACTACGTGCGCGACCTGGAGCGCTCCAAGCGCTTCTACGAAGGCAAGTTCGACTTCGCCGAGGTCGGCGAGAGCGACGCGAAGCTGACCGAGGCGGGCAAGCAGAAGTCGCTCGCGTTTGAAGCCGGCGATGTGCGTGTGCTTGTCAGTGCACCGAAGGGCGAAGGCGGACGCGCGGCGCGTTGGTTGAAGCGCCACCCGGATGGCGTGGGCTCGCTCATCTTCGAGGTCGAAGACATCGACCACACCTTCAAGCTGCTCGACAGCCGCGGCGGCACGCCGATGTCCGAGGTCATCACGACCGAAGACGATCACGGCACCTTCCGCACCTTCTCGATCACCACGCCCTTCGGCGGCTCCACCTTCCGCTTCGTCCAGCGCGACAAGTACACGGGAATTTACCCGGGTGTTATTCGCAACGGCGCGACGGCCAACAACCGCTTTGGCTTTGGTCATATCGACCACGTCACAACGAACTTCGAGACGATGGCGCCCGCGCTCCTCTGGATGGAGCACGTGATGGGCTTCGAGCGCTTCTGGGGCATCGAATTCCACACGGACGATGCGCGCAAAGGGCACGTCGGTATGCCGAGCACGCATGGCTCCGGACTTCGCTCCGCCGTCATGTGGGACCGCCACTCGAATGCGAAGTTCGCGAACAACGAGCCGCTGCGTCCGCACTTCAAGTCCTCGCAGATCAACGTCTTCTATGAGGACAACGCAGGCGATGGCATCCAGCACGCGGCGCTCACGGTGCAAGACATCCTCGGCTCCGTACGCGAGCTTCGTCAGAACGGCGTGCAGTTCATGCCGACCCCAGGCAGCTACTACGACATGCTCGCGGAGCGCTTGAATCGCATCGGCGTCAAAGAGATCGACGAGAACATCGAGACCTTGCGCGACCTTCAGATCCTCGTCGATGGCGAGCGTGAGCGTGAGTACATGCTGCAGATCTTCCTGCGCGACTCGGCTGGCCTCTATGGCGAGCACAAGGCTGGTCCCTTCTTCTACGAGATCATCCAGAGGAAGGGCGACCGTGGCTTTGGTGGCGGCAACTTCCGCGCGCTCTTTGAGAGCATCGAGCGCCAACAGCAGACCGAAGGACGCCTCACGTGATCGAGCGCCTCGCATTCGGTGACCTGCCGAAGAAGCACCACATCCAACTCAAGTCGCCCGAGGGTGCGCTGCGTTGGGAACACTGCATCACGCAGCAGGGCTTCGATGGGCAGTTCACCATCGCGTACCACGAGCATCGGCCGCACGAGCAGATGCCGATCGCAACGACGCATGGATGGAACGCGCCCTCGCTGAGGGAGCCGATGCCCTCGCTCGCGAAGCGTCACTTCAAGAGTGGCGAGCTCACGGCGAAGGGCGGCATGTACGTCGATGCCCGCATCCCGCTTCTGCACTCGGAGGATGTCGTCTGCGGTGTGGCCTTCCCGGGCACGAACGACGATGCGTACTTCGTCGATGCAGACTCCGACACGCTGCTCTTCATCCACGAGGGCGCAGGCACGCTGCGCACGCTGCTCGGTGATGTGCCCTTCAAGCGCCACGACTACGTGTTCATCCCGCGCGGCATCATGCATCGCTTCCTCTTGAGCGAGGGCACACAGCACTGGCTCACGCTCGAGCTGCGCGCATCAGGTGGAAGCGGCGGGCTTCACATCCCAAGGCAGTTTCGCAACGAGGTGGGGCAGCTCCGCATGGATGCGCCCTATTGCCATCGCGACTTCATTCACCCGCAATTCCAAGGCCCGCGTGACGAGGGCATCCGCACGATTGTCGTGAAGCGCAGCGATGCCTTTCACACCTTCGAGACGACGACGAACCCGCTCGATGTGGTCGGCTGGGACGGAACCATCTACCCGTGGGCCTTCCCGATCCTCGCGTTTCAACCACGCGCCTCGAGCGTGCATTTGCCGCCCACATGGCACGGCACCTTCGCCGCACGCGGCGCGCTCATCTGCTCGTTTGTGCCGCGCATCACCGACTTCCACCCCGAGGCGATTCCCTGCCCGTACCCACACTCGAGCGTCGATGTGGATGAGATCCTCTTCTACGTCGAAGGCAACTTCACCTCGCGTCGCGGTGTCGGCCCAGGCTCCATCTCGTTTCATCCGGTCGGCATTCCGCATGGCCCGCATCCCGGCTCGTACGAGCGCTCCATTGGTCACAAAGAGACGAACGAGCTCGCCGTGATGCTCGACTGCGCAAGGCCGCTTCGCCCGACTGCAGCCGCCTCAAGCGTCGAAGATGCGAACTACATGAAGAGCTTCTTGAGCTGACTGGCAACTCGCTCTCTTGCGGAGAGGATGTGAAGCGCGAGACTGCACGAATGAAGACGTTCATCGCGCTTGCTTGCCTCGCTCTCGTGGGCTGTCCGACCACCAACACCCCGGGGGCGGACGCGTCGGTGGATCGCGACGCGCCTGCCGTCGACGCACCCGCAGCACCCTGCATGCCCGGGGGAACTTGGATCCTCGCCGGCTGGGTTGGGGACCCGGCAAACGCACCCGACTGCATGACACCCGAAGCAGGCATGCCACTCACCTTCGGCAGCGATGGCGTCCCTATCGCGTCGGACGGGAATCCCCTGATGTGCCCAGCCATGTGCGACGCGACGACCTGTTCGGTCGTGCCCGTCTCTGGGCCGACATGCACGGGTTCCCTCCGCGTCGTCCGCGCCTGCTCAGGCGGCCCCGGCAGCAGGGGTCTGTTCGTGATTCGCGGCGACACCGCAGAGTTCGAGGCCGAACTGCTTGAGACACGATGCATCTTCCGCGCTTCCGCGACCCGCGCGCGTTGACCAACGACACGAGACATGATTTAATATTGCAATATGAATGCTTTATAATCTCCTCCTTTTCACATCGCCACTGAGACCGAGCTGAAGGATCGCCATGGAGATCACGCCCACCAAATCCTTGATCGTCCTTGGCCTCCTCGCCGCGCTCGGATTGGCCATCAGCTACGGCTGGGCGCACATGCAAGTGGGCAATCGCTTCCACGCGTTCAACGCCTCCGCCGATGCGATCAGCTACGCGCGGGGCGGCCATCTACCCACCGCGGCGGACGTCGAGACGCAGGTACGTGACTTTGCAGCGGCCAACCAGATCGAGCTGACCAACGTTCAAGTGCTCGTGCACGACGAGTCGGGCCTCGGCCGCATCGCAGAGCGCGTCCCTCAACTCGGCGCCGCACTCACCGGCAGTCAGCGCATCTACGACGTGACGGGCACCGCGCGCTCCCAGGCGCTCTTTGTCTCGCGCGAATACCCGCTCACGATTCACATCGCCCTGCGCAGCAGCGTGAGTCTGCGCGCGCCGGAGAGGCCGATGCCCGGGCGTGAGGATGCGGACAACGTGCGCGGCCTTCGGCGCTAGCGAAACGCAGGGTTGCCTACCCTGGTCTGTCCAACGCCCTCCCATCCGAGAGAGAAACGCGTCCCTTTCCCGAGAGGGAAACCAGCAACCGGACCGGTGAAGACAATGAGCGACATCAAGACCCTCGATAGCGAAATCAACCAGATGATTCTCTCGGGCCAGGCGATGGAAGCCTTCGAGAAGCACTACGCCGAAGACATCGTGATGGTCGAAAACTTCGACGCCCCCTGCGAGGGCAAGGAAGCGAACCGCAAGCGCGAGATCGCGTTCTTCTCGAACATCGAGGCCTGGCATGGCGGCTCCGTCGGCGCGACGGCCATTGGCGACAACGTCTCGTTCAGCGAGTGGTTCATGGACGTCTCGTTCAAGGGCGGCAATCGCGTCCAGATGCGCCAGGTCGCAGTCCGCACCTGGAAGGACGGCAAGGTCGTCCACGAGCGCTTCTACTACAAGCCCGCAAACTGAAATACGATTTCACTCGTATCCCATTCATCGACGAACGCGCCTCTCGACGGGCGCGTTTTTCGTTGGCGCGAGCGCCTCAAAAAAATCGCACGCGGCTGTCATAGAGAGCGCTTCGTCATCCCACGCATGCCCTTGAAAGCAGGTGATGTGATGTGTCTGTCGAAGCGCTCCTCCGCCCTCTTCTTCGCATGCGCGCTCTCCGTGAGCGGATGCCTCGAACGCGGCCTGCACCGGGACCAAGTCGCCGACCCGATCGCTGCACCCGCGACGAACGCAAGCCAGGGCACCGAACGCGAGCGCGTCATACACGTCACGATGCGCGTTCGCGTCGCGAGTGTGTTGGAAGGGACGCGCGCTGTCCGCGCAGCGATTGAGCAAGAGCATGGCTACGTGGCATCGGCCACCGAGGAGGGCAGCCTGGCGACACTCGACGCGCGCGTCCCAGCCGCACGTGTTGCGTCTTTTCGGGCGGCGATGAGCAACCTCGGCGAGACGGTCTACGCCACCGAGCATGCAACCGACGTCACGATGCAGCATCGCGACCTCTCCGCCCAGTTGACGAGTGCACGCACCGAAGAAGCACGCCTTCTCGCGTTGATGAATACGAGCGCCGCGAACCTCGCCGATGTGCTCGCCGTCGAGCGTGAACTCGCGCGTGTGTCGAACTCGATTGCCCAACTCGAAGCGAGTGAACGTGACCTCTCCGCACATGTTGCGATGGCCCAGGTGAACATCACGCTCGATCAAGAATCACCCGGTTTTGCAGAGGATCCGCTCGCAGCGATCGGGGAGGCGGCAAGCACGGGCGTGCACGCTGCGCGCAACCTCGCAGTGGGCTCGACGATCGCATTGGCCACGATGGGCCCGAGCCTCGCGCTGATGCTGCTTGTGCTCTACGCGCTTTGGCGCACGGTGAAGTTCATCGGTACGCGCATCGCCGCGCGCTGAACCATGCACGAAGCGAACGCCACAGTTTCCAAGGCACTCACCGAGCACCACACTGCGTGCTTTGGATGGGCGTTGTCATGCTGTGGCCGCAACCGTGCCGATGCGGAAGACGTGCTCTCGCTCGCCTACGAGAAAGTGCTGAGCGGGCACGCACGCTTCCTCGGCGAGTCGTCATTCAAGACATGGCTCTTTGGCGTCATCCGTCGCACCGCGATCGATGAGCGACGCAAGCGTGCATGGCGCAACTTGCTTCAGCTGCGCTTCTTCGAAGCACCAGCGTCCAAGCCGACGCCCGAGAGAGTGAGCGAGACGAACGAGCGCGCCGCCGCGCTCACGAAGGCCCTCTCGCAACTCTCGGAGAGACAGCGTGAGGTGCTTCATCTCGTCTTCTACGAGGGGCTCACCATCCGAGAGGCCGCGATCACGATGGACGTCTCGACAGGCACCGCGAGCCTTCACTACGAGCGCGGCAAAGCACGCTTGGCAGCATTGCTGCGCGAACAAGGAATCGAAGAATGAACGACGACGAACTTCAAAAGCACTTCGATGCGCTGCGCGAGTTGGATCAGGCGAAGGCGCCGCATCTCCGCGTGCTCATCGCGCGTCGACCGAAGCGAGGGGTGACCGTCTGGGCGCTCGCCTCGGGAGCAGGCCTCACACTCACCGGCGCTGCGCTCGCGTTCGTCGTTGTGATGCCGCAGGCGGATCGCCCACCCCAGCATGAGTTCGTTGTGCCAGTGGAAATCTCCGACGCGGAGCCGCTCGCGTTCTTGCTTGAGCCCATTCCTGATCTGGAGGTGACGCCATGAAGAAGGCTTTCTTCGCGTTGATGATTTGCTTCGCAGGCTGCGGACGTGCCGAGAACCCAGCCGAAAGCTCCACCGCCTTTCATGCGCCCTCGCCGCGCGTCCCAGGCTCCATCGAGCACGCACTGACTCCGCCAAACGTCGTCATCGCCCACGGCGAGGAGCTTCAACTCACGGGTGCGCAGCGCAGCGTCATCGTGGAGGCCACCGACACCACGCGCACCCAGCTCGCGAGCCTCAACACCGACCTCGACCGCACGACCGAGGCCTTGCGCGTGTTGCTCGCTGCAACGCCGATCGATGAAGGGGCTGCGATGGACGCAGCACGCGCGGTGAGTGCCGTCGAAGACGAGATCAAGTTCGCGCATCTGCGGATGCTCATCCGCGTGCAGAACACGCTCACTGCGGAGCAACGCGCGCAGGCGCAGCGCTACAGAACGCCCTGATTGGAGGCCGTTTCAGCAAGGTGCGTGGCTGCGAGCATGCCGCAGGCCGCGTGCTTGTTCTTGCCGCCCGAGTAGCGCCGCTGCGTCGCGAAGCCGGCCGCCTGGAGCTTGCCGACAAAGGCGATGCGCTCCTCGTCTTCGACCGTGCCGAACTCGCCGGTCGCATCGTTCACATCGATCAGGTTCACGCGGATGGGAAGGCCCTCGAAGGCGGCCTGCAGCGCGGCGACCTCCTCGTCGCTGTGGTTCACATCCTTCATCAACACCCAGGCGAGCGTGACGCGCTTTCCGAGAGTATGTTGATATGATTTCAATACACGAACGAGTTCGGAAAGAGCGAAGTTGCCAGCGACGGGAAGGAGCTTCTTGCGCTTGGCCTCCACTGCGCTCGTGAGCGAGACGATGAGCCTGTATTGGTGGCCCTCACGGCCATAGCGCTCAATCTGGGGGACGAGGCCGACGGTCGAGATCGTGATGGCTTCCTGTGTGATGCGGCCGCCGCACGGATTCGAGAGCACCTTCGCGGCCTGGATGACCTCGTCGTAGTTGTGAAAGGGCTCGCCCTGGCCCTGAAAGACAACGCCCGTGATGCGCGGCTGCACGCCCTCGCTGCGCAGCGCATCGAGTGTTGGGTCGTTTGCGATGTCGTCGCGCACGGCGAGCAAGGCCGCGACCATCTCCCAGGCGGCGAGCGAGCGCTGAAGGCCGAGGCGGCCCGTCGCGCAGAAGACGCAGCGCATCGCGCAGCCGACTTGCGAGGAGAGGCACACGGTGAAGCGGCCCTTCTTCTCGAGCGGGATGCGCACGGCCTCGGTGAGCGCGCCATCGGGATGCTTGAGCAAGAATTTCACGAAGCCATCGAACTCATCTTGGACGCGCTCGACCACTTCCAGGGGCGTGCGCACAAAGCCCTCTTCGATGAGCTTGGTCACTGCGCGACGGGGCGAGCGCGTGATCACAAGCCCCGGCTTTCCCTCGGAGATCACGTGACCGAGGATGCGGCGCGCCTCGGTCACGGAGCATTCGACGCCGCGCTCTTCACACAAGCGCGCGAGGTCTTCTGGAAGCAGGCCGTAGAGATGCGGCTTCTTGTCGACGGAGATCACAGGGCACCCTATCGCGCTGCGCGAGTTCGCGCCGCGAACCTGGAAGTCCGCGGACGCGAACCTGGAAGTGCGCCGTGTCGGCGAACCTGGAGGTGCGCGGACGCGAACCTGTCCAATGAGACAAAGCGCATCGCACGGATGCTGTTGAGATCGGTATTGTTCGTCCCATGACGACGACCCCTCCGGCCATCCCGACTGTCGACCTGCACGACCTCACCTCCACCGATGCGAGCGCCAATGCGCGTGCACGCGAAGCCATTCGTGTTGGCTTCGGGACGTACGGCCTTGTCTTCGTGAAGAACCACGGCGTGTCCGATGTGACGGGCCTCTACGACCGCTTTCAATCCTTCTGCGACAAGCCGCGCGCGGAGAAGGAGCCCTACAACCGAGGCGACCTTTGGTACCAGCGCGGATGGACGCCGCCGAACACGGAGAAGGCCGTCGTTGCGAGTGGCCAGCCTGATTTCAAAGAGTGCTGGTTCGCCGCACCTGAGGTGCTCGACCCCTCGCTCGCAGCGCAATACCCAGAGATCTACTGCCCCAACCTTTGGCCTGAGGGCGAAGAGGAATTCGCCGCGCGCTACACGCAAGTGGGTCACGAGCTTCACCTCGCAGGCCTCGCGCTGTTGCGCGGTGCAGCCGCTGCCCTTGGCCTTGAGCAAGAGACATTCGCATCGCCCTGCGCAGGCGCAGCACATGTCTTCCGCATGCTGCGCTACTTGCCGCTGAGCGAAGCGCAGACGAAGCAAAACATCCTCTGGGGCGAGGAGCACACCGACTTCAATCTGCTCACGCTGCTCCCCGGTGGGCGCTTCCACGACCCCTCGGGCAACGTCGCCAAAGCACCCGATGATGCGAGCGGCCTCTACCTGCGCACGCGCCCCACGGCCGAGCATCCCGACGGGCAGCTCATCCGCGGACAGGCCCCAGCTGGATGCATCGTCGCGCAGGTCGGACAAGAGCTTGAGATCCTCACCGGCGGCACGTTCCTCGCGACGCCGCACGTGATCACCGCGCCCCACACACCGGGCTGGTCGCGCCTCTCCGCGGCGCATTTCGTCCACCTGCATGCGCACGAATTGCTCTTTCCGCTCAAGCCCTTTCGCAGCGAGGAGACGGTCCGCAGCTACAGCCCGCCGGTGCTCGCAGGCACCTACGGAATCAAGACGCTCGTCGACATCGGCCTCGCTCCGAAGAGCGCGCTCGATAAGCTGGGCTACCGCCACTACGACCGTCTCGCGACCATTCGCGAGCACAAGAGCGCGAGTTGATCGAGAAGGCGCGCACAGCGCTCAACTACGTCATCGCATTCGCCATGGTGGGCGTCGGCATCACGCACTTTGTGAACACGCCCTTCTTCGTCTCGATCATGCCGCCGTGGATCCCCTTCCATGAGTGGATGGTCTGGCTGAGTGGCGTGGCCGAGATCATCGTCGGCATCCTCCTCGCGGTTCCGCGCACGCGAAAGCTCGGAGGCTGGGCCCTCATCGCGCTTCTCGTCGCTGTCTTCCCCGCCAACATCCACATGGCGATCCACCACATCCAACCCGCGGGTGTGACCGAGCCCGTCCCCGAGTGGGCTGCGTGGGGAAGGTTGCCCTTGCAGTTCCTCTTCATGGGCATCGCCTGGTGGATTGGCAAAGATGCCGATCAGAGTGCCTCGGCGGAGAAGCCTTCCGAAGGAAAGCGCGCATGAACGCCTCGCGTGCCGATGTGGTGATTGTTGGCGCGGGCCTCATCGGCTGCTCGATCGCAATGGCGCTGGCGAACGAGGGCCTGCACGTCGCGCTGATCGAGAAGAGCGTGCCGGGTGCCGAGGCGTCGAGCGTGGCCGCTGGGATTCTCGCGCCTGTGATCGAGCATCTCGCCGACGACACCATGCGCATGCTCGGCATCGAGAGCCGCAACCTGCACCAGAAGCAGGCCACCAAGCTGCTCGCGGAAGAAGGCATGGACGTTGGCTACCGCGCCTCAGGCGCGCTCTGGGCAGGCCCCCATGCGACGAGTGCGGCGCGCGCCTCCAAGCTTCATGCGCTTCGCATTCCGCACACGCTGCTCGATCGCGCGGGCATCGCGACGCACGAGCCTGCAATCGATGTCGCGATCGAGAGTGCACTGCTCCTGCCGGAGGAAGCGTCCATCGAGCCAACGCGCCTGTTGCGTGCGCTGCTCCTCGCCTGCGAGCGCAAGAAGGTGCGCGTGGTGCGCGGCGTGGTGCGCGGGCTTCTTGGGTCGGAGCGCACAGAGGGCGTGGAGCTTGAGGGCGAGCACATTCGTGCGGGGCATGTGGTGCTCGCGGCCGGAAGCTGGAGTTCCTTCCTCCCCTCCGATGCGCGCCTTGCCGAGGTGCTTCGCCAGGTGAAGCCGATCCGCGGCCAGCTCGTTCACGGCGAGGCCCATCCACGTCTTCTACAGCGCGTCATCTTCGGCGGCGGCACCTACATCGTTCCGCGCGGCGATGGACGCTACGTCTGCGGCGCCACCATGGAAGATGCTGGCTTCGATCGAGAGGCAACCTTTGGCGGCATCCACGAGGTGCTGCATGGCGCGCTCGCGATAGCCCCTGCGCTTCGGCACGCGAAGCTCACGCAGCACGCGGTGAACTTTCGCCCCGCAACCTCCGATGGAAGGCCAATGATCGGCGAGACGGACCGTCCGGGCCTGCTGCTCGCGACCGGTCATCATCGCAACGGCATCCTGCTCGCGCCGATCACCGCGCAGCTGATTGCCCAGCACATCGTGAAGAAATCGCCCTTCCCCGCAGGGCTCTCGCCGCTGCGATTCGAGGCCGCATGATCGAGCCCAGCTCACGCTTTGTAGAGGCCAACGGCCTGCGTCATCACGTGCTCACCTGGATGCCTGAGGTCGTCACGAGCGCGCGGCCCGTGCTCATCGCGCATGGCTTTCTCGACTTCGCTTGGAGCTTTCACTTCATCGCGAACGAGCTCGCCCAACGAGGCCGTGTGGTGCACGCCTTCGACTGGCGCGGGCACGGGCAAACGGAGTGGGTCGGGCACGGCGGCTACTACCACTTCGTCGACTACCTCCTCGACCTCACCGAGCTCACCGAGGCGCTCAATTTGCACCTATCTGGATATGACCTCATTGGTCATTCGATGGGCGGTACCGCGTGCGCGATGTTCGCGGCGACGCGTCCCCGCGGCCTTGAGGCGCTCGCCCTTCTGGAGGGCATGGGGCCGCCTGCCGAGGACGAACCTGTGGGCGATGATCCGCGTCTCTCCGAGCGCATCGATGAGTGGCTCAGTGGCGTGCGCAAGCTTCGCGGCAAGCAACCCAAGCCACTGAAGGACCTGCAAGAAGCGCTCGCGCGACTTCGCGTGATGCACCCAACCCTGGGCGATGCGCACGGCCTCTTCCTCGCGGAGAAGGGCACCGTCGTGCGCGATGGCGAGCGCTATTTCGCATTCGACCCGCTCCACCGAACGCGCGCCCCAATCCCCTTTCGCATCGCGACATTTCGCGCGCAGCTCGCGCGGATCCAAGTGAAGACCCTCGTGCTGAACGGCGAGCATGGATGGAAGCCCTTCGACCACGCAGCGCGCGCGGCCTGCATCCAGGAGCACGAAGAGCACACCGTGCCGAAGGCCGGCCACATGATGCACTGGGACAGCCCTGAGCATGTGGCCATGCAGCTGCACCGATTCTTCGCGTAGACGAACTCCTGTATCGTTTCCGCATGACGCGGACCCAGTGGACTCTTCTGCTTCTCGGACTCTCTCTTTCCGGCACCCTCGGATGCGACAACCCGGTTGCCACGACGTGCAACTCGAACAGCGAGTGCGCCGCGACCGAGCAGTGCGTGAACATGCGCTGCGAGCCCATCCCGAGCGTGCCTGACACGGGCACCACGCGCGTCGACGCATTCCTCTTTGATGCGGGCCCTGCCGATGCACCGCTGCCGGTGGACGGTGGACCGACCTGCGCCACAACGACGTGCGGGCCCGGCGAGCGCTGCGAGATGGTCGCGGGCGGCGCCGCATGCGTCGCGAATACATGCGCAGACTTGATGTGCTCGGCGACCGAGCGCTGCGCTCCTGCGCCCACCGGCATGGGCAACATCTGCGCAGACAACCGCTGCACCGATTCGCTCGAGTGCCCCGCGGACGAGTACTGCAACGGCA
>JBILQT010000077.1:0-27277 GCA_044373065.1 Sandaracinaceae bacterium
GAGCATGGGAGCGCCGGGGAGGGTGAAGGGCGCGAAGGATTCGTGTGGGATGGGCGGGTAGAACGCGCCGCAGGTGCTGTCGGAGATGTGGACAGCGGTGTCGGTGACGAAGGCGATGTAGGTCGTCGTGCGGGTGCTCGGTGTCTCGCAGAGGGTCTGCGGAGAGCCCGTGACCCAGCCCGCATCATTGTCGCCAGCGAGCCAGCCGACGCGGATGAGCGCGGGGTTGGGTGCGGAGGGCGTGGACCAGTCGGCACCAAAGGGCGCGTCGACGACGAAGGTCATCGCGCGTGTCGCGAGGTCGAGGTGATAGATGTGCGCGCCGAACGAGGCGACGACGATGCCGACCGTCTCGAAGGTCTGACCAGCCCCTGCAGGTGAGCTGCCCGAGCTGCGCGTCATCATGCCGGCGGTGCGCGGGAGCAGCTCGTTGCGAAGGCCGCTGCTGGTGTAGGTCATGTCGCTGAGGCGCATCACGTGGAAGGTCGTGTCGGTGAGCACGTAGGCGATGCGCAGGCTCTCGACATCGAAGACATCGCGGACGGGCGTGGTCGGCCCAAGCGGGTCGGGTGTGCGCGGTACGGCAGTCCATTCGGTGGCGCCACGACGCAGGACCCAGGCGCGACAACCGAGCGTGCCGCAGGGGCCCACCGGCGCATCGATCGGGAGGGTTGCATCGACGCTCATCGCCGCATCGGGCCTGCCTGCATCCGAGGCCGTCGCGACGCAGCCAGTCGAGACAACGCAGACCTCACCCGGGCCGCAGAGCGCATCGTTGGGCGTCTCGAGACACACGCCCGAGGCGCACGTCGGCTGCGCGCAGGAAGCGCCCGTCCGCATGCAGTCAGCATCCCTCACGCACGCGGGCCGCGGGCAGCTCAGCTCTGTTCCCGTCACGCAATCGTTCGGAACGCAGCGCGCGCCAGAACAGCTGAACCCAGTCTCGCAGGGCACATCGAGGCACGAGCTCGCGATGATCGCAGTCAGCAGGTACGAGCGGTTGAACTGAATCGTCAGCGAACGCGAGACGCGCTCCGAGGCGCCCTCCATCAGCGAGACGCGCACAAGGTGTCGACCCGTCGCAACCGTGTCGTATTGCGTGACGAGGCTCGGCTGCGTGAAGCGCGAGGTGGTCGAGACGGGAAGGGTGCGCGCATCGGCTCCGTCGATCGTCACGCGCACGGCGTCGAACTCCACGCCTGCGCGCAGGTCGGTCTGCAGGTTGACGATGAGGCCCTCACTGCGCTCGGGGCAGGCGGTGAAGAGCGTCGCGAAGGCGAAGAGAATGCAAAGGAGCGGAGCGCGCCAACGCGTTCGAGAAACATGCATTCGGTGAATCTACCGTAGTGCGCTCCGCGCAGCCGACGCAGAAGCGCTCCGCTCAGTTCACGTTGAGATCCTTGTGGATCGCTTTGGAGATGAAGGCCGAGAGCGCGCGCGGTTCACCGCCAAGCCGAAGGAAGTCGGCCATCTTCGTCTTGATGGTTGTTGGCTTCGGTGCGGGCGCATCACCTATCGACCGAAACGCGCGCAACAGGCGTGCCCTCGCAGCCTCGCTGAGCTCGTTGCGCATTGCGCTGACAACGTTCTCGCGGAGAAGCCCCTCGTCGCCGGAGAAGAGCTCGGTGCCAGCGAGGATCATCAGCATCGCGCCTACCGGACACGTCGCGAGCGCGCGCTCGATGTCGTCGCCCAGCGGCTCGGCCCAGGCCACGGTGGAGACTCGGAGCGCGTTGTCTGGCTCGGTCCATTTCGGTGGTGGGTTCTTGAAGAGGTCGGCGACGTTCATGGGTTCATCCCTTCGACGTTTGAGCCTTCATCCAAGCGCTTCGATCTGCGTCACCGTTTCGAACGATGAGAGCGCCCATCCGGCCGCGTAGCCATCGCGAAGTTCGCCGCGCAGCGTGGTGCCGTTCACGCGAACGAGAATCTCATAGTCGCCCGGTCCGAACCCCTCCGCGCCTTCCACAGGCACCCCGTCTTTCAGCAGCCGAACGCTCGCTCCCTCGGCACGGCCCTCATGGCATTGGATGGTCGTAAACGTCGCGAGAAACATGCGGAGCATGTCGGTGGGCGCGCCCTCGAGTTCAGTGTGTGAGCGCTGGAAGAGGTCGTCTCTCTGCTGCCAGGTGAAGGGGCTCGCTGCGTACACGTACCGGCCTGTTCGCAGCAGGTTCGAGATGAGCAGTTGGTAGGAGGGGCCGAGGTGCATCAACGTCCTCGAACGCAAGACCGCGCGGCGCACGGAGAGCCCCTGCTGCACGGCGGGATGCGTGCACCAGAGCCCGTCGAAGAGCTCCTGCATGCGCGGTGTGAATCGCTGCAGCGCGTCCTTGCCATCCGCGAACGCGCGCCAGTCGGCATGCAAGAGCAGGCGGGCCGTCTCGACGCAAAAGCGCTCGTAGAGCGGGTCGGCCGCGGGGCTCGTGGGTTCACTCGGCTCACGCGCGTCGAGGCGCCACGCGCCTCCATAGTGGAGCGCGAGCTTCACCAGAACTGTGTGGGGCTGCAGCACATGCAAACGGATGCGCGTGCCGTCGCGGGCATCGAGCAAGATGGTCGGCGTGGGTGAATCAAAGCCGGGTGGAAAGTCGACCGTGTGCGGCTCTGCAAGCGGTGTCGTCTCGATCGGCAGCGGCGCATCGAACGCGGCCAGCGGCGCGCCCAAAGCGAGCTGCACGACCCGCGCGAACTCGGAGATCAGAGGGCGTTGTCTCGGCGCCTCTGGCGCGGGCCACGCAAACGGAAACGCGCTGCGCTGAAGGCCCTGCATCCCCGGCGCACCGCGCGTCGCGTCCGCGTTCACGCGCGTGTCGGAAGCGAGGGCCCGCAGCAGCGGCGGGAGCTCATCGTGGGTGAAATCCCGAAGCGCCGAGTCGTCCAATCCGAGCACGCGCTGCGCAGCTTGAAGGGACGAGAGAAGCACTGCGTCGAGTGGCTGCATGTTCGCGACCTTTCAGTCGGGGGCCCATTCGGCTCCGCCTGGGTATGCAGTCTACAGCAACACCGATCAGCCCCGCTTGGGCCCCGCGACCATCTCCGCACGCACCAAGCGCGTGAAGAAGAAGTGCTTCCACGCCTCGGTCGCGAGCACATACGCCGCCGTGACCGCGCCCAAGAAGACGAGCGTGATGGGTGGCATCGGCACGAGCTGAAAGACGCGAGCGATGGGCGTGTAGGGAAGGGCAATGGCGATGACGGCCACGCCGATCGAGCTCCACAAGAGCGCGGCGGAGGGGCGGCTCTTCCATGCGGCGCGACGCGTGCGGAGGACGAGCGCGACGGCGAGCTCCGTGAGCAATGACTCGACAAACCAACCCGTGCGGAAGTCTGCGTCGCGGGCGCCGAGGAGGAAGTAGAGGCCTGCGAAGGTGAGGATGTCGAAGGCGCTCGAGATGAAGCCGAAGGAGAACATGAAGCGCGCGAGTGTCTTGAGTTCCCAGCGCTGTGGCTTCTCGATCATCTCCGGGTCGACTTGGTCGCTTGCGATCGCGATGGCCGGCACATCCGAGAGGAAATTTACTTGGTTTCCCTCGCGGGAAAGTGTTGAGCAGCACCTGCGTCGCGAGCAGCGGCAAGAAGGGCAAGAACGCGGCGGCTGCGGCCATGCTGACCATGTTCCCGAAGTTCGCGCTCTCGGTCGTGTAGATGTACTTCATCGTGTTCGCGAAGGTCGTGCGGCCCTCGATGATGCCGTGCCGCAGCACGCCCAAATCCTGCTTGAGCAAGACGAAGTCTGCGGCCTCGCGCGCCACGTCGACGGCGCCTTCCACACTGATCGCTACATCGGCAGCGTGCAGCGCAGGCGCGTCGTTGATGCCGTCGCCCATGTAGCCCACGACATGCCCGGTCTTCCCCAGCGCGCGGATGATCTTCTCCTTCTGGTTTGGGTCCACCTCGGCAAAAACGGTCGTCTTTGGCGCGAGCTGCCAGAGCGCCTCATCGCGCATCGCCGTGAGCTCTTTGCCCGTGATGACCTGCGTCGTTGGGATGCCGACTTGCTCCGCGACATGACACGCGACCTCGCGTGAATCGCCCGTCACCATCTTCACCGAGACACCCAGCCGCGCGAGCGCTTCAAGCATCGCCTTCGCGTCGGCTTTCGGCGGGTCGGCGAAGGTGAGGATGCCCTCGAAGATGAGCTCGTCCTCATCGCGCACCTCATAGGTCGCACGCACGCCGAGTGGTTTCGTCGCGACGCCAAGCGCACGCAGGCCTTGCTCACCAAGCGCGCGTCCACGCGCGAGAATCGCCTTGCGCATCGTCTCATCCAGCGGCTTCACGCCTTCACCCGTGCGCACGAACGACGAGACCTCGACGACCTTCGCAAGGCTCCCTTTGTCGACGAGCACGACCTCGCCACTCGGCTCTTTGGCGACGATGCCAAGGCGCTTGCGCGCGAAGCCATAAGGCAGCTCGTCGCGCTTCTCCCAGCCCTCAAGCACGCAGCCATCCGCCTTGCCGCGCGCGCGAATTGCCGTGTCGAGCGGGTTCGCCATGCCCGTCTCAAGCGAGGCATTCACGAAGGCGAGCTGCAGCACATGCGCGTCGTCTTCACCCATCCAGTTCAGCGCATTTGAAAGCGAGACTTCTCCCGCTGTCAGCGTGCCCGTCTTGTCGGTGCAGAGCGTGTCCATCGAGCCGAAGCTCTCGATGGCCGAGAGCCGACGCACGATGACGCCCTCATCGGCCATGCGTCGCGCGCCGCGCGAGAGGTTCACCGCGACAATCGCAGGCAGCATCTCGGGCGCGAGGCCGACGGCGAGGGCAATCGCGAAGAGGAGCGACTCAACGGGCGGTTGATGCGTCAGCACCGTCGCCGCGAAGGTGAAGACGACGAGCACGATCATCACGCGCGTGAGCAGATAGCCAAAGCGATGCAGGCCGCGATCAAAGTCCGTGTCGGGTGCGCGCAGCGAGAGTGTCTTGGCGATGCGCCCGTACTCACTCTGGGTCGCGCTGGAGGTCACGAGAAGCTGCGCCGTCCCGCTGCGCACGCTGGTGCCGAGATAGAGATAGCCGCGGCGCTGACCAAGTGGTGCATCGGCTGCGCTCACCGAGGGCTCTTTGTCGACGGGGAAGGTCTCGCCCGTGAGGATCGACTCGCTGACCTGCAGGTCTTTCGCGCTGAGCACGATGCCATCGGCGGGCACCAGGCTGCCGGCGGAGAGGACGACCACATCGCCAAGCACAATCTCTTCGGCGAGCACCTCAGCAGCCACGCCATCACGCATCACCTGGCAGCGCATCGCCACACGGCTTCGCAGTTGCTCGATTGCGTTCGAGGCACGCTTCTCTTGGAAGATGCCGAGCACGGCGCTCAGCGCGATGACGAGCGCGATGACGACGGCGTCGGTGATCTCTCCCGCGATGGACGACACCACCGCAGCAAAGAGAAGCAGCCACGACATCGGATTGCGCACCTGCCCGAGGAGCGCATCGAGCACCGGCGAGCGCTTCTTCACCGCAAGCGTGTTGGCGCCAAAGCGATGCAGCCGCTCAAGGGCCTCGCCTGTCGTCAGGCCGCCCGCGCGCGCATCGAGGGAGGCAAGAACGTTCGAGGCGGGCTGCGACCAAGGCTTGTCGAGAGGCGTCACCGGGGCAGCCTAAGCCGTCGCCTCCGATGCGCCGTGCGTTGGGGCAAACGACCCGACAGCGTTCGACGACGGAATGCAAAACGGCCCGACTCGTGCGAATCGGACCGTCTTCTTCAGGCTGATGCCTGGATCAGTAGGGCATCGTCATGCCGGCGTCGGGCGCGGCAGCGGGGCACATGGCGAAGCGGTAGGGGAAGCAGCTGCCGGTGCCGCGATCGCAGCAGTTCGTGCCGCCGCCTGCTGCCGGGGGGCAGGATGAGGCGCACTGTGCGTCGGTGGTGCAGCGGGCCACGCACATGCTGCCACCGCTGAAGGCATCGCGACCGACGTCGCGTCCTGCATCACGTGAGACGAACGCGTCGGGTGGCGGCGCGATGTACGCATCCACACGGGGGACGAAGGCGTCTGTTCCGGCGTCGACGCGCGCGCGGCGCTCATCGCAACCAATGATGCCCATGAGGAGGAACGCAACGGCACAGGTGCTGATAAGCTTCATGTTGGTTACGACACTACGCGAGCATCGGATCGCGATCAAGACCACCGCATTCGTTATGTCCGATTCGCTCACACCGCCGCCGCGTCGACGTCTGCCGCGCCTCCCGCCCGCCGTCGCCCTCGCTCTTCTTCTGCTCACTGGCGCCGCGGTTTTCGCGCCGGCGCTTGCATCGAACTACCTGCTCGATGACTACCTGCATGCCTCGATGCTGCGGGGATCGTTCCCTGCCGAGCGGAGCGCGTTCGAGCTTTACGACTTCGTGAACGACGGCGATCGCGAGCTGCTTCGCGCGCGCGGATTGCTCCCCTGGTGGACCGACCCAACGCTGACGATTCGCTTCCTGCGCCCGCTCTCCAGCGCGCTTCTCTGGGTCGACCATCAGCTCTTTGGCGAGACGCCGCTCCTGCCGCACTTGCATTCGTACCTCTGGTGGGTGGCGGTCGTGCTCGCGGCAGCAGCGCTTTTTCGGCGCGCGTTCACACCGCGGGTTGCTGCGATGGCGACGTTCATCTTCGCGCTCGCGCCCTGCCACGCGATTCCTCTCGCCTGGCTCGCGAACCGCGAGGCGCTCATCTCCCTCTCGCTCGGCATCGCAGGCCTGCTCGCGCTGATGCGTGTGCGCGAATCGGGCAAGCCTCTCTATGCGCTCTTGGCGGCGCTCTGTTTCAGCATCGCGTTTGCTGCGGGTGAGTACGCCATCTCGCTGGCGGGGTTTGTCGTCGCGTTCGAGGTGATGCACAAGGCCCCGCCCTCGCGCCGTTTGCTTACGGTGCTGCCCTTTGCCTTGCCAGCCGTCACCTACCTCGTGGTGCGCTCGATGCTCGGCTACGGCTCGCGTGGCTCGGGCTTCTACACCGACCCGCTCCATGACCCGGTGGCGTTCTTGTGGGCTGCACCAAAGCGCCTCGCCATCTTGCTCATCGATGCCTGGCTTGGGCTTGATCAGAACACGGTGACGGTCTCGTCTTCACCCTGGTGGGTGGCGATTCTTGTGCTCTCACTTGCGCTCTTCTTCATCGGGCCGATCCACCGAAGCCTGTTGGCCCGTGAGGACGACGAGAAGCGGCAGGCGCGTTGGCTCCTTCTCGGCGCACTTCTCGCGCTTGCGCCGGTGCTTGCCGTGGTGCCCTCACCGCGCTTGCTTGGCGCGAGCATGCTGGGCTTTGCGCCGGTGATCGCCATCGTGATCGACACGGCTTGGTTCCCCAAGGCTCTCCCGGCGCGTCGCGGTGCCGCCGAGCATCAGGCACTTGCGGCGATGGCGCTCGCCTTCCTGCACTTTGTGCATGGCCCGGGCGTCTCGTTTCTAATGGGACGCTCGTTCTTTCTCTCGACGTGGACGCACGATGCGGCTGTGGATGGTGTTCAGGAGCGCTTGGGGGAGGATGCGCTCGGTGAGGTTGTCGCCATGCGTGTGGTCGGCGGAGGGTTCTTTCTTCCCTTCTCCATCACGGCCTCGGGTGCGCTGCCGGAGCGCTACCGCATCCTCTCGCACGCGAACCATGTGCTTGCGCTGCGCCCCGAGCCGAACGTGATTGAGCTGCGCGGCACGGAGGAGAACGGGCTCTACCCGGCTGGCGAAGGGAACCTCTTCCTCGATGAGCATCGCGTTGCGGAGGGGCAAGTCTTCGAGCTGCCAGGCATGCGCACGACTGTGCTCTCTGTGTTGCCCGACGGGCGCCCGCGATCAGCCCGCTTCGAGTTCGAGAGCAACCTCGAGGAGGTTCGCTGGATTCACGAGACAAGCGGCGGCTACGCCGAGGTGACGCCGCCTGAGCTGGGCTTCGGCGTTCCGTATGATCCGTAGGCGTCCTACGCAGCGAGCCACTGCCGAATGCGCATCGAGGGCTTCTCGATCACCAGGTGCATCACGTAGCCAATCGCGAACGATGTGACGGTGACGAACGTGAAGGCGAGGGGCCAGATGATGAGAAGCGAGATGCCCTCGCGCATCATCGCGTGCGCGACGGGGACGGCGATGCGGTCGATGAGCGGGATGTGCACGAGGTAGACGCCGTAGCCGACGGTTGCCGCGTAGCGGAAGATCGGGTGTGAGAGCCCACGACGAATCCATCCGTCGCCGCCGTGGAGCAGGAGGATGAGCGCGGGGAAGTACATCAGGCTCGTGAACGTGCCCCACGAGAAGACGTGAAGGAGCTGCACGTGGTCGACGCCGAACATCGTGGGCTGGAGGAGCACCCAGAGAAATGCACAGGCGGGGACAGCGAGGAGCGCGCGGTGGAAGGGATGCTCAAGCCACTTCGTGAGCTGCTCGCCGTAACGCACGTGCACGATGGCGAGCAGTATGCCGCAGACGATCGGGTCGATGCGCGTGGGCGTGCGGAAGTAGAGCGTGTCGTAGAGGAGGAAGTCGTTCCACGGCGCGTAGGCGAAGAAGAGAAAGAGCCGAATGCCAAGCGGCACAAGCCAGAGCGCGAGCAGCATGTAGATGCGCGCACGGTCGTGCGGGAGCTTGTGCAGCACAAAGAAGAGCAGCGGCACGGCCAAGTAGAACTGCTCCTCGAGGCTCAACGACCAACCCCAGAACATGATGATCTCCGTGCGCAGAAGCGGCATGAAGTTCGTCAGGTAGAGGTACTCGTAGGGCAGGTGTTCGCGCTGCCCATCGGTGAGCGGGAAGGCGAGCACGAGGATCGTCAGCACGACCCAATAGGAGGGGAAGGTGCGGAAGATGCGACGCAGGTAGAAGCGGCGGATGTTCTGCGTGCCCGACTGCGCAAGCGAGTGAAGGAGAATCGCGCCGATGAGGAAGCCGCTCAGGATGAAGAAGAGGTCCATCCCGAAGAAGACCGAGAGCGATGCGGCGACGAAGTCGATGTCGAGCGGGACACCCTGCTCACCCGTGAAGATCCAGGTCACGTGGTACTGAATGACGCTCAAGATCGCGAGGACGCGCAGGCCGTGGAGGGACGGGTAGCGGTTGTCGAGCAGCTCAAGGGAGAGGTGGCGCCGGAGCGAAGACTTGGGCGTCGCGTCTGCCTCGGTCGTAGGCGTCTGGGTCACGGACATCGGGCGCGCAGTATGCGCGGGGTGATGTGCGGGCGATAGAGACCTCTACGAGCCGATCACGGTTCCTGTCGCGGTGACTGCGGGCAACCTGGGGACGGCCGCCATGGGGAATGCAGCGCCGCTGCGGGTGCGGATCGAAACGCATCCTGCGCCTGCGCCGCCGCCGCCGCCGTTGAAGGAGGGGATGCCTGGCTCTGCGGGGGTGGTCGCGCTTGTGGCCGCGCCGCCGGTGCCGCCTACGGTCGCGCCACACACGCCGCCGACGCCGCCCGTGGCCGCCGTGCCACCGTTATCTCCGTGCTCCCCTTCGTTGCTGGTCACAGGGCCACCGTCGGGCCGTACCCAGCAGGAGCCGCCACCACCACCGCCACCGCCGACGAGCAAGCCGTTGTCGCGCACGCTCACGCTCGGCGCCTCGACGAGGATCATCCCACCGCTGCCACCACCGCCGCCTGCGCCTGCACTGGTGGGTGAGATGGTTCCGCCTTCGCCTGCGCCACCCAAGGCCGCGACACTCCCAAGGACTGTGATGCTGCGGCCCGCGGAGAGCTGCACGGCGCCTCCGCCACCTCCGCCTCTTCCTCCGGCCGATGCAGTGCCTGGGCTTCCATCGCCACCGCGCGAGCCCGCGCGAAGCAGACGTCGGTCGATGGCGCCAGCCTCGGTTCCGTCCACACCCCAGACCTCGCCCGCGAGACCGCCGCTGCCCGTCGATGCGCCGGTGCCTCCCAATGCGCCCGCGGTGCAGTAGCCGCCTCCGCCTCCGCCTCCGTCACCCGGACCCCCATCGGACATACCTGGCCCACCAAGACCGCTTGTTGTCGCATTCGCCCCCGCGCCCTCGCGCGAGAACGTGCCTGATCGAGGAACGGTGTCGCTGGCGGTCAAGGTCAGTGCGCCAACCGTCACACGGGCCGAGGTGTCGATCGTGATCGTCTCCGTTGCCAGGATGATGAGGGGGCGCGTGCCTTCCCCCAGCAAGATGTTCTCCCCGCCGACAGTCAGCGAGCGAACCGAGAGCACACAGTTGGCCCCGACCGCGCGCACGGTGCCCGCAGCGATCGGAATAGGCGCTGCGCCGACCCCTGTGATGCTGTTGCAGACCGAGGTGTTGATTCGATAGACGACACGGGTGCCATCGGGTGCGGTGTCGGAAAGGTTAAGGTCGAGGCTTCCGTTGAGCTCGCTCGCGCCTACCGTCGAGGGGATGAAGGGGCGGCAGCGCGGCATGCCGTCCGGAAGGCAGCCAAGGGCGCAGTCTGCGCGGCGCGTCCACATCTCCATGTTGCAGTACTCGACGAGGTCGCCGTTGCAGCGCAGGTCTCCCTCATTGCAGGTGAACGCGTCGGGTGGCGGGGAGTCGGGAGGTGGCGTGGTCGCGTCGGGCCGAACGTCGGTGGGGATGCGCGCATCCGCCGCATCAGCAGCCTCTACGAACGCGTCGCTCGCCGTGTCGATCGACGGGGGGCCCGTGTCGTCGGGGGTCGAGAGATCGGTCCGGTTGATGACGCATCCCGAAGCAACCACACAGGCTAGAGCCAACCATCGCTGCATGCGCACATCGTATCCGCTTCGCGAAATGCCTGGAGGGAAAGCGTGTGCGGCATGGCGCCGGGCGAAAAGCTCGCTACTGTCCGCGCCGCCATGAGAGCCATCGTCCTTCTCGCCATTGCATTCAGCGCGCTCGCCGTCGCGTGCTCGCCGCGCATTGGGGACGGGTGCTCCTCGGCCGCGAACTGCTCCGTTAACGGCGATCGCTTCTGCGACATCACACAGCCGAGCGGTGCCTGCATCGTCTTCGATTGCCAGCCAGATCAGTGCCCAGACAACACCGTCTGCGTGCGCTTCAATCCGGCCGAGCCGCGCCTCTCGGTGGTCGCGTGCATGCGTCCCTGCACGAGCAACGGCGACTGCCGCGCGAACTACCAGTGCATCGATGCGATGACCTTCGAGGACGGCCTCTACGCCGAGGTGGTCGACACCTCGCCCCGTCGCTTCTGCGCGGCCGACCGCTGAACCTTCCGAGACGGAAACGAGAACGGGACCCACGTGAGTGAGTCCCGTTTTGCTTTCAGGGGTCGCTCGTTCAGAGCGAGGGCCAGATGGCCTGGTAGAAGACGACGATCGAGACCATGGCGAAGAGGAAGCCGACGCATCCGCAGCCAAGCGGTGCGCCGATCGCTGCGGGCGCGCCTTTGGTGCGAAGGAAGGGAGCGATGATCATCGCGCTAGCGCCGCCCGCGAAGAGCGGAAGACCGAGGTACGAGATGACCACGGCATCGCTCTCACTGAGCATTGCGGCGCCGACGCCTGTGCCCAAGCAGCCGAGCATGCCGGCCGCGAGCCAGAGCCCTGCGAGGATGAGGCCGATGTTGTTCGGCGGTTCTCCGCCCGAAGGTGGCTGACCACCGGCCATCGGGGGCGGTGGCGGTGCGCCGACAGAGGGCCCGCCTGCGGGCGGTGGACCAAATCCGGAGTGCTGCGCACCGCCTGTCTGACCAAAGCCACCTGCCGGAGGTGCACCGAAGCCGCCTTGTGGAGGCGCGCCGAAGCCACCTTGTGGGGGCGCACCGAAGCCACCCTGCGGAGGCGGCGTGTTTCCACCGAACCCGCCCTGCTGCGGAGGCGCGCCGAAGCCGCCTTGGGGAGGCGGGGTGTTGCCACCGAAGCCGCCTTGGGGAGGCGGGGTGTTGCCACCGAAGCCGCCTTGCTGCGGAGGAGGCGTTCCGAAACCACCCTGCGGAGGCTGACCAAAACCGCCTCCGTTGCCGCCCCCTGGCGGTTGACCGAATCCACCTTGCATCGTGCTCTCCTCGCGCTGACTCAGCGCCTCTGAATCCTGGACCGCGAGCCTCGGCCCGCATCAATCAATGGGATGGAAGCTCAGCCTTCGTCTTTGAGCGACCATGCGAGACGCAGCGCGTCCAGGATCGTCCGCTCGGCGAGCGAGATGGTCTCGGCCGAGGCCACACCATGCAGGACCGCGAAGATGAGCTCGCGCGCCTCAGGCCGCGTCACGGTGGGGATGGCCGCGCGAATCGATGCGTCGGTGGGGAAGTGCTGCGCCGACTCGGAGACGGCCGCCCAGAGCGCACGGCCGCGGTCGTGCGTCGCGCTCGCCTCCGTCGTGAGCTCGTCGCCGATCGTCGAGATCATCGCCTCCTCAGCCTCAGAGAACTGGCCATCGGCGCGCACCATCAAGCGGATGAGCGCTCCAAGGAGGAGGCGTTCTTCATTCGTCAGCGTCGAGAAGTTCATGCGGGAGACTCTACAGCGAAGTCCCTCGCAGGGGAGATGTCTTCACGAGGGCGGGCGACGAAGGCGCAGTGCATTCAGCACGACGAGCAGCGAACTCGCGCTCATCGCGACCGCCGCCATCGCGCCGCCTCCGATGCGCTCGAAGTTTCCGAACGCGGCGAAGGGCACGGCGAGGAGGTTGTAGGCGAAGGCCATCGTGAGGTTCTCAAGCACGATGCGACGCAGGCGATGCGCCATCGTGAACGTGTCGCTCACGAGCGTGAGGTCGCCGCGCGAGAGCACGATGCTCGCGGCCTCGACCGGCAGCGCAGCACGCGCCCCGACAGCGATGCCCACATCGGCCTTCGCCATCGCGCCCGCGTCGTTCACGCCATCGCCGAGCATCACCGAGACATGCGCTGCCTCCGAGACATCGCGCACTTTGTCTTCGGGCTTCTGCGCACCTTTCGCATCCGTGATGCCGAGCTCTCTCGCGATGGCCTGCGTTGCATCTTCGGCATCGCCACTGCGCAACGAGACGCGCACATGACGCGCCTGCATCGCCGTGATGAACGCCTTCGCCTCGGGGCGAAGGGCATCGCGCAACGAGAGCGTGGCGACATGCACATCATCAACACGCATTGCGATGCGTGTCGCGCCATCGGCGCTATCAACATGCGGCGCAGCTTCCAACTTCACGCGCTGCGCGCCCACGAGTCCCTGAATGCCATGCCCTGGAAGCTCTTCCACCTCGTGAGAGGCTTCCACCTTCAAGCCGCGTGACATCGCTGCGCTGAAGATGCCGCGCGCGATCGGATGCTGGCTCTCGGCTTCAATCGCAGCGGCCAACGCGAGCACCGTCGACTCCGTCTGCGTCGCATCCAGAAGCTCGATGTGAACCACCTGCGGCGAGCCCGCGGTCAGCGTGCCTGTCTTGTCGAGCACGATCGATTTGGCGCGCGGCAGCGCTTCGAGCGCGGCGACATCGCGCACCAAGATGCCGCGGGAGGAGAGGGTGCCGAGCGCCACCGTCACGGCAACGGGCGTGGCCAAGCCGAGCGCACACGGGCACGCGACGACGAGCACGGCGACACCCATGCGGATGGCATCGAGTGGCGCTGTGCCTTGCACCATCCAGCCGATCGCCGTGAGCACGGCGCTGCCGATGATGACTGGCCCGAACACCGCGGAGACTTTGTCCGCGAGCTGCACGAGCGGGCTCTTCGAGGTCTTCGCATCGGCCACGAGACGCGCCATGCGCGCTGCCTCGGAGTCATGTGCGAGGCGCGTTGCGCGCATGCGAAAGGGCTTGCCGAGGTTGAGCGTCCCGCCGCGCACGACGCCTTCGGCGAGAACCTCTACGGCTTCTGTCTCGCCAGTGAGCATGGATTCGTCGACGCTGATTTCACTCGGCGTGATCACAACGCCATCCACCGGCACCGAAGCAAACGCGCCGACGATGAGCTCGTCATCGGGACGTACTTCACTGAGCGGGATGTCTGCCTCCTGCCCATGACGCGAGACGCGCGCCGTGCGTGGCAGCGACTGCAAGAGCCCTTCAAGCGAGGCACTCGCCGCGCGCTTCGCACGCGCTTCGATTTGCTTGCCGAAGAGCGCCACGCCGAGGATGAGCGCGGCCATCGAGGCATCGGAGTGCCCGTGACTCATGCCGTGATGCGCAGGCCAGACAAGCGACGCCCAGGCGAGCCCAAGCGCGCTCAATGCACCCAGCGTGATGAGTGAATCCATCCCCGGCGCGCGCGCTGCGAGGTCGAGCAAGCCGCGTCGCAAGAGCGCATGACCAAGCGCGAACACCGCGAGCGTTGCCACGGTTGCGTCGACCCACATCGGCATGGCTTCGAGCGCAGGGATCGCGAATCGCGCGAAGACGAGCACGAGGCCAATCGCGAGCGCGACCGCACCACGCACCTCGACATGCACGGCCTTCGACTTGGCGCTCCCATCCTCCAGCACCGCGACGTAGCCAGCCTTCTCCACCGCCGCCATCGCCGCGCGCAGCGCACTCGCATCGCCGCGCACCAGCGCACGCTCGCGCACGAGGTCGACCTTCGCGTCCTCAATCCCCGTGGCGCTCTTCATCGCCTTCTCGACACGCGCAGCACAGCGAACGCAGGTCATGCCTTCGATGCGGAGCTCAGATTCGGGCGCGTCACTCATTTCGTCTCCCTATGTGCGCCTCTTTGGGCGCGACGGGGAGCTTTGTGTCGGCCGGGCTGTCTTTACCGGCAGTGAATGAGGAAGCGGAACGACGAGCATGCGGTCGTGATGTCGGCGTACTCGTCGCCCACGAAGGGCGTGCTGCAGTGGCCGATCGGCTCATCCCATGTCGCGCCGGGTGCGAGGTCGGTGTAGCCGCCGCCGTAGCTCATCCACACATCGATCGGGTAGGCGCGGCTGTGGTTGTGCCAGTCGAGGTAGAGCGTTTGGTTGGGCGGCACCGAGACCTCGCGCGGCGTGACCGTCATGACGCAGGTGTTGCTGACCTCGATGTGGACGTGGAGATCGGCGCGCGGGGGCGTGCCCGCATCGGGCGGGGTGAAGGCGTCGGGGCGCGTGAATGCGTCGGGTGGGGTGAAGGCGTCCGGTGGCGAGTACGCATCTGGGGCAGTGAATGCGTCCGGTGCCGTGAATGCATCGGGGACGGATTCGGAGGCTGCGTCTGCGACCGTGCCTGTGTCGGAGGCTGCGACTGCGCCGGTGTCGGTGGCCGAGGCTGAGTCGGTGGCCGCGGCTGAGTCGGTGGCTGAGGCTGAGTCGGTGGCTGTGACTGCGTCCAACAGCGATGCGTCGGCGCTCGCTGGTGGCTCTTCGCAACCGAGGGCGAGGAGGGCGAGGAGCACCGAGGCGATGGGCGTTGCGCGAGGCATGCGGCGAGCATCGCATGCGGACTCTGAATCGGACGCGGCACTACGTGGAGGACTTCGGTTCTTTCGCGCGAACACCTGTGCCCGCATGGCGCTTGGGGTCGAGCACAGCCGAGCACGTGCAGCAGCTTGGAAGCTCACTCGCGTAGCGGAAGATGGGGCTCCCCGCGATGATGATCGCCATCATCGTTGGGATCATCATGCAGTAGTCGGAGGCCATGATGGGGAAGGCGAATGTGATGACGCCGATCACGCAGAACCACGCGATCTTCACCTTCTGCCAGTGCGGCCAGGGTTCTTGAATCTCTACGACGTCATCGCATCGCCAGCAGTACCCGCGTCGGTACTTCACGATCGGCTTCATCATGCGTGGCTAGGGTAGTGCGCGAGCGAAGCGATGTCGTGCTGCATGCGCCTCTGTGGGCGAGCTGGGCCGAGCCCGATGGCCTCCATCGTCTCTTCGGTTCAAGCAGCGCGATGCTCGAAGACTTCGACTTCACCAACTTCTGGGAGGACTCGGACTACGCACGCGAGTCGTATGTCGAAGGCCCAATCACGCCCGACTTGATTCGCTCGGTCGAGCTTGAGCTCGGGTTTCGATTGCCCGCCGCGTACGTCGCGCTGATGCGCGTGCAGAACGGCGGCATGCCCTCGCGCTCGTGCTTTCCAACGACCACGCCCACGAGCTGGGCGGAAGACCACGTCGCCGTCACGGGCATCTTCGGCATCGGTCGCGACAAGCCCTGCGCGCTGCTCGGTGGGCAAGGCAGCAAGTTCATGCAGTCGGAGTGGGGCTACCCGACGTTTGGTATCTGCATCTGCGACTGCCCCTCCGCGGGCCACGACATGATCATGCTCGACTACCGTGCATGCGGCCCCAAGGGCGAGCCGAGCGTGGTGCACGTCGACCAGGAGCGCGGCTATCGCGTGACCTTCCTCGCGCCGGACTTCGAGACGTTTTTGCGAGGGCTCGTCCCCGAGAGTGACTTCGACACGTCGAAGGAAGACCTCGAAGCCGTGCTCGAGATGATCGAGAAGAGCGCGTTCTCAGCACCGCTCGCGAAGCTCGTCGCCGTGTCGGCCGAGCCAGCGATGATGGAGTCGGGCTTGCGTGGGCTCCTGCGCGCGATTGCGGTCGAGAAGAGCTACTTCGTGCTGCATACCGAAGAGAAGTCCTACCTCGTCTACGACGTGCTCTTCGACCTCTACGCGAGCGCGCACCTGGTGAAGCGGCCCGAAGCGTTTCTCCACGCGTATCCGGATCTCATCGCGCTCTGCAGCGGCATCAACACGGGCGGATATGCACCCGCGTTCGTTGAGGGTTGGATGAAGAAGCGGATGAAGGCGGAGAAGATCATCGAGCGCGATGGAAGGCTCGTGATCGTCGAGGCGCATCGAAAGGGCGTGATGAAGAAGCTTGCGAAGTTTGCGGCGTAGTGACGGTTAAGGCTCTCCGCCGGGCGGTGCCGGGTTCCACTCCTCCGTCTTCCCGCTCACCTCGCCAAACGCTCCGCGAACCACGTCCACACGAGGCGCCGCTCCGGAAACAACGGTCACGTGAAGCTGCGCATCACCAACACGAAACCACCATGTGTCGTCGGTCATTTGCTCCACGTGAAGCCAGTCAGCGAACGCGACTTCGTCCAACACGCCGACACCCTTGTGTTCGATCTTCGCAGCGCCGACGAGAACTTGAAGACGCCAGTGATTGGGTTCCATTTTTCGCTCGATGGTTTTGATGAACAGCGGGGAAGGAGAATGCGCGCTTCGGCTCGATCAGCGTGTGGGAAGAGACTCGGTTGCATGGCGAGGGTCGCGTGCATGCGAACTCAAGCTTCTCGACTCGCCCTTGTCCTCGCGCTCTGCCTTGGTGGCTGTCAGACCGATCAGGAGCGCGCGCTCGAACTTCTCAACGGGGCTGGTGCACGCGAAGGTGCCTCTGCACGCGAGGCGCTGACGGAGGCGACGCGGCATCGCTTCGCCCAGCCTGGAGCCGCCTTGCGGACGTGGAGCTCGCGGAGTCTCGCTGGGTCGAGGCGGAGGCCGCCGCGAGCCACGCAATCACGCTCTCGGACACCGAGGCCCACGATCACGAGACGCGGGCACGCGCGCGCGTCGCGCTTGAGCGATGGGCCGATGCCGAGCCCGACATCCGGCGCGAGATCGAGCTCGGTGCTCCCGAGGCGGCCGCGCGCACACGCCTCGGCAAGGTGCAGGAGCACCTCGATCGGATGGACGATGCGATGGCGAGCTACCGACGCGCGATCGAACTCGATGCCGCCAACGTCGAGGCGCGCCTTGCGCTCGCGCGCATCCTGATCGCACGCCTCGAAGCGGTCGCCGAGAGCGACACGTGGGAAGGCGACGACGCGGTGCGCGAGGAGGCTCGTGGGTTGCTCCGCGCCGCGAGCGCGCCGAGCCAGGGGACACGCTTCGCCGAGGAGGCAACCGCTCTCTCGAATGCGCTCGATGCGCTCGATCAACGCGCCCTCGCGCTCGCCGCGCGCAGGTCGCTGGCGGCCGCAGGCATGGGCGAGATCGGGCGCGTCTTCGGCTTCGGCGGGCTGGGTCTCATCGGTGAACGCATCGGTCGACGTGGCGGCGAGGGCGGCGAAGCGACGATCGGTATCGGAAACATCGGCACCATCGGCCACGGCGCGGGGACGGGCTCGGGGCAGGGCTATGGGTCGGGTGCGGGCGGCATGGGCAGCGCGGCACTCCGAGGTCCCGCTCCAACGGTCCGCGTCACGGCGACCGCGCACGGCGCGCTGGATGAAGCGAGCGTGCTGGGTGTCGCGCGGCGCGCGGCAGGTCAGCTTCGCTACTGTTACGAGCGCGCCCTCGGCAGCGATCCTGCCCTCGCCGGCACCATGCGCATCGAAGCGACGGTGAATGCCTCTGGCGCGGCGGCTGACGCGCGCGCGGCGGGACTGGGTGACAGCACGCTCCAGAGCTGCATGAGCGAGTCCATCGCGCGCGCGGTCTTCCCATCCGCTGCGGCCGTCACGACCGTCAGCATCAGCGTCGCGTGCACAGCACCGTGAGCGGAATCGGACTCTGAATCAGACACGGACTCTGCATCGGACACGGACTCTGGTATCCGCTGCACAACCACCGTCTCCGCCGCCGCAAATCACGCTTGCGTTATCGTCAACGGCCCAAGTTCGGCGTCGAGGTCCGTGGTCGCGAGGTGTGTGTCACCCGATCGTGTCTCGGCGGATCTGGAGGAAGCGTCGGTGCTGGACCGTGAGGAGGAAGCCCCACAGCACGACGAAGGCGCAGACCGCGCGCGGCACGGCCCGCGCCTGGACCTCGAGGAATGCCGAATGCCAGCACAAGTGGTGCATCGGCAAGATCAGTCCAAGGTTTACCGCCGACAGGAACACCCACGCCCAGATCCCCGTCACGAGGGGCACCAGACCCTCGGACTCGGGCGCCCACTTCCGCGCCGACGACCTCGCCACGAAAGCGAGCACGACGAGCGCCGTGATCGCGGGCAGCACCCACTCGGGTCTCGGGAAGAGAAACGGCATGTCCGGCCTCTGGGCCGAGAGGCGCACCGAGGGAAGCAAGGTCATGAGGATGCACAGCGCCGTGGGAATCAACCCGAAGACCCACCCGTACACCGGCCGCATGGTGACGAGGAGCAGCGATGTGAAACCCAGCATCAGGCCGGAGATGCTCCAGAGCCAGAGCAGGTCCACCCGGTCTTCCTTGGGGACCATCGCGAAGTCCGTGCGCCAGAGGAACGCCGTCACGACCAGGATGAGGCCGAAGGCACCCATCAGACCCGCCGCTGTCGTCCAGACATCGCGCCCCCCTCGGGCGGGCGATGTTGGTCCAGAAGAGCCTCTGAGCCGGTCAGCATGAGCACCGTCACGGTGATGAGCAGGCCCAGAAGCGCGGGCATCGGCGTGTGGTCCCCGAAGAGCTGTCCGGCGAGCGTGGGCTGGTAACGCACGTGACCGAGGGCGTGCACCCCCTCGGCGAGCAGCGAGCCGTGCCCGTACACGAGGGCAAAGAGACCGCCGCCGCCGAGCAGGTGGAGGATTGAGACCGTCGCCAGAGAAGCTCTCCCCGCGCAACTCACGGACCACCTCAGCGCGCGAGCGTGACGGTTCGCCGGAGCGTGCCGCGGAGGATTCCATCCTCGCCGTAGGTGCGGATCTCGATGTTACGCTCGCCGAGCGTAGAGAAGTTGCTCGTCACAATGCGTCGGGCGCTGCGCGTGGACCTTGAGACGCTGTCGGTTAGCAGGTACCCATCGGCGCGAACCTCGATGTTCGCCACCCCCGATGGCGCGCGCTCGAGGCCGATCTCCCACGAGCCAGCGTCGGTGGGCCGCACGAACACGCCCGTGCCGGGTACCGAGTCGAGGGAGCCCGTGGCCCGTCCCACCTGCGCGCCGGCCGCGTTGAGCGCGCGGACCTCGAAGGCGCGGCCCTCGCGCTCGTCGCTGAAGCGATAGCGGAGTTCATAGGTGCCAGTCGTTCCTCTCGGGGCGTCGCCGAGTGAGAACCCGTCCACCAGAAAGCGCGCCGTAGCCACCGAGCTCGCGCTGCGCGCCGTGAGAAGATAGGAGCCGTCTGCGAGCCGCTCCCAGGTTGCACCGATCGGCGTCGTGGCAGGAGGTGGGGGCGGGGGTGGGGGCGACCCGCAGGCGCCGATCGCGAAGCCGACCGCAGGGGACTGGCGCAGCCGGGACTCGGTGCTCGCCCCGAAGTCTCCGTCCTCAGCGATCCGATCGCTGGGGTTGTTGCGGTTCCACAGGCGCTGGAAGGCGAGGACCGAGAGCGAGCGGATGTCGGTCGTGCCGCCACCCACGTAGTCGAAGTGCACCGGGTCGCCCGAGCCGAGCCAGGCGAAGCCCTCCGCCTGGAGCGAGCTACGCCAGGCGGCGTTCGACTCGATGTCGATGGCGAGCGCCCCGTTGTGGTTGCTCAGGCCCGGCGCGGCGGCGATTTCAATCCCGCACCGCACACGCTGCCACCGATAGAGCAGGTACTGCTGCGGCAGGCTGCGCAGGCTTGAGTTGATGAACATCGTCGCGGAGGAGCGGCGTGCCGCCGCCCGCCGGAGCGCGCGCGCAGCAGAAGTCTGCATCCACTCGGAGGCCGCGCTACCAAGCGACACGTTGTCGATCCCCGCGATCGACTCGAAGGTGCCGGGCCGCATGCACTGGAGTTCACTGACGAGCTGCTGCGAGAGACCTGAGACGATGCTCGTGCTGCACGACGCGGTGACCGCGCCCTCGACGGTCAGCGCGACGATCATCTCGGTGGTGGCCTCCACGGGCCCCGCGCCCTCGTCGATGGTCACCACCTCAGGCGGTGCGTAGTCGTCGTGCGTCGTCTCCTCTAACGGAGCGTCGGGCTCGGTCTCGAGCACGCCTCCGTCTCCCGTCGTCCGGTCGCCGCCGTCGGTTTCAAGCACGCCGCCGTCGCTCATTCGGCGCCCAAGCTGGGTCGGACAGCCGGTGGAGATGAGCACGACAACTGCGAGGAGGGCTACGGCACAGTTGCGCATGTTCGGACGTAGCACGCTCAGCGCAGGCGTCGACCTCGACGAGAGGCTGTCGCGACCGCGCCGACGCGGCGCTCGCTCTTCACGGGAGCCATCTCTCGGGCGTTCGCCGAGCGCTGCCTGGACCCGTGCCTCTCTTGGCGGGATTTCGACTTTTTCTCGGTCTCGGGCCTTTCACCACGGCGCGAGCGACAGCGCCGCCCGCACGAGGCCGCCGCGGTTCTCGGCGACCGGGGCCAGCGGGACGTCGACCGTGGCGGGGTAGCCTTCGAGGGGCGTTTCGGTCCCGGGATGAAAGCTCACGCCGACGGTGAGCCGCAGCGCGGCCTCCGAGCCGTCGGCCAGCGCCAACGTCGTGTCGAAGGAGTAGGGCGCGTCGCCGGCGCCGGTGGGCTGACCGATCGTCTGGGCGATGCCGTTGTCGCGGAAGATGGCGACGAAGTCGTCGCACGCGCTGAAGCATCGTGGCCCGGTGAGCACCGCGGCGCGGAACACCACGCTCGACTCGCTCCGCAGCGTCGCCTCGGACGAATCGCACGCCCGGCTCCGGCAGTAGAAGGGCCAGGGCTCGGAGCGCTCGGCGCCGGGGGTATCCCGCAGGTACTGCTCGATGCGGGAAGCGGCGCCCTCGATCGGCTCTCCGCTCAAGAGCGCGACGTAGACGTTGGCTGCCGCAATGCGCTCGGGAGCCTCTCGGAAATATGCGCCGAACACGAAGCTCTTGAGGGGCTGCGCGTACGAGCCCTCCGTGAACGCCCCGAAGAAGACGGGATCGAAGTCGCCTCCTCGGTTCTCGCGCACGTCGAAGAGGACCCGACGCACGCCCGCCCGGGCGAGATGATCGAGCAGCTCGCCCTGGTCGCGCTCGAGGAGCCCGCGGGGCCCGAGGGCGTCGGCTTCGTCGAGCGTGAGCCGGTACGAGAGGTACGGCAGCTTCTGTTCGAGGCAGGCCCGCTCGCGCGCATCGAACGTGTCTGGCGTGTAGAGAGTGTGGTAGCGAACCACCCGGGTCTCCGGCTCGTCGGTCGAGTAGACGCACCAGCCGAGCCCCTCGAACGTCGGCTCGGCTTCGTAGTCGCCGTCGGCGTCGGGGGCGCATGGAGTCGCGTAGGGAGGGCAGGCCAAGGCGTCTTCGACCACGGCTTCCCACGGCAGCGAGAAGGTTCTCTCAGTGCCGTCCTCGGCACGAACGAGGAGCGTTGTCGTCGCCCCGGGAGCGGGAGTGGGCTCTCTCCTCGGGTCGCGGACCGCAAGCCAGCGGGCGATGTCTTCGCGCAGCCCCTCGGGCGAGCTCCCACCTTCGAACCACGGGCGATGGGAGCGCTCGAGCGCCTCAATCGGCGTGTCATCGATCGCGAGCACGAGGCTGCCCGCCGGCAGCGGGCCGCCGGCGCGAGCCACGTACCTCGCGTCGGCCCCGTCGTACTCGACGCGGATCGAGACGGGCAGTCGGACGCTCGGAGCCTCGGGCGCGAGCGCGTCGGCCACGAGGAACGCGTGCCCGTCATGCAGGCTGTTCTTGAGCGCGACGAGCGCGTAGTAGGCGTCGTCGCGGCTGACCGCGTCTCGGTAGCGACGCTCGACGTCGGCCAGCTCCACCTCCCAGGTGGTTCCGAGCCGCGCGAGCCCCGCCGTCGACAGGGACGCGATCGACGCGATGTGCTCGACGTGCAGTTCGAACGTCGCGACGCGATCCTCGCCCAGCCAGCGGTCGGCCTCGACCGGGGTCCGGGGCGGCGGTGTCCCCTCGCAGCCGACGGCGAACGAGCCCAGGAGCGCGGCGCACGTGCCCCTCACGAGGTTCAAGGCAGAGTCAAAGGTCGCCATCGACGCATCATACCTAGCTAGGACGCGGAGCGTCGGAGGCAGGCCGAACGCCCGCCCGCGCAATCGACCGCGTTCGGGGTAACGGCTACCGCCGTCCGCGCCGTGCGATGGTCGCGAGTTCATCCTCCAGTACGCGCGCATGGATGAGGAAGGAGAAGGCTGGGTTGTCGATGCGCAGGCCGAAGGCGTGAAGGAACGTTTGGCCGCCCCAGAGCATGCCGATGACGCGTCCTCGTCGGTTCAGCGCAGGCCCGCCGGAGCTCCCCGACATCGAGGCCGCGTCCACCATGATGCAGTTGCGCGCGCGGCCGCAGGCCGGGTTCGACGGGGCGATGCCGGAGACGACGCCCTCGGTGGTTTGAAACTCCCAGCCGTTCGGGTTTCCTCCCAACACAATGCGCTCGCCGCGCCGCACGTCCGCTGTCTCGATCGAGAGCGCGCGTGGGCCGCTGGCGGCGCTCGGAGGGTCTGTGTTGAGCGCGATGACAGCGAAGTCGATTGCATCCGACGCATACACAAAGCGACCGCGAAGCCGCACCGGAGGCTGCGCAGAGCCTTGGTAGAAGATCACCTCGGGGAAGAGTGGGATCGGAATCGCTTCGGCGACATGCGCGTTCGTGATCACCACAGGCCGCACGCCCTCACGCTGCTCGAGAAGCCACCCCGTTGCCGTGACCGCGGCGGCATTCGAACTCTCGATGCGCACCATTCCGTAGGCTGCCCGCTCGTGGCTCGCGACGAGGTCATCCGGAGTGTCTTGGCCGCGTGAGCGCGTGGCGGTGGCGGCGAAGAGGAGGGTGAGCAGTGCGGCGAGGGCGAGCGGTCGCATTCGCGCAAAGTTAACCGGAATCGGATGCGGAATCATTCGCGCTCAGCGCAGTGGCGGCATCAACTTGCGCGCCCGATTGCGATACTCCGCCGCGCGCTCAAAGCGACCCGCAACCTCAAGCAACTCCGCCAGTTCAAGCCACTGCGCAGCATCGGTCTTGTCGAGCAGAGCGAGCTTCGCCTCATACGCCTGCAGCGCACCTTTGCGCCTTCGCCGCGCCTTCCGACAAGGCGCGCATGCGAGAGGTTGAGACTGCACCCAGAACTTCCGCTCCTCGTACCAGAACGCCTGCTCGGAGCGCGTGAACACACACGCCTCTCGGCAATCCTCACAGGTCTTGGTGATGTCGAAGTAGGCGAGGAAGGGCGGAGAGTCGAGGTAGCGCTGCCGCGTCGGGTCGGCGTGCACCGCACGACCTGAGGTCACGCACGCGCGACACGCCCATTGGAGTCTTCCTTCGCGCGCGTAGTAGTTCGACCAACCAAGGCCCCATGGCACGCCGCCCACACGCACTTCAAGCGCGTCCACTTCCGATGCCGCGACGAGGGTCAGGCAGCACGGGCAGTGAAGCGTTGGCAGGGGCGTGAAGAGGCGGAGGAGCGCGCCGAGCATGGGGATGAGTGCAGCGTGAGTGCGGGTGAAAGTCGAGTGTGCCTGTAGACGCACCCGCGCCGAACGTGCACCGTCGCCCTGTGGTTGGACTCTACGAAAAGATCCTCGAGTTGGTGGTCACACGCGCATCGGCGAAGGCGGTCGAAGCGGCTCTCTTGGTGAAGCCCAACTACAAGACTGACCCCGAGCGCAACTCCGCGTATGCGTCTGCGCTAGCCGATGGCTACTCCATCGCGTTTGAGCACGCGCGCATGCTCCCGAAACGACTCAAGCGGTCTGGCTTCGTCGCGGTGGCGGCGCACCTTTACCCCGCCGGCCGCGACGGCTTCGCGAGCTTTCCAGACCTGCCTCATGGGTTGGAGTTCGGTATGTCTCAGGCTCGCGCGTGCGCATGTCTCGGCGAGCCGATCTCAACCGGCGGCGGCGGATTCAGCGGCATGATGAAGCGGAAGCTTCCGAAGTGGACCAAACACGAAGTCGATGGGGGCGTGCTGCACGTGGAGTACGAGAAGCTGTCGGTGTCCTTGGTGACGCTGATGCCTGCGGATGATTGGCTTGCGCGCCTCTGAGGCGTTCCGAATTCGATCGCGGCTTGCGCATCATCGGGAGTGAGGAACGTGCGACTGGTCGACTTTCAAATCTACGCCCGCGGCGGCCCTTCGTACCGCGATACCAACGGTGCGCTCTTTGTTGTGGGCGAGCCGATACGGCTTTGGATCAAGAGCCGGAAGATCGAGGCTCCGTTTCGAAAGTTGCTCGTCGACATCTCGGACTCGTTGCCGTCTCGTGAGGCGCACGGAAGGACGGTGAACTGTCTCGGCATTTGCGGAGTGTTGCTGTGTGTCGATGGCGTCGAGCTTCGGGAGCACGCCACCAACCACCGTTGGGTCGTGGGCATCGTGCGGCGCGCTCTCACGCGTGCGCAGGAGTCACTCGGCTGGCATGAGCCAGACCTTGAGCGCTTCGTCGAAGAGCTGGCGCAGCGGCCCCTTCCGCTCGTGCACGAGTTTGAGCGCTTCGCGCGCACGGATGCGAAGTCGGGCTTGCGGTGCGTGCCGTGGATTTCGATGGAACCAAACCGGACGCGCATCGGGGTCAGCATCGGCACACGGGATGTCGCCTTGCGCGAGAGCGCCAGGCCGCTCTTCTTCGAAGACGACTTCCCCATCGCGCGTGGCGCCATCGTGAAAGGTCAGTTCGTCCTCGTCGGAAAGAGTCGCGAGCGGTTGGCGAGCGTGCCGATTGTTGAGGAGGCGCGAGAGAGCCCGGCTTCTGAAATCACGGTTCACGCGTTCGGAAACGTTTGGACGAACTGCACGCCAGTGACCGCCGCCGACGTTGCTGCGGCAGAGGCGCAGTTGGGCCCGCTGCCACCTTCGTTGCGGGAGCTGTTCATGACGGTTGCAGGCGGAGCGACAGAGCGAAACTTCTTCTTCGACGGGAAGCACGAGGTCATGTTGGGCGACGTCCTTTCCCCGACGCCTTCCCGGAGCGGGCTCCTTGCGATGTGCGAGCGCTTCCGTCGCGCGGGTCTACGCCGTGGATTGATTCCCTTCGCGCTGGACATGGGGAACGCAGACCCGTTCTGCATCGATGCGCAGAGCGGTCACGTCATGATCTGGAATCACGACCCGTCGACCGAAACAGACCTCGGCGTGACGCTCGAAGAGTTTCTCGTGCAGCTCAGCGTTCCCGGAGCTGGCTTCGGCTCGCCTCCCTGGTGAGCGCATCACACAAGGCCACCCATGGGCATCGAATACGAAGCGCGCGTAACCAACGGACATCACGTCTTCACCGCGCTGCGCGACACCCTTCGTGCAAGCGCCGAGTTCGACGTGCGTGATGGCGCGCCCATGTGCCTGACGCTTCGCTTCGTGGGCACTCCGATCGAGGGCCAGTGGGAGGACGCTCTGATTGAGGTCAATGAAGCGCGCGTGTACGTCGTTTTCTACTTGGGGGTCCGTGAGCGCTTGCTCGAGGTGATGACGAAGGCGCTCGAGGAGGCGGGGGAGGGCGGGGAGTTACTGGAGCCCTTAACTGCCAGATCGCTGTGAATCCCGTTCGTTGTCGCGCCGTGCGCTCATTCGGCGGTCGTTCCTCCCTGCGCGTGTCACGCGCTTGGATGTTCCCGACGGCGGCGGGCACTTGCTCGCAGTGGAGCGCGAACCCGTTGTCGTTTCGCGCGCTCACGACCTGCGAGATCGGAATCCGTTTGCGTTTTGGACGGCGCGGATGGCGCAAAACGCCCCCGCGTTGCCCTTCCGCACCTTGATCGAGCTCAAAAACGGAAACTTTTTGCGTTCTGGACGACGCCGAGCGCGAAAAACGCCTCCGCGTTGCCCTCCCGCGCCGTGATCGAGCTCAAAAACGGAAACTTTTTGCGTTTTGGACGGCGCCGAGCACGAAAAACGCCTCCGCGTTGCCCTTTCGCGCCGTGATCGAGCTCAAAACGAGAAACTTTTTGCGTTTTTCAGCCGAAAATCGGCTCCGAACGACAAAAATTTGTCGTTTTTCGGGTTTCGGGCGCCCAAAACCGCAAAGGTTTTGTTGTTTTGCGGGTTTCGGAGGCGCCGGACGACAGAAATTTGTCGTTTTTCGAGTTTCGGGCGCTCAAAACCGAAAAAGATTTCCGTTTTTCGGCGTTCGGGCGCTCAGAACCGCAAAAGATTTCCGTTTTTCGAGTTTCGGGCGCCCAAAACCGCAAAAGATTTCCGTTTTTCGGCGTTCGGGCGCTCAGAACCGCAAAAGATTTCCGTTTTTCGGCGTTCGGCTGCGCGGGAACGGAAAAGTTTTCCGTTTTTGACGCTCGGAGACTGCGCGGGAGTCGCGCGAGGTCGAGAGGGGCAGCGCGTTGCCGGTTGGATGTGATCGCTGGGCGTCGGGATGCTTCGCGAGGCGTCTTGGGGCTGTTTGTTCGCACGGGAGGGAAAACAAGTGCACCTGCGCGCCGCGCTCTGAGTGAGACTCCGCCCCGTGTGGGGCCCCTCGCGGGCCACGTCGTTCGTGTTGCTGGAGGAGGTCGCGATGAGGAATCGCGAGGTGTTGAAGAGGACGTTTTGGCTGGTGGTGCTTCTTCGCTCGCCCTCAGACGTAGGAACGTATGACTTCAACAAGTGAACTCTATGCGGCGGGTCTCGGATTGCTCGTGTCTTCGCCCCACGTTCTCGCGCAGTTTGCCGCTGGGAAAGACTATTTCAGCGGAGAGGATCCGTGGATGGCTGATCTCTTCGCGAGCCAGAAG